>CAJXYV010000166.1 GCA_913063525.1 uncultured Verrucomicrobiota bacterium
TGACGACCAGATCCTTGAGCAGCTTGTTGAGCGCGGTGCCCATGTGGACGTCGCCGTTGGCGAAGGGCGGGCCGTCGTGGAGAATGAATTCCGGCGCCTTGGCGGCACGGCGGCGGGCGAGAATTTTCTCGTAGAGCCCCTCGTCTTCCCAGCGCGCGAGGCGGGCGGGTTCGTTCTGCACCAGATCTCCCCGCATCGGGAAAGTCGTTTGCGGGAGAGTCAGCGTGTCTTTGTAGTTCGGTGCGGCGCTCATGGAAGGAGTGCGGACGCTAGCAACCGCGCTGGATGGGGTCAACCACCGTGAACACGAAGGGATCGGGTCTTTTTTATTTTATAGCGATCCGACGGATCTGACAGGTCGGACGGATCACGAATCTTCCACCGCAGCCCGCACTTGCGTTCCGCCGCTGCCCGCGTCATGAATCTGCCGCGCCATGTCCATTCGCTCCTCCATCATTTTTCCCACGCTGGCACTCATCGCATCCTCGGCTGATTTGGTCAGGGCGGAGGATTTTTCGTTCGCCTCGCTGTGTGCCCAGGCCCGAACGATCGCCGCGAAGCCCTATGCCGAACCGAAGCAGGTTCTGGCGGATTTCTGGAAAAACCTGACCTACGACCAGCACCGCGACATCCGCTTCCAAATGGATTCCGGCTTGTGGGCCAAGGAAAAGGGCCCTTTCTCGATCGACTTCTTCCACCCGGGATGGACGGCGAAAAAAATGGTGACCCTCAACGAGGTCAAAGGCGGTGCGTCGCAACCCCTCAAATTCGACCAAAGCCTCTTTAACTACGGCAAACAGAAGGTGCCTGCCGGCACTCCATCGCCTCCGGGTTACGCCGGCTGGCGCGCACGCACGCACTTGAACACGGAGACCTACATGGACGAATTCCTCGTGTTCATGGGCGCAAGCTATTTCCGGGCGATCCCCAAGGATGCGCCCTACGGACTCTCGGCGCGCGGCCTTTCGATCAACAGCGGCTTGCCGGGCGTGTCAGAGGAATTCCCGGACTTCTCGGAGTTTCATTTGGAAAAACCTGAAAAAGATTCGAAAACCCTCAAAGTCAGCGCCTTGATCAGCGGCGAAAGCGTCACCGGTGCCTATCAATTCAGCATCACTCCCGGGCCCGAGACGGTCATGGACATCGAGGCCGAAATCACCCTCCGCCGCCCTGTGCAGCAGCTGGGAATCGCGCCCTTCTCCAGCATGTTCTGGTTTGGCGAAGGCACGCACCCGCGCCCTTACGACTTCCGCCCCGAAGTCCACGACAGCGATGGTCTGTTGATGGAATTGGGCAGCGGCAACCTCCACTACCGCCCGCTGGAAACCAGCAAGGATCAGTTCCGTCACTGTGTTTTCACTCTCGAAAAGCCCCGCTCATGGTCGCTGGTGCAGCGCGATCGCTCGTTCGCCTCGTATCAGGACCCAGAGGCGCTTTACCACAACCGCCCGAGTGTGCGGGTGGAGCCGCTGGAAGGCTTCGACTTGGGCAAACTCCACCTCATCGAAATGCCTACCCAGGATGAAACCAACGACAACGTGATTCTGCTGTGGGAGCCGCAGCCCGCGCTCGAAGTCGGCAAAGCGGCGAAATTCCACTACCGTCTGCGCTGGATGCGCGATCCCGTGCCATCAGGCCTCTTCACGGTCCGTGCCACCCGCTCGGGCAATCCCGTCCAGCGCCCCGACCAAGTGCTGATGACCGTCGATTTTGCCAAGCCCCTCCAGCCCGAATTGAAAGTCGGCGACCCAAAGTGGGACGACATTTCCAAGCTCAAGCCGGCCGTCACCATCAACCAGAAATCCGTGAAGCTCGTCCACGTAGGCCTCACCGACATCAGCATGCCGAATGTTGACGATCTCCCCGCCGGCCTCGGCCGCAGCCCCACGCTCCATATGCCGCAGGTCCTGCGCGCCTTTTTTGTGTTGGAGCCACCCGCCGACCTCGGCGACATGGACATGACCTGCGAACTGCTCGACGAACACGGCAAAGCCGTTTCCGAACGCTGGGTCTACCTTTGGAAGAAATAAACTCCACTCCTTGGCGCTTGCCGCCGCCAACATCCGCGACCCGAAAAGGGACCTTCGCCTTCCGAAGGCCGACCGCGCCGAACCGTTTGCCTCAGGCGCTGCCACACGAGCCAAACAATTTCCGATCACCTTTCATTGGCGGCAAGCCGGTTAAGATAACCGTTAGGCTGCCTAGCACGGATTCTGCAAAGGGATATCTCAAGGAAATCCACAGTGCGGTCATTTTGCAATGTGGCGTCCGAATTACCCCATACCCCCCCAATCCCATGAACTTCATTCAACGATATCAACCTACCCTCTCCTGGGTCAGCGAGCTGGACCGCTTTTTCGACCAAACCTACCGCAACCCAGCCTTCACACTGGGTCCGCGCGAAGCGTTTCACGAATCCGACAACGCCTGGATTCTGCGCCTTGACCTTCCAGGCTACAGCAAGAATGACATCAAGCTGACCATGCACGATCACACCTTGCAGGTGGCCGCAGAAACATCGCCCGACCGCCCCTTCAGCGGCAAGTTCGAGGGCCAATGGCGCCTCGGCGAGGAGGTCGACTCGTCCAACATCTCAGCCCACCTCGAAAACGGCGTGCTCGAACTCAGTTTGCCCAAAAAATCGCAAACCACCGCCGAGCCCACCCTGATCGAAATCCAATAACTCACCCCCCAATCTTATGAATGCAAGCATGACCCCTACCGACACCGAGCCTGACGTAGAGCTCGAAACGGAGTTCGGCACGGAAATCACCGTGGAGCAAACCAACGCCATCCAGCGCCCCTACTTCCATGCGGAAGAGGACGACAGCGGCGCGACGTTGCAAGTTGCACTGCCCGGAGTGCGGAAAGAGGATCTGAAACTCACGTTTCAGGAATCCAACCTCAGAATCGAAGGCCGACGTTGCGACACCGTTCCAGAAAACTGGAAAACGATTCGCGACACCAACCCCGCCCAGCGCTACGGCCTCAACATCCGCCTCACTGCCCGACTCGACGGCAGCAAGACGGCGGCCTCATACGAGGAAGGCATCCTGACCCTCAAAGTACCCGTCAGCGAGGAAGCAAAGCCGCGCGAGATCGCCGTCACGTGATCTCGCCACGATCGGCATCATCCACTGCGCGGAGGCATGACCTTCATAGACCGGCAATCAGCAACCACGCGGTGACCAGGGAAGAACCACGAAGCGCGCGAAAGGCCACGAGAAAACAACGGTGACTGCGGTTAGGCTCATCGGCTTGAATGCCGAAACCTGACGAACCATCCGTTCATCATCCGTGTCCTTCGTGCGATTTCGTGGTTCACTTCCTGAGATCTTGGTTCATCCGCACGATCGCCGTGCAATTCGCAGCCGTGCAATTCGCACTTGGCAGATGCGGGATCTAGTTTACCCATCCCTCATGCCCGATGCCGAATACGTCCACGATGCCTTTGCGAGAATCGCCGATCGCTACGTGCTCACCAATCACGTGCTGAGCTGCGGCATGGACATCTGGTGGCGCAAGGTCGTGACCGCCCGCATCCGGAAATGGAAACCCCAGCGGCTGCTCGACGTCGCCAGCGGCACCGGCGACCTCGCGCTCGAGATTCAGGACCAGTGCCCGCAGTGCGAGGTGATCGCCTCCGACTTCTGCGCGGAGATGCTGGTCCACGCGGCCAGCCGCGGCATCGCCAAAACCATCGTCGCCGACGCGTTGAAACTCCCATTCAAGGACCACGAGTTCGACGTAGTGACGGTCGCCTTCGGCCTGCGCAACATGGCCGACTATCCGGCAGCACTGCGCGAAATGAATCGTGTGCTCAAGCCCGGCGGCCGCCTCGTTATTCTCGACTTTTCCCTGCCCGCAGGCCTGCTGCGTGCGCCCTACCGCTGGTATCTCCACCACGTCCTGCCGCACATGGCGGGCTGGCTCACCGGCCAGCGCGACGCCTACGAATACCTCGGCGGCTCGATCGAAGCCTTCCCCTCCGGCAAGGGGATGACGGATTTATTAGAATCCTGCGGTTTCAGCCAAACCGATTCCCAACCGATCACCGGCGGCGTCGTAACGATCTACGAAGGCACCCGCTGAGACGCCTTACGGAAGCCATCGCGCCACAACCCTGCCAAGGTCCAAGTCTTCGCGACCGCGGTCCAAGTCTTCGCGACCACGGTCCAAGTCTTCGCGACCACGGTCCAAGTCTTCGCGACCGTGGTGTTTTTCTTTAGCATCGCGGTACCCTGCTCGGTGAATCCCATCTCTTCGGCCTCCCACGGCTCCACCAGCGGGCAAAACAAAATCAACGACAACAAAGCGAACAAGGTAGCTGGTGCGTCTCGCTCCAGACCGTTGGGGGAGGCGTCCCGCCTCCCGCCAAATCCCTTCGGGCGGGACGACCCAGCAACAGTCTGGGGCCAGAGGACACAGCCACTTGCTGCGGACTTCTCTTGATCTGCCCGCCGCAATCGGGCTACCCTGCACCGTGGAAAACCCCGACGACAGCCTGATGCCCGCGGGCTTCCCCAACGACGCGTTTTTCAAAGAAATGTTCTCCGATCCGCCGCGGGCGATCGCGTTTTTCAAAAGCCACCTGCCGCCCGCCATCGTCGCGAAAGTCGACTGGCCAACGCTGAAAGTCCTGCCGACGTCGTTCATCAAGTCGGGACTCCAGCAAGTGTCTGCAGATTTGCTCTTTAACGTGAAGATCGGCGGAGACGACGCGCTGTTTTACCTGCTCTTCGAACACCAAAGCACGGTCGACCCGAGCATGCCGTTGCGGATGTTCGGCTACGTTTTCGAGATCCTGGTCCAACACCACAAAGAGCACGGCCTGCCCCTGCCGCCAGTCCTGCCGTTTGTCTTCCACCAAGGCCCTGATCGATGGAACGTCTCGACCGCATTTGAAGATTTATTCAAGTTTCCGGACGATCTGGCCGCCGATTTGCTGCCGTTTTTGCCTAAATTTCACCACGCTCTGCTCGACCTGACGCGCTACGACCCGGAGCAAGACGAGGACCGTCACGACTTGCAGAGCATCCTGCAGTTGATGAAGTTCGCGCGAATGAAGCAGGTGCTGTCGTATTTCGAATGGTACGCCACGAAGGACTTGATCATCGGCGAGATCCTGCTGGCCCGCCTCCTCATTTATGTGCTCCACGTCGACAGCGACCTTGACGTGGAGCAGATCTACCGTAGTCTGAGTTCGAAATCTGAAGCGCAAAAAGCCATCATGTCAGTCGCCGAAAAACTACTCGCCAAAGGCCGTGTTGAAGGTCGTTCCCAAGGCTATTGGCTCGGGCGGATTCAGTCGTTGGAGGAGTTTTTGAATCTCCCACAGAGTCCACGGGAAACCCTCGAGCTATTGACGGTCGCCGAGTTGGAGGCGCGCCACCAAGAGCTCCACCGCGAATACCAGCGGCGCTTCAAGTAAGGAGCAACGACACTCCTGTCGTTTCTTCCTCTGCTCGGTGGATCAAGAAGGGACAAGAGTGTCCCGACTCCTTAGAAGGTCGACTGGACTTCGCTTAAGTTGCTGTTTTCACCAAAGACCCAGACGGGCTCGCACGAAGCCACCAAGGCACGAAGGATTGAAGCCAGATCCTCTAAATCCTTTCGTGGCCTCGTGAC
>CAJXYV010000167.1 GCA_913063525.1 uncultured Verrucomicrobiota bacterium
GGTCTTGTGAGAGTAGGTCGTCGCCAGGTATATGCCCGGCTCCAAGCAATTGGAGTCGGGCTCTTTTTTGGACTTTTTTCGAGACCCGCGCCGGCTAAAGCCGGTACTGCTGAGCTTAGTAAAGCTGGTACTCCTGAGCTTAGAACTCGCAGTTGCCTGGGGTTCTGGCGAAGGGAATGACGTCGCGGATGTTGGCCATGCCGGTGACAAACATAAGCAGTCGCTCAAAGCCGAGGCCAAACCCAGCGTGGGGGACGCTGCCGTACTTTCGCAGATCGATGTACCAGTCGTAGGCTTCGGGATCGAGGCCGTGTTTGGCGAAGTTGCCGAGCAATACATCGAGCCGCTCTTCGCGCTGGCTGCCGCCAATGATTTCGCCGATGCCGGGCACCAGAACATCCATGGCAGTCACGGTTTCGTTGTCGTCGTTGAGACGCATGTAGAAAGGCTTGATCGCTTTTGGATAATTGAAAACGGTGACGGGCTTTTTGAAGTATTCTTCGGTCAGCCAGCGCTCGTGTTCGGCTTGGAGATTGAGGCCGTATTCGACGGGAAACTCGAAGGTTTTGCCGCTGGCGATGAGCAGCTTCACCGCGTCGGTGTAGCTGATACGCTCGAAGGGCCGGCTGGCGACAAACTCGAGCCGCTCGCGCAGCCCTTTATCGACGAACTTTTCGAATATCGCGAGGTCGCCCTCGCTGTGGTCAAGAGCCTCTTGCACGAGGTGTTTGACGAGTGCTTCGGCCAAATCCATGTCCCCTTCCAGATCGCAGAAGGCGACTTCGGGCTCGATCATCCAGAACTCCGCGGCGTGGCGCGAGGTGTTGGAGTTTTCTGCGCGAAAAGTGGGCCCGAAGGTATAGATGTTAGAAAGTGCGCAGGCGAAGGTCTCGCCCTCCAGCTGGCCGCTGACCGTGAGAAACGCGCGCTTGCCAAAGAAGTCATCCTCGGCCTTGCCGATCTTGTCGTCGGGCAGCGTCGTCACACGAAACATTTCCCCGGCGCCTTCGCAGTCGCTGGCCGTGATGATCGGCGTGTGGATGTAAATGAAATCGCGCTGTTGGAAAAACTGGTGCACGGCGTAGGCCATGCGGCTGCGCATGCGAAACACCGCGCCGTAAAGATTGGTGCGCGGGCGAAGGTGCGCGACCGAGCGCAAGAACTCCGGGCCGTGGCCTTTTTTCTGCAGCGGGTAATCTTCGGGTGCTTCGCCGATGAGCTTCAGCGAAGTCGCCTGCATTTCCCAAGTTTGCCCCGCGGCGGGCGACGGGATCAATTTCCCGCGCACCTCGACCGAGGCTCCTGTGGTCATTTTTGAAATCGCCTCGTAGCCGGGAATCTCCGCGTCCGCGACGATCTGAAGATTCCCTAGGCAAGTGCCATCGTTGAGCTCAAGGAAGGAAAATGCCTTCGAATCCCGCCGAGTCCGCACCCAACCGGCGACGTGGAGATCATCGGTGGGTTCCGTGCGCTTGAGAACGTGTTTTATCAGCGATCGCATGGTGATGGAATAACCCGTGCAATCGCGCTTGTCAAAGTCGCTCGGTACTTTGCACGCCGGTTTTGGTGACCGTCACGCCAATGGGCCTAGCGGGATTCGATGATTCGGCGACTGTCGGTTTCTTATCGAGCCTTGGATACCTCTGGGCGGGCACCTCGTTCAAAAACGTTGCCCCGAGCCATCCTGCGAGGATGAGCGACGAACCACTTACAAAACGGAGGGTATTCATCAATTGCTACGGAAGTGTTGATTATTTGCGCGGGCTTTTTTTCGCGGCATTGGGTGAGAATTGCAACCTAAAATCAGCGCCCAAAACGGCACTTCCCTCAAATGGGGATTGTCGGCATCCCGCTCGGTCGTTAGCATCGCCGTAACGGGAGTTCTGAGATGTCAGATCGCCCCCCGAACCTCAACTTTCCAAATCTCATGGGCATCTTCAACAAACCCCGCCTTCGCAGCCTCGACCGACGTGAAGACATGCCTGAGGGCTTGTGGGTCAAATGCTTAGACTGCGGCGCCTTGGTTCACGTTCTCGAGCTCAAGCAGAACCTCCACGTCTGCATGCATTGCAGCCACCACTTTCTGGTCGATTCCCGCGAGCGCGTCGCGATGCTGGCCGATCCCGGATCCTTCGAGGAGACGGAAATCGGTCTTTTTTCCGCCAATCCGCTCGGATTCAAGGGCTACGAAGAAAAGACCGCAGGCCTTCGCGAGAAAACCGGGTTGGATGACGCCGTCATCACCGGCCGCCTGAGCATCAATGGCCAGCGTTCCATGATCGCTGTCATGGATTTCAAATTCTTCGCCGGCTCGATGGGCTCGGTGGTCGGTGAGAAAATCACTCGTGCCATCGAAATGGCGATCGCCGAAAAGCGCGGCATGATCATCGTTTCCGCCTCGTCCGGGGCGCGGATGCAGGAAGGCATGCTCTCGCTAATGCAAATGGCCAAGACCTGCGGCGCGCTTGCCCGCCTTTCCGAGGCCAAACTGCCTTATATCTCCCTGCTGACCCACCCCACCACGGGCGGCGTCACCGCGTCCTTTGCGACCATCGGCGACATCAACTTGGCGGAGCCCAAGTGCATGATTGGCTTCGCCGGCCCACGCGTGGTCAAGGAAACGACCCACCAAAACTTGCCGCCGGGTTTCCAAACCGCCGAGTTCATGCTCGAGCACGGGCTGATTGACGCCATCGTTCCCCGCTCGCAACTGCGCGAGCGCCTCGGCACGCTGCTGGCCTACATGATGCCGCAGTAAGGAGGCCCCGATTTTTTTCCTGCACTTTGTGTCTTGACGTGGATGCCGATTAGGCACACATTGTGTCGGTGGTTTTCGAATGGGATCCAGAGAAGAACGAAATAATCAAACGAGAGCGTGGTATCTCTTTTGAGGAGATTGCGCTACTTCTCGGGTCGGGCCGTCTCTGGGCGGTGGCAAAACATTGGAATCCGAAAAAGTACCCGAATCAGAGAATTTTTCTAATTCCTATCGACGGGCAGATCTTCGCCGTTCCCTTTGTTCAGGACCAGCAGACGTTTTTTCTCAAGATTGCCTTTCCCTCCAGAAAAATGACGAAACGATACCGAGAAGAGCAAAACAATGAAAACGCCTAAAGCACTAGAAATGAATGATGAATCCGAGCTCATGGAAGTGCTTGAGCGAGGAGAGATGGAAATTGAAAGGCCTTCTCGCCAAGTGCTTGCCGATTTGAAACAGGCGTCTGAAAACACTTTTAAAAAAGATCAACGCATCAACGTGCGGCTGAGCAGCCACGATTTGTTGGGAATTCAGAAGAATGCACTCCAAAAAGGGATCCCTTATCAGACTTTGATCTCTGGCCTGATTCACCAGTACGTCGAGGGCGATCTTTTGGAAAAGCATTGATTCAGCCCTCGCCCGGCGGGGTGATGAGGGCGACGCGGTCCACGCCGCGTTTGGAGAATTCTTCCCAGTAGCACTTTTCCCACGAGGAGGGCAGTGAGACAGGACCCCACGTCTTCGAGACGGGCCCTCGCGTCCTCGAGACGAGACCTCTCATCTTCGAGATGGGACCCCGCATCTTCGAGATGGGACCTCGCGTCTTCGAGATGGGACCTCGCATCTTCGAGACGGGACCTCGCATCTTCGAGATGGAGGCGTGTCACTCTTCGTTGCAACTGCCTTCAGCGTGGATTTGTCTAAAAATAAATCATTTTTTTCCTTGGCGGGTGCGGGCGAAGGGAGGAAATTTCTGGTTGTTGAAATTAAATTGCTGCGTAGCGCTCCGGCACTAAAAATTTTTACTGCTTCGCGGTCTGATCAAATCACTCATTAAGGGGCAATGGCACTCTTGTCGTTTCTTCCGCATTCTGAAGGTGGGTACAGGAGTGTCCCCGCTCCTTAACTTTCCAATGAAAAAGCTTCTTCTTCTTCTCACTCCGCTGTGGTTTGCGACCCCGGCGCACGCGCAGTGGAAGTCCACGACGTATTCGCTCAAGGGCGGCTGGAACGCGATCTACCTGACGGGCGATGCGACGCAGGACACGCTCGATATCCTGCTGCCAAGCACGGTGCTGGAGGTCTGGCGCTGGAACCCCAATCCGACGCAGGTCGGGTTCATGCAGTCGCCGCTGATTCCTTCGTCCGGCACGGCGGAATGGAGTGTGTGGAGGCGCGGTTTTCCTACAGAAAGTGGCCTTAAGAGCCTCATCGGCCAGACGGCGTATCTGGTAAAGTGCGATGGCGCGGCATCCAATACTTATTCGGTGACGCTCAAACAGTCGCCCCAGCTGCCCGCGAATTCGTGGGTTCGCAACGGCGCGAACTTGCTCGGATTCCCGAGCCTGCAGAGCGGCAGCAGCTACCCGACGATGAACAGCTATTTCGCCACCTTCCCCGCGGCGATCGCGGCGAATTCCAAGATTTACAAGTACGTCGGCGGCGATCTCGGCGCGGGTAATCCGCTGCAAGTGTTCGCGACGAGTTCGGAACGCCTCGACGCCACCCAGGCCTATTGGTTTTCAGCCGAAGTCACCGGTGACTTCTGCGCGCCGTTGGAAATCAGCCCCAGCGTGAGTGGCGGCCTCGCCTTCGGGCGCGATGTTTCGGTCGTTAAGGTGCTCGTCCGCAACCGCAGCGCTGCCGCGGTGACCTTGACCCTGGCCCCAACTGTCAGCGAGCCGGCACCCAGCGGCCAGGTCGCTGTCGCGGGGGCAGTGCCGCTGACCAAGCGCACTTTTAATGCCAGCACCTTGCTCTGGACGGAAACCCCGATCACCGCCGCCTACACCGAGGCGATCGCCCCGAGCACCACGGTCGAGTTGTTGTTCGGGATCAACCGCGGCGATGCGACGATGGCGGCGGCGACCGCCGATGCACAGTTCGCCTCGCTGCTGCGCGTCACCGACAGCGGTGGTTTGATGGACGTGTATCTGCCGGTCAGCGCCCAAACGTCCTCGCTGGCGGGCTTGTGGATGGGGGATATTTCGCTGACCAACGTCAGCAACAAGGTTTCCAATGCGGCGCAAGCGACGGTCACGACCGCGGGCGGTCGGGTCACGGCTTTGACGGTCGATGGTTCCGGCGGTTTCGGTTACACGACTGCGCCGATCGTCACGATCGCACCGCCCCACGCCAACAGCAATTTGACGGCGACGGCGACGGCAACGATCAACTCCAGTGGGCTGGTCACGGCGATCACCCCGGTGGCGGGTGGTTCGGGGTACCTGAGTCCGCCGTCGGTGACATTTGCCGATCCTGCGGGGACCACGGCAACCGCGACGGCGACGGTCAGCACGACGGCGCCCTGCTGCTCCGTGCTCGCCGAGAGCTCGATGCGGCCCTTCGGCGGGGTGAACTTGGCGGCGTTGTTGAGGAGATTGGCGAACACCTGGACCAGGCGCGTGCGGTCGCCGTTGACCATCGCCGGCGCCGCGCCGGTCAGCGCGGCCTCGGTGACGGCCTGGTCGAGCTGGTCGTGGCGCAGGTTGGCGGCGATCGGCACGCGCTCGATGCGGGTCTCGGCGCCTTGCAGCGCCAGCGTGGCCTCGTCGAACGTGAAGTACACGCTGACCGAAGGGCAATCGCGA
>CAJXYV010000168.1 GCA_913063525.1 uncultured Verrucomicrobiota bacterium
GCCGACTCGCTCGACACCGTGGAGCTGGTGATGGCTTTCGAAGAAGAATTCGACATCGAAGTGCCGGATGAAGAAGCCGAGAAGCTTCAATCCGTCGGCGACGTGGTGAACTACATCACCAGCCAGCAGGCCTGATCCCAACAGGCGCAAGCTAGACTCACAGGGCGGGCTCCTCAAAAGAGTCCGCCCTTTTTATTGCATTGCTCCGGATCTGGGCGATGCTCTTTGGACGATGCATTCTCCCGACGACATCCACTATGCGCTGGAAACGACCAAGGTTCTCCGCGAGCCCGACCGACGGATCGACACGTTTGGCGAGACCCGCTTTGAGTTCCAGCTGATCAGCGAGCTGATGGACCGAGTGGGAGAGGTGCGGATCCGCACGGGGGAGGTGGAGGCGATGCGGCCGCGCATTCTGCGGCCGACGGCGTACCAGGAGGTGGAGCTGGAGGGCTTCGACTCGTCTGCCCGCGCGCGGTTTGACAAGCTGGTGGAGAAATTGAAAGACGAGGGCAAGGATCTCGCTTTTTTGCAATACGGATTCCGGTTTCGCCGCGGCCAAGTCCACGAGGAGATCATCCACGACACGATCGACTCGGTCCGCGAACGGGTGCTGGAAGATGTCCGCCGCAGCGGCAATCCATCGCGCGCCATCATCGAAGGTGTGGACGACGCTTGGGAAATCTCGATCCTCAAGTTTTCATTTGAAATGATCCTCCGCTCGCACGAGATCAATGCCTTTGATTTCAGGCGCCGCGGCCTGATGTAAAACGTTGCGATCATGAGCTTTCGGACGCTTTTCAAGTTGGCTGCACTGGCGGCTGTATTGGGGGTGATGCTCTTCACCGCGATGTTGGGTTATCACATCGCCGTTGCGCCGTTGGGCGGAGTTTTCGCAAGGATCATCCCTAGCCCGGGCGAGGTGGTGGGCAAGCAGCCTGACGCTGAATTCGCCAAAATGCTCGATTCGGCAGAGCTGCCGCACATTGATCCCGGCGAGCGGGCCTTCCAAAAGGCGCACGAGCTGCTGGCCGTGGGCAAGCTCGACGAGGCGCGCGAAAAGCTGACGGCGATCGTCAACGTTTTCCCCTCGTCGTCCTCGGCACCGATCGCCCGCCGCATCGTCGGGGAAATGAATCTGGACGAGGTCCTCTCCACGACCCACATGGAGGGGAAAAAGATCCACGTCGTGAAACGCGGCAACTCGTTTCTCAGCATCGCCGGTGAGTACAAGACCAGCATCGACTGCACGATGTATCTCAACGGCATGATGGAGCTGAAAAACATACAGCCCGGCGAAGAAATCGTGGTGATGCCGCTGGAGTTCCGCCTGCTCGTCGACCCGCAGCACAAGTTGCTTTCCATCTGGGACGGCGGGCGGTTCCTGCGCGAATATCCGATCCTGCACTGCAATGTGGCGGGCAAGCTCGCGGCGGGACGGACCACCATCAGCTCCAAGCTGGCCGAGCTGGCAGGCCACCCGGTCCTGCCACAGTCGAAAGACTACCGCGGAGCGGAGAAAATCATCGTGGCGGGTAAGCCGCCCTTCCAGATCCGCGGCGCGGCGGAGACGGCGGATGCCAGTCCGCAAGGCATCGTCCTGCGCTCCCAAGATATGGAAGAAGTCAGCCTGCTCACCCGCATCGGCAACGAAGTGGAAATCCGCTAGATCAGTACCGTTCACATGAAAATTCAGCTCAGACTCATATCGCTCGCGCTTCTCTTGTTGGCACCGTTGCGGCCCGTCGCGGCTGCCGATGCAGTTGCCGTTGTAGCTGCTCACGACTTCGGCAAGTGGGAAAAGGAGATCGCCGCTTACGAACAGGCCGACCTCGCGGCGCCGCCGCCGAAGGGTGCAGTGCTTTTTATCGGTTCCTCGCATTGCCGCCGTTGGACGACGCTGGCCCAGGATTTTTCGCCGCATCAAGTCATCAACCGCGGCTTTGGCGGCTCGGCGATCATGGATGCGACCCACTTTGCTCCGCGTATCATCTTTCCGTACGCGCCGCGGGCCATTTACTTGCGGGCCGGTGGCAATGATCTTTCCGGTCTGAAGCGAACGGTGGAGCAGGTCTTTGCCGACTATCTGGAATTCGTCGCTACGGTCCACGCCAAGCTCCCCAATACCGACATCATTTTCATTTCCAATCCCCCCAGCGTCAAACGCTGGGCGCAGCACGAGAAGGAGAAGGCAGTCAACACCCGGATTTCCGAATACGTCCAAGGCAAGGCTCACCTCCGCTACATCGAGATCTACGATCTACTGCTCGACGCTAACGGCCAGCCGCGGCCCGAGTTGCTTGTCGAGGATAAGCTCCATTTCACTGCCGAAACCTACCGGCTCATTGCCGACCGTGTCCGCCCCGACCTAGCCAAGTGAGGCGAGGCGTGGACCCAGCCTGCGGCAGAGTTCCGCCGCCGCGCGCGTGGGGGGGCTTCAAAAACATTGTGATCGGTTCGGGAAAAGGTTAATCCAGTGGCATCGCATTCTTTTCGGCGCGCCTGAAATACTTCAGTGCAGAGCCGCCGACCGTGCAACCACCCCAACCGCAAGCCGATCGCCATGTCTGAATTACGCAACAAGTCTGTCCTCGTCCGCGCGCGCCATTTCCTCACGGCTTGGCGCCAGTTCGCGCCGGACATCGAGTTGGCCGCCATCAAAGTCACCGACCTAGAGATGCAAATGCGCAATGCTAACGAGGTGCGCCTGGAAATCCTGCAAGCGGAAGCTGTGCTTAGCGGCTTGCGGGGCAAGCGGGACAAGGGGGAGAAAGCATTGTCCGACCAACTGACCATGATCGCCTACGGCGTGCGGGGGCACCAGGATCTGGGCGAGGATTGCCCACTCTACCGCGCCATGGGCTATGTCGTTACCAGCGAAAACCGCAGCGGCAGGCCGAAAGGGCCGAAGACTTTGAAATTCCCCGTGCCAAATAAAGCGTAGTTCGGCGCCCGAGCCGCGATCCGATGGGCGGGGTATCTTTCGGAAGCCGCGCGGGCAAACCGCCCGCAAAGCGAGTTTGGCCAAACGCGCGCTTGCGGGGCGGTGTGGGTTTGATAGGAAAAGGCCGTGGCGCAGCAAAGTGACGTGCGGGAGGTCCTCCAATATATTCCCCAATTCCGCGGGAAAGTCTTTTTCGTACTCATCGAGGCCGGGCTGCTGCCCGAGCCCGCCGTCGCGGAAACCTTGCTCGATCTGGCCGTGCTGGAAGACCTCGGCGTGAAGCTGGTGCTCGGCGTACTGGGTGGCGACTTGAAGGATCTCTATGACTGGACGCTGGAGTGCGAAATCCTGGCCGCCCGCGTTTCCCGCCCGATCACGGATCCGCGGGCCGTGCGCGAGGCGCTGGATATTCTCGCGCGTGGCCAGTCGGCGATCATTGATGCATCGGCCACCGGACCGCTCGATGTGCCGGTGGTGGACTTTGCCCGCGGCATCGGCGTTTCCAAGATCATCACCCTGCTGGAAGAGGCGATCCTCATCGATGGTGCGCCGGCCCACGCCATCCGCGCCGCAGATGCCGAGGCGCTGACGACCCATACCGATGCGAATGGAGCCGCACTGCTGCGTGCGGCGGCAGCGGCTTGCAAGCGCGGCGTGCCGCGGGTCCATGTCCTCAACGGCCGCCAGCAAGGGGTGCTGGTCGATGAGCTTTTCTCCAACGAAGGCGTGGGCACCATGATCCACGCCGACAGTTACCGCGTTATCCGCGAACTGCGCGAAGAGGACATCCCCGAGCTGCTGGGTATGATCGGCCGCTCGGTGCGTCGCACCAAACTGGTCGAGCGCAACTACGAAGACATCCAGTCGCGCATCTCCGATTTTTACGTCATGGCGATCGACGACAACGTCGTCGGCTGCGTGGCCCTGCACGAATACCGCGCGGAAGGCTGCGCCGAAGTGGCTTGCCTCTATGTCAAGCAAGCGCATGAAGGCCGGGGCTATGGCATCGAGCTGGTGCGCCACGCCGAAGCGGTCGCCCGCGAACGCGGTATCGCGCGGGTCTTTGCGCTGAGCAACCGCGCGGCCAACTTCTTTACGCGCAAGCTCGGGTACAGTCCGGCGACGGTGGAGGATCTGCCGCAGACCCGCCGCGCTCAGTTCGAAGCGAGCGGCCGCGACTCGTTGGTTTTTTCGCTAAAGCTGGCCTGAGTTGGCCCGCTCGGTTGGGAAAATATTTTTTTCCTAACCTTTCCGCTTGATGGGTTGAAAAAGTCATCGCACCGTTTTCGCACATGCGAGTTTCGAACAAGAATTCACTGACCGCCACGGAATTGATCGACTGGTTGAATGACGAGGGTGTGATCGAGTTGGACTGGGATTTTCCCGAAGATGGAGATCTGGCTGCGGCAGGTCTCGACTCCACCGCGGTGGTTCAGCTGGTGGCTGCCATCCACGATCGCTTCGACATCGAACTGGAGCCGAAGGATCTCACCCGCGAAAACCTCGCGACGCCGACCAGCTTGGCGGCATACATCGCAGAACGGGTTTCCTGAAAAAAATTCGCCGCCTCCTCCCGCGCGGAAGAATGCGAGTGATCCCTCCCAAAAAGCGCACGACTTCCCATCCATGAAAAAGTGCCCCTACTGCGCCGAGGAGATCCAAGACGAAGCGATCAAATGCAAGCACTGCAGCGAGTTCCTCCACGGGACCACGCCGTCTAACAAACTGCCGTGGTATTTCCGGACGTGGGTCATGATATTTGCGCTCGGCAGCGTCGGCCCTTTGGCCCTGCCGATGGTCTGGTGGCATCCGCGACTGCTCCTCCCGTGGAAATTGGTAATCACCGTGGCGGTGGCTGCCTTAACGTGGTTTTCCTACCAAACCACGGTCGAAGCTATGGAAATGCTCAAGGAGTTTGAGCGGACCTTGCAGATTTAGCGGCTTTCCCGCGCGTCGGAAGGTCTTATCGTTTCTTAGGTGCCTCGATGATTCCTTCCGCCGTTTCTTGTTTCAGGCGGAGCTGGCCGCAGGCGGCGTCGATGTCGTGGCCCTTTTCGAGGCGGAGGTTGGCGGTGACGCCGACGTTTTTGAGGACTTCCTGGAAGGCGCGGCAGTGGTTGTTCGGCGGGCGTTTCCATTCCAGTCCCTCGACGGTGTTGTAGGGAATCAGGTTGACCTTGGCGCCGAGACGGCGCGCGTGGCGGGCGAGGATGGCTGCTTGTTCGAGCGAGTCGTTGACGCCGTTGATGAGGATGTACTCGAGCGTGAGCTTCTGCGTCTTTTTGGCGTTCCATTGGTCGAGCGCTTCGAACAACTCGGCGACGGGCCACTTTTTGTTCACCGGCATGATCTGCTGGCGGACTTCGTCGGTGGCACCGTGGAGCGAGATCGCGAGGCGGATTTGCTGCGGGTGGTCGGCGAGTTGCTTGATCTGCGGGACGAGGCCAGAGGTGGAGATCGTCAGGTGGCGCGCGCCGAGGTGCAGCGTTTTTGGCCCCGTGATCAGGCCGATGGCGGCGAGCAGGTTGTCGAGATTCGCCAGCGGTTCGCCCATGCCCATGAAGACGAGCGAATCGACGCGCTCGCCCGAAAGTTGTTCGGCGGCGAGGACTTG
>CAJXYV010000169.1 GCA_913063525.1 uncultured Verrucomicrobiota bacterium
GTGGATTTGGATGAAGGGGTTTACCGCAAAGGCGCGGAAGTCGCTAAGGGACGCAAAGGGAGAGAAGATGTCTTGGTGTTTTTTGGCGTCTTGGCGGGTCACTTAGATTTTTCAGAGACTTTTTTTGGCGAGGATCTCGCAGGCTTTGATGTCGAGTTTGCCAGAGGCGAGGACGGGGATTTCGTGAACGGGGATGATGCGCTTGGGGCACCAGAGCGGGGAAAGTCCTTCGTCGAGGAGTTTGTAGCGAAGGCCGATGCACTCTTGTTCGAGGCCGGGGCCGGTGATGGTGGAGAGCATGAGAATTGCTTCGCCTTTTTGTTCGTCGGGGATGCCGACGACGGCGATGCGGCGCTCGGTATCATTGTCGAGGCCGAGGACTTTGTTGATGGCGGCTTCGACAGTTTCATGGGGCACCATTTCGCCGGCGATTTTGGAGAAGCGGGAGATGCGTCCTTCGATATAGAGGAAGCCGTCGTCATCGACGCGGCCGACATCGCCGGTGCGGAACCAGCCATCGGCACTGAGGACTTCGGCGGTTTTCTTGGGATCGCCGAGGTAGCCGTGGAAGACGTTGGGGCCTTTGAGCCAGATGATGCCTTGGCGGTTGAGCGGAAGATTCTGGTCGGTGACGGGGTCCGTGATTTTGATGGTGATGCCGGGCAACATCTGGCCGACGGAGCCGCTGCGCGAGGAGGGCAACGCTACGGTGTTGGGCTTGGCCTCGGGGTCGGGCAGGTTGACGTTGGTGGCGGGTGAGGTCTCGGTGAGGCCGTAGCCTTCTTGGGGGCGGATGCTGAATTTTTCCTCGAAGGCGTCGGCGAGGGACTTGGGCAGCTTCTCCGCGCCAGTGACGACGAGTTTGAGCGAGGCAAACTGCGCGGGATCGGTGCGCTTCATGAAGCCGCGCAGGAAGGTGGGAGTGGATAGGAAGATATTGACCTGATGCAGCGCGATGAGCTCCGCGAGGCGCTTGGTTTCTAACGGGCTAGGATAGGTGACGAGGTTGATGCCTTCAATGACCGGGAACCAGAGGGTGGCGGTGCTGCCGAACGAGTGAAAAAGCGGCAGGCAGCCGAGGACTGCGGAGTTCTTCGGCAGGTCGAGACGGGTGCCGAATTGGCAAACGTTGGCCAGCACGTTCCGGTGGCTGAGAGCGACGCCTTTCGGCTCGCCGGAGGAGCCGGAGGTGAAAAGTAGCGTGGCTTCGTCATCGCCGCTGCGCTGGTTCAATCGCAGCAGGCGACCGAGCAGCGGAGTGGGCAGGATTTTTGAAACGATGGCCCAGGTGATGATTTTCTTCTTGAGGGTGGGGAGGACACGCTCGATGAAAATGAGGTCTCGATTCGGCGGCCACGGGAAGCCTGAGATTTTACGGACAAACGGATCCGCGGTGATGAAGCGGTCAACATCGGCTTGGCGGATGCAGGACTTGATCGCTTCGTGGCCGGCGGTGAAGTTGAGATTGACCGGGGTTTTCCCGGCGAAGAGCACGGCGAGATTGGCGATGAGACCGGCCTTGCCAGGAGGCAGGACGACGGCCACTCGCGGCTTTACGGTTTCGCGCCTGATGTGCTTGGAAAAGACGATCGCGGCAGCGAGGATTTTGTGGAAGGGGAGCTCGGTGTCGTCCGAACCGTCGAGGATGCGTTTTTTGGAACCGTATTTTTTGAGTCCTTCGAGCAGCGCTATGGCTAGCGAGCCCTTGAAGAGTGGGCGGGTACTGTAGGCTTCTTCGTTGGCGGTGAGCAGAGCCTGTTGAAATGCAGATAGGCTGGCGCTTTCTGCGGAGATCAACTCGCCGATGGCGATGACCGCACTTGGCAATGAGGATTTGGACTCGATGGAAAGGCACGATTCGCGAGGAACATCGACGGCGACCGGCAAAATCGGCAACCCGAAGGCGCAAAGTACTTTGAGGTGAGCTGTCGGAATGTGACAGGCGGTGCCGTTGCGGGCGGTGGCTCGGCTGGGCACAAAAATCAGGACCCCATCGTTCTCGATGAAACCTCTGAGCTGGCTGCCGGCGTCTGCGGGGGCGGTATCTTCGGCGGAGAACATCGCGCCGGAATTGGATTTTTCCAGGTAGCTGCGCAGATTCGCGTCGCAGTGCGCGGTTTCCTCGATCAGCCAAGTGATTTTACGCTTCGTGAAGAGTTTTTCTAGGGAAATAGCGATGTCCAAATGGATCCGGCCGGGAACCACCAAGCAGCCTGTTGCGGGAATGCGTTCCTTGTGTAGGATCTGGCTGGAAGAAGCGGACATTAAGAAAGAGGGTGAAGTGGAACGGCTCCTAGTCACGGTCCGCCGGAAGTAACGCGAATTTTTTCCGTAGTCGCACGGATTTTTTCCGAAAAAGATGCGCAATTTGCTGGCGCATGCCGGATGCTCAGCGCCGTTCGTGCGGAACGGCGATGTGGAACTTGGTCTCGTGGCCGGGAACTGAAGTCACGCCGATTGTGCCTCCGTGGGCTTCGATGGCGCGTTTGACAATGGATAAACCGAGGCCGGTGCCCTTGATCTCCTGCTGCGAGTGGTGTTTTTCGACACGGAAGAAGCGGCGGAATATGTGGGGCAGGTCGGCACTGGGAATCCCGACCCCGTTGTCGCTCACCCAGATCTCGACGTTTTCACCGACCGCCTTGCAGCCGATTTCCACGCGGACATGGTTGTGGGGGTTTTGTTTGAGCGCGTTTTCGACTAGGTTGAAAAGTACTTGTGTCCAGTAAAAGCGGTCGCCGTGGATCACGAGGCCAGAGTCCGGCATGGCAATGACCACCTCGGCTTGTTGGTTGCGGATCACCGATTCGAGGCGTTCGATCATATCCTGGATGCATGAGCGGAAGGGAAACTGTTCGATTTTAAGCGTGTTGACCTCGCCAGATTCGAGGCGAGAAATGACCAGCATGTCCTCGACGATACGTGAAATTCGCTCGGTGTGCTTGCGCATGACCGATAAAAATCGGCGCGCCATCGCCGGTTCTTTGATCACGTCGTCGTCGATCAAGTTTTCCAGATAGCCTTGGATGATGGCGAGCGGAGTGCGGAGTTCGTGCGATGCATTGGCCACGAAATCCTTGCGGACTTGTTCCAATTGGTGCTCGGCAGTCACGTCGCGGATAATCACGCGGGTGCTGTGCGTGCCGCTGGGAAGATTGGCTAGCTGGGCGGCGTCGATGATCCAAGCATTGAAACCACGGGTTTCGAGGTCGCCGAGCGGCGATGTTTGCTGGGAGAAAACGACACGCGACTGCACGGGCTCGCCCGTCGCTTGGCAGCGGATCACGGCATCTGCCAGGCGAGGATCAATAAACGCTTCGCGCACGGGCCGATCAATCAACTCACGCTGTCCGAAAAGAGCACGCGCGGCGGCGTTGGCAAAACGAATATTCGCATTCGTATCGACAATCAAAAATGCATCGCCGAGCGCGTCTAGCAGGCTATTTCGTACCTCGCGCGCTTGCTTCAGATCGCGTTCGAGGCGGAGTTTCCATGCGTCAACCTCGGCTGCGGATCGTCTGCGGGCGCGGCGCTGGTGGAGCAAAAGAATCGCCAGCGCGACCCCCGTCGTGCCTGCTGCAAGGATAATGAAGAAGTTGCTCATGCGTCGGCTTTGGCGACGGAGTAACCGATGCCGCGGACTGTTTCAACCCAAGATCCATGAGGGCCGAGCTTTTGGCGCAGTCGCTTCATGTGGGTGTCGAGCGTGCGGCTATGCGTGGCATCGCTGTAGCCCCATACGGTGCAGTGTAGGTCATTGCGGTCTTGGGCTTTGCCTGCACGCTCACACAGGAAGAGCAGTAGTTTGAACTCGATCGAAGTGAGCTCTGTAGGCTCGCTATCGAGATAGAACTTCAGGGCGTTTTTATCGAAACGAAAGGGACCGTGGGTGAAATCGACATTACCCGGGCTGGTATTGAAGCGCTTGAGGACCGCCTGTACCCGCAGCACCAGCTCCTTCGGGCTGAAGGGCTTAGTGAGGTAGTCGTCGGCTCCTGCCTCCAGCCCTTGGATCCGATCCTCGGTCTGTGCCCGGGCGGTCAGCATGATAACCGGAGTGTTGGCGGTGCGGGGGTCCCGGCGAAGTTCGCGGAAAACCGCATAGCCATCGCGCCCAGGCAACATCAGATCGAGGAGGATCAGATCGGGCCGCTCGCGCAGGGCGACATCGGTACCCTCGATGCCATCGTTCGCTTTGATGACTTCGTAGCCAGCCCGTTGGAGATTGAAACCAATCAGATCCGCGATATCGCGTTCGTCCTCGATGATTAGGATTCGATGCATGACTGTGAAAAACTAGCGGGATCGATGAGCCGGCGCGAAAGCAGCATTTGTGACAATTTCGTCACAAATAGACTTTCTTGATTTCGCCGTTAGGATAGCGCCCTTCGACCTGTGATACAACGCGCCAATTCGGCGAATTTATCCGACGAGATGCGCGCCTTGGGATGGGCGGGAGGCGAATATCTGGGGGGTGATGCCGGTTGCCCTTTGGTACTCGGTGCTGAGGATCGCGGCGATTTCAGCGGCTTTGTTAGATTCGCAAAGCGTGACGGTGGAGCCGCCAAAGCCACCGCCCGTCATGCGAGCACCGATGACACCGCCATCGCGGCCGATGGCGCGGGCGATCTCGACGAGGATGTCCAGTTCCTTGCAGGAGACTTCGAAGTCATCGCGCAGGGAGTCGTGGCTGGCGGCCATGAGCGGGCCGAGTGCTTCGAAATCATTCTGAGCAAGGGCCGCTGCAGCCGAGATGGTGCGGGAAATTTCCCCGACGACGTGGCGGGCTCGGCGGTTGATGGGCTCGCCAAGGCTGTTCCAGTGGCTTTCAACATCCTCGGTGCTGACGTCGCGCCACGAGGATTTGCCGATGATCGCGAGACCGTCTTCGGTGTGCTTGCGGCGAATGGCGTAACCTCCGTCGGAAAGTTCGTGATGAACCATTGTGTTCGAAATGAGAACCGTGAAGTCAGGGTTTTCGAAGGGCACCAGTTCGGGCTCGCCGGTTTGGCAGTCGATCAGGACGAGGCGGTTCGGCTTGCCAAAGGCGGAGGCGAATTGATCCATGATGCCGCAGGGGACGTGGGCGAAGTCGTGTTCGGCTTTTTGGCAGAGCAGGGCCTTTTCCTTGGTGTCGAGCACGGTGTCTAGCAGGCCTTCGAGGAAGGTGGCGGTGGCACACTCCAGCGCGGCGGAGGATGATAGGCCCGCACCACCCGGCACGGAAGAGAGGATGTAGGCATCGAAGCCGGGGATCTGGTGACCGCGGTCTTGGAAACCACGAATGACGCCGCGCAGGTAGTTGGTCCACTTCGGCTCGCTGACCTCCTGGAGCTGGGTCAGGTCGAGTGTGACGATTTCCTCGCTGATTGCAGAGCTGATTCGCGCTTGGCGCGTGCCATTGGCGCGGCCGGCGATGACGATGTAGCGGTCGATGGCGAAAGGCATCACGAAGCCGTCGCAGTAATCGATGTGTTCGCC
>CAJXYV010000170.1 GCA_913063525.1 uncultured Verrucomicrobiota bacterium
TTCAATGTGACTTTTAATTTTGTGAAGAAACTACTGATTTCACAGATTTACTGATTAAGACAAAAGATAAAGAACTCCTTTCCCAGTCTTCAATCTGTTTAATCAGTCAATCAGTGGTTTTCTTTCTATAAAATGGATCGTCACGTTTTTGTTGAGAATTGGTATGATTCGAAAGCCTGGACTTGTGCTGACCTCTCGGTGCAAAACACAAACCACGGATTCATCGCGCAGACGAATTGCCCCCGTCTGAAGGTGGGGTGGATCATGGCGTGACCGCGGCGTGATCAATCAACCGGACATCGCCATAAAAAACGGCGGTGGCCAAGATTGCGGGCCGCAGAATTTCCGAGATCGGCTGCAGCGTCACGGCGTCCACCAGCGTGAGGTAGTCGATGCGTGCGAGGGGGGAGGCCTCGATAGCGCGGCGGGCGAAAGCCAGGGCTTCAGCGGGATTCTTCAGTTCTGCGGCGGCTGACAGGGCTTGGCGGATGCGCGGTGCGTCGGCGCGCTGTTCGGGAGTGAGGCGGGTGTTGCGGGAAGACATGGCCAGGCCATCGGCTTCGCGGACGGTGGGGGCGGCCATGATTTCCACCGGCACATCCAGATCGCGGACCATCCGGCGGATCACAGCGAGCTGCTGGAAGTCCTTTTCGCCAAACACCGCAGCATCGCAGCCGCTGAGCAGGAATAATTTAAGCACCACCGTGCAAACGCCGTCGAAGTGGCCGGGTCGCGTTGCTCCGCAGAGGCCGCGCGAGAGCATCGTCTCCGTCACCGTGACGGAGCGGTCTGGAAAATACATCGACGCAGCATCGGGCGCAAAAACGACATCCACGCCCGCGGCGCGGCAGGTCGCGAGGTCGCGAGTCAGCGGACGGGGGTAAGCGTCCAGATCCGCCGCGCGGTCGAACTGGATGGGATTGACGAAAATAGAAACGACGACAGAGCCGTGCGGACCTGCCATTTCGCGCGCGCGCTCCATCAGCGAAACATGCCCGGCATGAAAGGCGCCCATCGTCGGAACCAACACACAGGGGCGAGGCGCGCCTTTCAAAATCTCCCTCAGGGCCTCGCCGGTTTCCGCTAATTTCATGCACTGCTTTACACCGCTGCGGCTGGATCGGGCAAGGGCAAGATCGATCGCAACCCGCCACGTGCCTCCGCGAACCCGCTCCGCCGCCCACTGCATAAGTGCTTGTGGCGTGGCAGGGGAGCGGCACGCATATCTGGCCTTGCGCCCGTAGGGGGGGGGCTTTAGAACTTCAGCATGGGGGTCGGCTATGGCTGTTATTTTGGCGCGTGCTTGCTTTCGCTTTTGATCGGCGCGGGCTCGTTGCGGGCGGCCACGCTGGAGGAATCCTCGTCGTGGCTTTTCCGCGCCTGGCAGACAGACGACGGGTTGCCGGACAACTGTGTCACCGGCATGGCGCAGGCGCCCGATGGGTATTTGTGGGTCGGGACGCGGGGCGGGCTGTTGCGCTTCAACGGCATGGACTTCAAGCCACTGCCGCTGCTGGCGTTGCCGGGAGTGCCGAATCGGGTGGTGCAGTCGATGTTCCAAGATCGGCGCGGCCGGATGTGGCTGGGGATCGAGCGCGGGCCCGTGGTCTGCTTGGATCCTCAGGGGGCAAAGACCTACGGCGTGGCGCAGGGGCTGCTGGACACGAAAATCGCAAACATGGCCGAGGACGGCGAGGGCGGGCTGTGGATCGCTTTCTCCAACGGCCTGTGCCGCATCAAGGACGAGCACTGCGAATCCTTCAGCGTTTCGGATGGATTTCCACAAACGGGCGGGGCCAGCTGGGTCGCCAGCGACGGCAAGGGAGAGCTATGGTTTGCGCGCGGCAATTGGGTCGGGGTTTTCCGCGAGGGCAAGATGCAGGGAAAATTGACATTCAAAGATCCTTCGGTGCGGCTGTGTGCTTCTGCGTCGGCCGGGCTGTGGATCTGCGATGGCACTCGTATTTTCAAGTACGATGAGGGGGCTGCACTTGTGGAGCGCGGGCGGCTGCCTCGGAAAATTGAGCCGCGGGTGATCTTTGAGGATCGGGCGGGTGCCGTTTGGGTCGGCACGGCGGGCGATGGCTTGTTCCGGCTCAATGGCGCTGTCGTGGAAAGGGTCGCGACCTCGCACCTCGAGGTCGATTGCGTCTGCGAGGATCGCGAGGGGAACCTCTGGGCCGGCACCAATGGCGGCGGTCTCAATCTCGTGCGCCCGCGCACGGTCGCCTTGATCGGCCCGCCCGCAGGGCTGCCCGCGGAATCGGTGCGCTCGGTCTGCGAGGATAAGCTCGGTGGCCTGTGGGCGACCCTGCAAAATGGAATGCTGGCCCGCAGCCGCAACGGCCGGTGGGCGGAGGTGGGTTCTGCCGTTGGCTGGCCGGGTGGCAATGCCACCTGCGTGGCGGCCGACCAGTTGGGAGGCGTCTGGGTGGGCACCCGCGACCAAGGGCTGAATTATCAGATCGGCGGCTTGTGGCGGCGCTTTAGCCGTGCCGATGGCTTGGTCAGCGATTCGGTGCGCTCCATCCTCGTCGCTAAGAATGGCGATGTCTGGGTCGCCGCAGACTCGCCCCGGCGGCTGCAGTTGCTGCGTGGCGGCAAGATCGATACCATGGAGACTCCGGGTGAAATCCGCTCCATCCGCGCCATGGCCGAGGGCGCGGACGGCACGATCTGGATTGGCACGGCGGAAGGCCAAGTGCTGCGCGTCCGTGGCCGCGCCCTGGTGGCGGAAGCGGCCGTGATCGAGGCGGGCAGTGGTTCGGTGCGCTCATTGCTCACCACTCCGGACGGCTCCTTATGGATCGGCTATGCCGGCGACGGGGTGGGGCGCTTGAAGGATGGTAAGTACGCCTTGATCAACACCACCAAGGGCTTGCTGGACGATTACGCCTCGCAGATTTTTGCCGATGGCCGCGGGGCCATGTGGGTTGTGGGCAACCACGGTCTGTTCAAGGTCGAGCTTTCCGAGATGGTGGATGTCGCCGAGGGCCGCGCGGAGCGCGTGCGCTCGCGGGTCTTCGGCCGCAGCGAGGGGCTGGCCGGCCTGCAGCCCGACTACGACTACTTTCCCGCCGTCTGCCGGGCGCAAGATGGGCGGCTGTGGTTTGCCATGCGCAGCGGGCTGCTGATGATCCAGCCGGATAAAATCCGCGACAACCCGACGCCGCCGCCCGTGGTGCTGGAGCGCGTGTCGGTGGATGATCAGGCGGTAGCGCTGCGCGACGTGCGGCTGCACACGCCCGCGCCTGGCAGCGCTCCACTGGCTGATCTACTCACAGGGCATGACCTGCACCTGTCGCCCGGCCACCGCAAGTTGGAGTTCGAATTTGCGGCCTTGAGCTTTACCAGCCCGGAAAGCGTCCATTTCCGCTATCGTCTCAAAAACTTCGACAAGGAGTGGATCGAGGTTGGCACTCAGCACGCCGCGACCTATCCACAGCTGCCAGCTGGAAATTACGAGTTTAAAGTCATCGCCTGCAACAATGCCGGCGTCTGGAATGAGAAGGGTGCCACCATCGCCTTCACGGTGGCTCCATTCTTTTGGCAGACGTGGTGGTTTCGCAGTGTCGGGCTGGTTCTCTTCACCGCCGCACTGATCAAGGCGGTCCGTAACTTCTCATTTCGCCGCTTGCGCGAAAAAATGCGCGGCCTCGAACAACAGGCCGCCCTCAACAAGGAGCGTGTCCGCATCGCCCGCGACATGCACGACGAGGTCGGTGCCAAGCTCACCCGCCTCTCGCTTTTGGGCGACATGGCTTGCAGCCACGCCGATCTGTCACCCACGGCACAGGCCGATGTGCTCGAAATCTCGGAAACCGCCCGCGAAACGATCCTCGCCTTCGATGAAATCGTCTGGGCCGTCAATCCCCGCAACGACACCCTCGATGACCTGATCCACTACCTCTGCCGCCACGCCGACGAGTTTTTTGATGGTTGCGCCACCCACTGCGTCTTCGATTTGCCCAACGTGATTCCAGCGATCATGCTGCCGACGGAAGTGCGGCATCAGGTGTTCCTCGCGGCCAAAGAGGCTCTCAACAATGCCGTCAAACATGCCAAGGCCCGCCAGGTTTGCGTCAGCCTTGTTCTCCACCAAGACGCATTTGAACTGGTGATCGACGACGATGGTCTCGGTTTCGCCCCCGGCACACCCAGCAAGCGCGCCGCTGGCGGCAATGGCATGGTCAACATGCAGGAGCGCATTCAGAGCATTAACGGCCGCTTCGAATGTGTCAGCCAGCCCGGCCAAGGCACCCGCATCTCTTTTTTTGTCTCCACCTCTTAAAATTCCGCCCTGTCCTCACTTTGTCCGACTGCCCCCAGATCCAGCTTACTGCCATGAATTTGCCATGCATTTGCAAAGATTGGTGCAATGGGTCATATCAACTGATAATCAAACTAAACCCATCTCCCAGCAAACCCATTCGTCATGATCAAAGTCTCCATCGTCGAAGATGACATCAAACTGCGCGAAACCCTCGTCCGCTACATCACCGGCCAGTCCGGCTTTCGCTGCGTTTGCGCCTACCCCGATGCCGAGAGCGCCTTGGCGGACATCCCCCTCAACCCGCCCGATGTGGTGCTCATGGACATCAATCTGCCTGGGATGAGTGGCATCGAGTGCGTGCCGCGCCTCCACGCCGCCCTGCCCGCCCTCAAAATCATCATGCTGACCGTCTTTGAGGACAGCGATCAGGTCTTCAAATCTCTTTCCGCAGGTGCCTTCGGTTACTTGGTCAAAAGCAACCACCCCGCCAAAATCCTCCAAGCCATCCGCGAAGTCCACGACGGCGGATCCCCCATGTCGGGCCAAATCGCCCGCATGGTCGTCCAGTCCTTCGAAAAACGCGCTGCCACCCACAGCGAGACCGACTCGCTCGCCCCGCGCGAGCTCGAGGTGCTCCACGGCCTGTCCTGCGGCCAGCCCTACAAGCAGATCGCCAGCGACCTCGGCATCAGCCTCAGCACCGTCCGCACCTACATCCAGCGGATTTACGAAAAACTCCACGTCCACAGCCAGACCGAGGCGGTCATGAAGTACGCCCGCCGTCGCGACGACCGCTTGTAATCCGCTTTCCTTGGGCCTCTGCCGTCCGGATATCGGCTGTCCTCTCTTCATCCGACTATCTGAAATGGGCGGATTTAGGAAGAATGTCAGCGTTGTCATAAAACCCTGCCTAAAAATCCCAAAAAATCACACCTGCGGCCAGACGGCCGGAGGTCACCCGATCCTCGTCCGCCGCGCTTTTCAGTCCCTTTTCATTTTCTAAATCCCAAAAAACCATGAGTCCCCAAAAACGCCTGACCGTCACACCCGCCTCGCCCGACCTGTCGAGGAAGTGCCCCAGTAAACTTCTCTCCGTCATGACCGCCGCCTTCGTCGGTGCCGCCTCGCTGGCGACCAGTCATGCGG
>CAJXYV010000171.1 GCA_913063525.1 uncultured Verrucomicrobiota bacterium
GACGTCGCCGGCATCCAGGAAGCCAAGGAAGAGTTGTTTGAAATCGTCGATTTCCTCCGCGATCCGAAAAAGTTCCAGAAACTCGGCGGCTCGATCCCGAAAGGCGTGCTGATGGTCGGATCGCCCGGAACTGGCAAAACCCTGCTCGCCCGCGCCATCGCCGGCGAGGCGGACGTGCCTTTCTTCTCGATCTCCGGATCCGACTTCGTCGAAATGTTTGTCGGTGTCGGTGCCTCGCGCGTCCGCGACATGTTTGAACAAGGCCGCAAACACGCACCTTGTTTGATCTTTATCGATGAAATCGACGCCGTCGGTCGCCATCGCGGCCACGGCATGGGCGGCGGTCACGACGAGCGCGAACAAACGCTCAACCAACTCCTCGTCGAGATGGACGGCTTCGACACCCAGGAAGGCGTCATCATCATCGCCGCGACCAACCGCCCCGACGTGCTCGACCCCGCGCTGCTGCGTCCCGGTCGTTTCGACCGCCAAGTCACTATTTCGCTGCCCGACGTCAACGGCCGCGAGGAAATCCTCCGTGTCCACGTCAAGAAGATCAAACTCGCCGCTGGCGTCGACCTTTCCAAGATCGCCCGCGGCACTCCCGGATTCTCCGGTGCCGAGCTCGCCAACCTCGTCAACGAATCCGCCCTGCTTGCCGCCCGCCGCGGACTCTCCGCTGTCACCCTCGACGAAATGGAAGAGGCTCGCGACAAGGTCCGCTGGGGCCGCGAGCGCCGCAGCCTCGCCATGTCCGAACAGGAAAAAGTCGGCACCGCTTGGCACGAGGCCGGCCACGCCTACCTCAACATGGTGCTACCGCACACCAACCCGCTCCACAAGGTCACCATCATTCCGCGCGGTCCTTACCTCGGGGCGACCATGTACCTTCCCGAAGGCGATAAATACTCGACCCAGAAGAAAGAGGCACTTGCCAACCTCATCGTCACGATGGGCGGGCGCATCGCCGAAGGCTTCCACAGCGACGACGTTTCTAACGGTGCTTCGGGCGACATCCGCCAAGCCACCTCGCTCGCCCGCCACATGGTCTGTGAATGGGGCATGAGCGATAAACTCGGCATGGTCGAATACGGCGAAGGTGATGGTCCGGTGTTCCTTGGTCGCGGCGATATGGGTGGCCGCCGCACCAACTACAGCGGACACACCGCCAAGATCATCGACGAAGAAATCAAGCGCTTCATCGACGAGGCCTACGAAATCGCCACCCGCATTCTCACCGAGAATCGCGACAAGGTCGAACTCATCGCCAAGGCCCTGCTCGAATTCGAAACCCTCGATGCCAGCCACCTGCGCGACATCATCGACTTCGGTGAAATGCGCAATCCTCCGACCGCTCCCAAGCCACCGCCGGTGCCCGAAGAGCTCAAGAAAAAGCCCGTGGCCAAGGCGGCTGAGGAAGATCGTCCCGAAGGCTCCGGCCCGCTCCCGGGGGCGATCGGCGCACCCGCCTGATTGGCTAAAACCTGGCCCCGCCCAAAAAATGCTTTTGGGCGCTTACAACACTTGTCAAATCCACGTGTTGCGTCCTAGTTTCCCGCCCCTATGGCAAAAATTGGTCCTTTCCCCCTGCCTCTAGCGGGCTACGACGCGGTGATTTTCGATTGCGACGGCACGCTCGTCGATTCGATGTCGGTGCACTTTGACGCATGGTGCGAGGCGCTGGCGATTCACGGTGCTGGCGGCGTTTTCAAAGAAGACGTGTTTTTTGCGATGGGCGGGCGGCCGACGATGGACATCGTGGTCGAACTGAATGACGAGTACGATCTGCGTCTCGATCCTGTGGCGGTGGCGCAGGCGAAGCGCGAGTGTTTCCTCAAGCGGCTGCACCAAGTGACGCTGATCGATGAAGTCGCCGCGTTTGCCGAGAGTCTCCGCGGCAAGCTGCCAATGGCGATCGCCACCGGCGGTTCGCGGATGGTGATCGAAAAGACCCTGCAAGCACTCGAAATCTCCGACTGGTTTGACGAAGTGGTCACCGCCGACGATGTGGTCAACGGCAAGCCCGCGCCGGACATTTTCCTAAAAGCCGCGAAATTGCTGGGCGTTCATCCTTCCCGCTGCCTCGCGCTGGAAGATGCTCCTGCAGGGATCACGGCGGCACGGCTGGCGGGAATGCAGGTCATCGCCATTCCCTCGCCGCTGGCGGACAAGAAGAGTTAGACCTTCGCCAATTCAGCGGCTAACCGCGCTACCGCCTCTGCGGAATGCGCTGCGGATAGGCTGATGCGCAGTCGCGCCGTGCCACGCGGCACGGTCGGGTAGCGGATGGCGGGGACCAGGAAACCCGCTTGTTCTAGCGCGGCGGAAGCGGCTAGCGCAGCATCGTTGCTGCCTAATACGATGGGGATGATCGGCGCAGCACTCGTCGCGATTCGGGCGATGTTTTTCTGCAGATTGGCACGCAGGCCTCGGCCGGTTTCCGAGCGGATGAGGGCGAGCGATGCGAGCGCCGCATGCGCGAGTGCGGGCGGCGGCGCCGTGGAATAGATGAATGAGCGGGCGCGGTTGGTGAGCAGATCGATCCAATCCCGAGACGCGGCGAGATACCCGCCGGACAAGCCCGCGGACTTGCTGAGCGTGCCCATCTGAAAGGCGATGCGCGGCTGGAGGTTTTCCTGTTCGGCCAGCCCCATTCCGTGCGCGCCGAGCACCCCGAAGCCGTGGGCCTCATCGAGCAAAAGAAGTGCGTCGTAGGTTTCTGTCAGGTCGACGATTTCGCGCAACGGGCAGAGATCGCCATCCATGCTGAAGACGGATTCCGTGACGACGAGGATGTGCGCGGCGGGGGATTTCGCACGAGTGGCGGCCAATAGACGTTCCAGTTTTGCCAGATCGTTGTGCGGAAAAACGCGCAGAGTCGCACCGGAAAGGCGTGCGGCGTCGACGAGGCAGGCGTGGGAAAGTTTGTCGAGCAGCACAAAGTCGGACTTGCCGACCACCGCGGGAATCACGCCCAGCGCCGTTGCAAAACCCGAAGAGAAAGTCAGCGCCGCCTGAGTCTGTTTCGCCTCGGCGAGGGCGATTTCCAAGGACCGGTGCGGCGGCAGGGTACCGCAAACGAGGCGCGAGGCCGCGGCACCTGCGCCAAAGCGTTGCACGCCCTCAATGAATGCGGCTTCGATCTCGGGGTGCCGGGCAAGGCCCAGGTAATCGTTCGATGCAAAATTCCACAGACTCCGGCCCTCGCGGCTGACTTGGACCCCGGTGGGCGAATCGAGCGGCCGCTGGCCGCGCAGCAATCCTGCGGCCCCCAGTTCGCGCAGGGATTCGGCGGGGCTAGGCATCGGCGCGGCGGTAGGCGGTTAGACGCCGGATGCCGGGCGCTCCAGCGCCCAACCGAGGAGCTTGGTCGCGTCTTTCCAGACGTTGGGCGTGTTGGACTTCAGAACCACCACAATCACAGAGCGGCCGTTAAGCGAGCCGCTGGCCACGAGGCAGCGGCCGGCGGCGTTGGTCGTGCCGGTTTTTAGCCCGTCGCAATAAGGCACGGACTTGAGAAGATGGTTGGTGTTTTCGATCAGGCGCGTGCGGCCGTCATTGAACTTGAAGTTAAAAGACTTGGTGGCGGTGAAAGAGCGGATCAGCGGGCTGCGGTAGGCGGCGCGGGCGGCGATCGCCATGTCGCGCGCGGTCGAATATTGGCCGGCCATCGGCAGGCCGTTGGGATTGCCGAACTTGGAATTCCGCATCCCGAGCGAATCCGCTTTGCGGTTCATCAGGTTAGCGAAGGATTCTTGGTTACCGCCGACATCGCGGGCGAGCGCGCGCGCAATGTCGTTGGCACTCTTAACCATCAATACTTTCAGCAACTCGCGGCGCGGATAGACGTCGCCGGGTTTGACGTCGAGTCGGGTCGGCTCGCACGCCTCATCGATCGCTTGGATGGTCACGGGCTTGTCGATGTTGCCGGCATCGAGCACGCACAGCGCGGTGACGATCTTCTGGGTGCTGGCAACGGCGCGCTGGGTGTCGGCGTTTTTCGCAAAAAGCACGCGGCCACTGACCACATCGATGACGATCGCGCTTTCAGCGGCAACCGCGGGCGGTGCCTTCGGCGGAACAATGCTGCCTTTGCTGGGGGATGGTATCGCCGGCTGCAGGCGCGACGGCGGACTTCCTCCGCAAGAGGTGATCAGCGCAGCAGTGAATGCCAGTGCGGTGATTCGGGCACAAAAAGATCGTGTCATGCAGGTCATCATTGTCATCAGGGGCAGGGCATCAAGCCGGGAATGTGGAAATGGCCGGAATAGTGGATTGCTAAGAGGCATTAAAGAATAGCACCGCCACCCGATCTGTCCATCCACTATTATCGCGCGACGAGAACGAGGAAGTTTCGCACAGGCCGGTTCCACGGCGGTCGGATCAGGACCGGGCCGCCGGCGACGCGGTCGGAAATCCACAGGTCGGACGATCTGCCACCGTCGAGATTGAGTGCATACTCGACCGGCCAGCCTGCGGGCGGGCCGATGGCAAGGCTCTGGCCAAGGGCCGCCAAACTGCAGGGCGAACTGCGACCGATCCACCAACGGCTGCCGCCATCCCACAAGATCAGGCTGCGGGCGCTGACTTTAGTCGCCTCCAGTCCGCCCACGCCGCTGCCGCTTTCGATCAACAGCGGCCCGGCTTGAATGAGCTCGCGCAGGTTCTTGCCGCGAACGATTCGACCGCGCCGCGCAAGCGCGCTGTTTCCAGCAGTCGTTTCGAACCAGGCGCCGCTACCCAGAGAGGAGCTCTGATTCCACGAGCCAGCAGGCTTTCCAGAGCTGACGACGCCTCCGAGTGGCCGGCCATCAGGCGTGAAAAAGCCGGCGTTGATGGCGGCGATTCCACCGATCGACCTGGCTGCGGCCGCCGAATCGGCGAATTCGCTGCCGGGACCGCGGGCCTGATCGACCACCACGAGCCGGTGCTTGCGGGAATCGAAAGCGATCCCGTTGAAGGTAATTCCCGAAACAGTTCGGACGGTCACCTGCGGTGCCTCGAGCGGCGCGAGTGGCGGCGGCGCCTCGTGGTGGGCAGGTGCCGGAGCCTGCGGAGTCCGGACGACCGGTGGTTTCGCAGATCCACGAGGAAAGCAACCTGCCAAAAGAAGGAGGGCCAATGCCGCCAGGGTAAATCGCATAGGACTCCAATCTCAGACCGCGACAGCCTTTTGGCAAGCGTTCGGCAAATTTTGGAAGACCCGCGCGCGACACCGCCCTCTTTTCAAGCTCGGCGATGTCGCTGATAAAGAATCACCTAGGGCCTAGTCAGCTTCCTGCGTGGAGGCCGGAAACGCCCGTTTCCAGACCAAAAACGCTCGTTTCCAGAGCAAAAACGTCCGTTTCCAGACCAAAAACG
>CAJXYV010000172.1 GCA_913063525.1 uncultured Verrucomicrobiota bacterium
AGTCCGACCAGATTGATGACAGCAAGGCGCATGGCGGCGATGGTGGAGGATCGAGGGCGATAAGGGAAGCTCCGCATTTGCGTCAGGCTGGGGCTGACGCGCCCGCGATTGGCGGTCTTGCTCGTCTGGCGCGTCTCGGTATCGCTCCGCCCCCCAACTTGACGTGACGGGGAAAAGCCTACTTTTTTCCGTCAGGAAGATGATCCTGAAGTCACCACAACCCATTGATTCAAAGGTTCGTAGCCGTATTTGTGGCAACGATAGGGGTTGGGTATTTACACCGAAGCACTTCCAAGACATCGGGAGCAGCGACGTCTCTTTTTGGAGTAAACCATTGAATATCAATTATGGTCGGGCTGGCGGGATTCGAACCCACGAGTCGTTTCCGTATTACTTAAAATCAATGAGTTGTTTAATTTTGCTTGATAGTGGGAACAGAGGAAACCTATAAGAATCAATAAAGACGTTCCCACTTCTGTTCCCACTTTTTCAAGCTCATGGCCACACTCATCAAACGCCCCGGTTCTAAGTTCTGGTTTGCTGCATTCGACGTGCCTCAACCCGACGGCACAATCCGCCGATTGAAGAAATCGACGAAGCGGGCAAAGCGGTCGGAGGCGATGACCGAGGCGATACGCATCGAAGAGCTGGAATGCACCGCTGGCGCAGCCACTGGGGAGAATGCACCGAAGGCTTATGCGATCCTAGCCGAAGCCGCCGCCGCCGCCGCCAAGGGCGAACTGTCGGAAGCCAGGGCACGGGATTTGATCTCCCGTCTCTGCGAAGTCTCGACCGGGGAGGCACTTCGCTTCTACACCGTGCGGACATGGGCAGAAGACTGGCTGAAGGTGAAGTCAGTGACAGGCAAGCCTGCCACCATGGCGCGATATCGGGCACATATTGCCGCTTTCCTCGCTTGGCTCGGCACGAAGGCCGACGGGAAGCTCGAACGCATCACCAGGGCCGATGTGCGTGCATTCCGCGATGCGATCCGCGACGGGTGGACAGAAGGCGTGGCGAAGGCGACCGCGAAGCGGAGTAAGGCCACTAAGGCTGTCGTGAATCACCGCACGGCAAAAACCGCGAATCACTACGCCGTGGACGTAGCGGGGCTTTTTCGGTCTGCTATGCGCGAGGGCTTATTGCTCGCTAGCCCGTGCGCAGCGTTGGAACGGCTACCCGAGGACGATTCGACCGAACGGGAGGTCTTCACCGTGGCAGAGGTGGGGCTGCTTGTGGGAGGCGCTGGTGATGCTGCTTGGCAGGATGAAATATTTTCTGGGGGCCTTACCGACGAAAAAACGCGCTCCGCCCGCTGCGCCGATTGGCAGGGGATGATCCTTGTCGGCTTCTATGCGGGGGCACGGATTGGCGACTGTGCTCGCCTGACATGGTCAAACGTGAATCTCGCCCACAAGACGCTTTCCTTCATGCCCGCCAAGACCAGTCGGAAGAAGAAACGCCTGGAGGTGCCTTTGCATCCTCGCTTGATGGCCTTCCTTGAGCCAAGGGCGAAGGACACGGACAAAGACAGCCCGCTTTTCCCGGCGCTGTTCAAGACATCCATCGGAGGCAGGCACGGACTTTCTTCGCAATTCATCGCCATCATGGAGCATGCGAAGATTGACCGCCGCAACGTGCGCGAGGGCACCAAGGGCGGACAGCGGGCTCAGCACGCCCGCAGTTTCCATGCCCTGCGGCACTCGCTTACATCTGTGTTAGCCAACGCCGACGTGTCCCAGGAGATACGCCGGCGCATCGTGGGTCACGAATCGGCGGAAGTTCACTCCGGCTATACCCACCACGAACGGGAAACCCTTGCCCGCGCAGTGGAGAAAATGCCGAGCGTTTGAGGTCTTTTTTTATTTTTTAATTCGTTAGTCGCTGATTATGAACTTATCTGCTCAGCTCTTTCACGGCTTCAATAGGCGTTAGCGCAACAAGTCACGTTTCCTAGCGGAATGACACCTGCGTACGCACTGTTATTGACCCGAAAGGAAGCCGCAAAGATTTTGTGTGTCTCCCTTCGGACCGTTGACGAACTCATTTCAAACGGCGGAATTCTCGTCGTTAGAATTGGCCGTTCTGTCAGAATCCGCCTTTCCACCCTAGAGCGCTTCATTGAAGCTAAGGAAGGGGAGCAACCATGACACCTCGTCCGGAATGGGCAGACGCCAAGAAGGTGAATCACATCTTCGGGCTTTGCCGTAGCACCCTTTACCGACTCGCCGAAGAAGGAAAAATCCGAAGTTCATCCCTCCGGGAGCGCGGCAAGCTGAGAGGTAAGCGGCTATTCTCCTGCGACAGCATCGCCTCTTATATCGAAGGTATGGCCATGGGAGGGAAGGCAGCCAAATGAACCCACGCAACGATGCCGAACATGAAGAGTTTATGCGCGAGCCGATGGGCCACGATGACCTTGATGATTTCGAAAGATCCATTGGAGCGGCCAAGGGGCCGACGAGTGCCCGCCCTCAGGGAGAGGTTGCCCGGCTCCTGTCCCTGCTTGATGAACTCGCTGAAAGAAAGGCAGGCCGCGCATGAGCGAGGGGGAAATCTGTTGTCCGTTCATCCCCGCTTGGCTGGATGATCTTTGTCTTTCAGCAAATCAGTTTCGGGTCATTTGTCACCTATGGCGCAGGGGGGTGACGTTTTCAAATGCTGGCACTATCGCCAAAATGTGCCGTCTGAAACGAGATACGGTTTTCGAGATACTATCTGAACTTGAAGCGCGGGGGCTTATTCGCAGAACCCCGAGACCGGGACAAACCACGCTGATTGAACCCGTCCCGTTTGGGGCTACGGGCAGCAATGGTAACCCGTCCCGTTTGGGGGGACAGGTAGAGGCGAACCCGTCCCGTTTTGGTGGACAAGACCCGCCCCGTTTTGGGGGGCTGGACCCGTCCCGTTTTAGGGGGCAGGACCCGTCCCGTTTTGGGGGACACAAAGGTACTCCCAGTAAGGTACCCCCAATAAGGTCTTTTTCATTACCCGCTGATTCTGATTCTCGCGATGAGAAAGCCGATGGGAAACCATCAGCAATAGTGGATCAAATTTATCAGAGCTACCCGCTCAAGGTGGGGAGGGTTGCCGCATTGAAGGCGATCACGAAGGCGATGAAGGCCAAAGACCCGCAATGGCTGCTCGAAAGGGTAGAAGCCTACGCCAAGGCGATAGCGTGGCAGGAGCGGCAATACATCCCCCACCCGGCGACATGGTTCAACGGGGGCAGGTATGACGACGACCCAGAAAACTGGAAAGACCCGAAAGCCCAGACATCGAAGCCAAGGCCCGCACTCGCGATCACTCACGGCAGGCGGGGACACGAAGAAACTTTATAGAACCCATGAAAACAACTACCGAGGAAACCGCCGAATGCTGGCAATGTCAGATGACTTTTGAATGGACCCACACCGACCGCTTCACGCCGACGCCCCGCTTGTGTGCCCCATGCACCGCTGACGCCATCGCGGCGAACGTGAGCAAGGCCCGGCAAGCGACCGCCGATGAGGTCCGCAGGCAGACGCCGCCGCGATACCAAGCAACCGACACCAAGCACCCAGATTTCAACCTGAAGCTTTGGAAAAAAATCCAAAGCTGGAGCCCCACCACAGACGACAGCCGCCCGTGGCTTGGCCTGACCGGATCAACCGGAAAGAGCAAAACCCGATGCGTATTCCTGCTATTGCCAGAAATCGCCCTAGCCATGGTCCGACCGCTCACCACCCCGGACCACATCCCGCCCATTCCATCAATCGCCGTGGTGACAGGCTACGAATTCGCGGAGCTCGTGCACGACCAGTTCGCCGACGACAGCAAAGCCGCCGCCAAGAAGAAGCTTTCACGACTCCGCAAGGCTGACGTGCTCCTGATTGACGACCTAGGGAAGCAGCGGAACACGCCCGCCGTTGCCAAGGAGCTTTTCGCCCTACTCGACCACCGCCACGCGGCAAACCTCGCCACGCTATGGACGGCAAACGCGACCCCAGAAAGTATCGTGGCTGGAATGGACGCCGACCTTGCCGCCCCGCTTGCCGGGCGAATCCGTGAATGCAGCCACATCATCAACATTTCCTAAAGACATGAACACCCTCACCGACGACGTGACAGCCCTGCCCCACGCGCTGGCCGTCGAGAAATCAACCCTGTCCGCCTTGCTCGCGTCACCCGAGCTTTTCGACGAACCGCCCGGCCTCACCGCGGAGCATTTCCACATCCCCGCCCACCGCGTCGTTTTCGAGAACGCCAAGCGGCTTTACGCGACGGGGCAACCCATCGAGCTCGTCTCGTTCGTGCAAATGCTACTCGACCGGGGCGAGCTGGACCGCACCGGGGGGCCGTCCGAGATCGCACACATTTTCAGCCATGCGTTGCCGGGGTATTTCAAGAATCACGCCCAGATCCTGCGGGAAAAGCTGGCGCGGCGAATGACCATTGCGGCGGCGGATGAAATGAAGCGCGTGGCTTACGAGTCAGACGACTATCAGGAAATCCTCGCGGCAACTTCAACGCCCATTTCCCGCATCCATGACACGCTGACTGACACACGCCCGGAGCGGAGCACCACAGCCGCCTTGATCGCGTTTGCTGGCCGCTTCGAGGCCCTCTGCATGGGACGCGCCGACCCGATGGGGATTCAGGTTAGCCTTGCCGAGATCAACCACCGATTCCGGGGGCTTCACCCAAACCAGACGGTCGTTATCTCGGCCCTTCCGGGCTGCGGCAAAACGACACTCGCGGCACAGCTCGCCATGGATTCCGCGCTCGCCGGGCAGAATACCCTGATTTGTTCCCTCGAAATGTCAGAAGAAATCATGATTCAGCGGATGGTGGCCTATGTTTCGCGGCTTCCCGGCAAAGCCATCACCGCCCCGATCCAATACGCCCGTGAAAGGTTTGACATCGCTGCCCCGCCTAAGCCGATGCTCGAAAAGATCAAAGCCGCCATGATTGAAATCAAAGCCGCTCCGTTCAAGATTGAGGATTTGACCAATGCGAACGTTCACCAGATTGGGGCATGCATCCGCCGAGCCCACCGCAAAAAACCGCTAAAGGTTGTAGTCGTGGACTACGCCCAGCGAATCGCAGCCGTGGCGGAAACGAGCAAGCAAAGCCGGGAGCAGCAACTCTCGCACGCCTCAAACTATCTGTCCGACCTCGCAAGGGAGCTGGGTTTCTGCCTGCTTCTAGCTTCCCAGCTAAACAAGGAGGGGGCGGCAAAGCACGCGGAGGCGATCAACGAGGCCGCAGACCTGCACCTTCAAATCTCCCAAGACTGCAGCGGCGTCAATGGGTTGAAGGTCGTGAAGGATCGCCACAACGGCGAAGGCGGCGAACTGCTTCCTATCGTTCTCGATGGTC
>CAJXYV010000173.1 GCA_913063525.1 uncultured Verrucomicrobiota bacterium
ACGGCGGTGAAGGCTGAGATCGATTGGAACTGGGTCACGATCAGCGAAAAGGCCCCGAGCAGCGTCGCAAAGGCCATCGTCGACTGCGTGATGACCCCGAAATCTTTTTCACCCACAATGAACAGCGGCGCAATGATCAGCGCGGGGATGATCTGGATGAAATAATTGTAGCCGCTGGTGAAAAAACCCAGATCGCGGTTGATCCGGATGAGCCGCCTGAAATTTCCCGACAGCGCTCGCAGGCGCTTGTTCAAGCGTGCCTTGAACCGCCCTTCGCGGTGAGCCATGGCGATCGACTCGGAATTCTCCCGCACGTGGATCAGATCCGCACGGAAGTCCGCCTCCATGTCCAGCTGGTCGTAATTCAACCGGATCAACGGCTTGCCGAGCATGATCGTTAGCACCGAGCCACACGCAGCATAAGTCACGGCGATGCCGAAAAGAAATGGACTGATACTCCACAAAACCCCCGAAAAGGAGACCGCCGTTAGAGTTCCATTCACGATCAGCAAAATGAACGATAGCGTGGTGGTGGTAAAGGCGCGGACATCGTCTGAAATCCGCTGATCCGGGTTCGCCACGCCGGTGGCGGAATCCAAGCGGAAGTACGTACGGTCGGTCATGTAGGCATCGGCGAGGCGCTGCGTCAGCTGCTCGCGCCAGAGAATGCCCAGCCGCTCCTCGGTGAACCGGTAAAAAACCACCACCATGCTGGAGGCTACAAAAACCAGCATGTAAAGCAGCGCCTGATGCTTGAAGAGGCCGATGTTCCGACTCTCAATCGACGACATAAAGTCGCGGCCGACATAGCTGTTGAGAACATTCAAGCCGTTGATGGCGACCATCAACAAGACCAGCATCACCGCAAACGTCAGCGCCTTTGGCCCCTCGTCCGACTTCCTGAGCATTCGCAGCACTCCCAGGAAACGTTTCCAGGTCGTGCCGATCATCTGAACATTCTCGTGAAGCATTCGTTTAAAAATGAAGCGCCTGAGTGGATTCGATTTCATCGAATCGTTGACGACTTTCTAAACGATGGAATGCCAAAAAATCCGCTCAATAGCAAAGCTAATCACCAACAACTTGGCGAAATCGCGTCTTCTGGCGACCGCCAGTTCATCGGCTAAAAATCACAACACAAGGCTGGCGCTTGCCTCAAGTTGCGTCAGAATCCCAGACAGATACCCGCTGACATGCTCGCCTTTTCTTCATGCTGGAATAACTGCCGCCACACGGACGGCGAGTCGATGATAGAAGAAATCGTCGATCTCGGGTTTTCCAACATCGAATTGTCCCACGGGATGACGATCGCGAAGCTGCCTGGCATCCAGAAAGCCTACAAGCGCGGGCTGTTCACCTGCTCGGGCGTTCACAATTATTTTCCATCGCCTGTGGAGGTAATGATCGACGCGCCAGACGCCTACGAGTTCACCTCGCACCGGCCCTTCGACCGCCAGCGCGCGCTGGACATGACGTTTCGCACGCTGGACATCGCCGCCGAGTTTCAGGCGCAATACCTCGTGCTTCATATGGGATCAGTGCCGATGAATCCGAAAAAGTGGACCAAACCGCTGACGGCGACTGTCGCCGAGGGCGGCCAGCACCGCCCGGACTACATCAAGGCGAAGATCGATTTGGTGAAAAAGCGCGAGAAGATCGGACCACTGTATTTCCACCGGGCTCTCGAGGCGCTAACGGCCATCGCCGAACGGGCGGCGGAAGTCGGGGTCAAGCTGGCGATCGAGTCGCGGTCGCGCTTCGAAGATATGCCGACGGAGCGCGAGATGATCGCGCTGCAAACCCACTTTGCCGACCACCCGTGGGTCGGCTATTGGCACGATTTTGGCCACGTCCAGCTCAAGCACAACCTCGGGCTGCTGGATCACGCGGAGTGGTTAGAGCGGATTTCTCCCCACCTCATCGGCGGCCACGTTCACGATGTGCAGTGGCCGGCGCGGGATCACCGCACGCCCTTCAGCGGCACGCTGGACTATGCGCCGCTGCTAAAGTTTTTCCCAGCAGGCTGTCCACTGATCTGGGAGCTGAGCCCCACCCGCGAGGCGGCGGAAATCCGCAGCGCCTTGGTCCGTTGGAAGAGTGAATTCCCCGACCGAGTCTGATGTTTCATGATTTGCCACCCAGGCGTCAGCCCGGGGATCACGCGGCGTTCAGGAAAGCGGTGCCGCGTCCTTTTTGACGGGCGGCACCAAGGTCATGCCCTTGAGCAAGCGGCAGAATTCCTTTTTCACCAGCACCGCCACGCTGCCTTCCGCCTTGGGATCGCCGGTGGAGGTCTTGAACTCCACCTCGTAACGGTCGAGCCGAATGATGCGTATGAAGGTTTCACCCTTTCGGTAAATCTCGTCTTGGTAAAGTCTCATGGCGCAGGCTGAAGGCACATCCGCCGCGTGGCAATTCATTCCTACACCAAAGCCAGTGCTTCGCGAATGGCATTTGGATGCAACCGGGCGACGGCCAGCAAAGTCTTGGCTGCACCGCTGGGTTCTCCGACACCCCGCTCCCACTTGCGAACGGTCGCCAATGAAACACCGATCATTTTCGCGAAATCCTCTTGAGTGAGATTGAGTTCGTGGCGAATTTTGGCGGCCTCCGTTTTTACCTGCCAAGCTCGCGCTTGTTTTTGGCGGTAGGTTTCAGGATCGAGTTGTTTGCGGACCACGCTGCCATCGGGCAGCTTCTGAACATCCCACACCCGCCCCGGAGCCAATTCCCCTCGCTCCATCGCGTGGACTTCGGCCAGTATCTCTTTGATTTCTGTCTTTTTCATGGGTCGAGTTCGTTGAGGATTTGGTGGATTTCTGCTTGGGAGAGTTTGCTTTGGTTCGATTTTTCGTAAATGCGGCAGAACTGGATTTTCTCAGGCTCCACGTACCAATAGTAGATCACTCTCGATCCACCGCGCTTGCCCTTGCCGCTGCTTGCAACGCAAATCTTGCGCAGGCCTTTTGATCCCGGAATCAAATCGCCCGTCTCGGGAAAATCGATCAATTGACTCTGAAGCGCGAAATACTGTGTCTCTGAAAGAATCGCCAGACACTTCTTGGTAAAGCTGGATGATTCCGTGAAAACCATGCCCTACACTAAGCAGGATGGGTGAATTCACAAGAAAAATGAGCAAAATGCTCACTTACTGTTTGCTGCGCAGTCAAAAAACTACTTTTAACGAGTTAAAAAGTAGCCTTACTAGGGCTCGAACCTAGAATAACGGAATCAAAATCCGGGGTGTTACCATTACACTATAAGGCTGTTTGCCTGCGGCGGGCGGAACCTAAACCCGCACCCGCGGGTTTGGCAACAGAGAAAATGAATCAAAATGCACGGACCTTGGACGGTGCGTCGGATTTTCCGCCCGCTGCCGCGCTGTTGAGCTTGGCAAAACCCCGGTCGTTAGACAGTTTTGGGACATGTTTGATCCTGCGCGCTACGATGGACGCATGCCTTATCGGCGCTGCGGCGATTCCGGTCTTTTGCTGCCCGCCATTTCGCTGGGATTCTGGCACAACTTCGGCGATGTCGATGACTTTGAAGAAGCCCGCCGCATCATGCACCGTGCCTTTGACCGCGGGGTGACTCATTTTGACCTGGCCAACAACTACGGCCCGCCTCCCGGATCCGCCGAAAAAAACGTCGGCCGCATTCTGGCGGAAGATTTCGCCAGCCACCGCGACGAACTGGTCATCACGACCAAGGCGGGCCACGACATGTGGGACGGCCCCTACGGCAAGGCCGGATCGCGCAAGCACCTGCTCGCTTCGCTCGACCAGTCGCTCAAACGCCTGCGTTTGGAACAAGTCGATATCTTTTACTCCCACTGCCCGGACATCCACACCCGCTTGGAGGAAACGATGTCGGCGCTGGCCACCGCGGTGGAAAGCGGCAAGGCGCTCCACGTCGGACTTTCGAAATACCCGCTGCCGCGACTCAAACAAGCCGTCGCCATCCTCAAGGAGATGGGCGTCCGCTGCCTGATCTATCAGCCACCGTACTCCATCCTCAACCGCTGGCCTGAGGCCGAGGGCATCCTCGACTATCTACACGAGGAAGGAATCGGTTGCGTGGCCTTCAGCCCGCTGGCGCAAGGCATGCTGACGCCAAAGTACCTGAAAGGCATCCCCGAAGGTTCCCGCGCCGCGCGGTCCGAGGGCTTCCTCAAGGTCGAACAAGTCGCCGCGCAGCAGGAAAAAATCCGTGCGCTCGGCGAGCTCGCCGCAGCCCAAGGTGTGCCGCTCAACCACCTGGCGATCCAGTGGACCCTGCGTACGCCCGCCGTCACTTCGTCGATCATCGGTGCCCGCACCGTCGCCCAGCTAGACGATTCGCTGGACGCGCTGCAGTCGGCAATGCCCGACGCAACACTGATCGCCGCGATCGATGCAATTTCCCCGTTAGAAAAACAAAAACCTGCAGAGAGCTGATTTTCTGCCATATTGAGTTACCCCGATGACTTGGAACGACACCTTTATTGCCCTGTTCGACCGCTGCGTCGCCGTTTATCAATCCGGCAACCACGATTTCGAGAATTATTACACGCCGGCAGACTTGGCTTTTCTCGCCAGCATCGGCCATCAGCCACGCGAGTTTTTCGATTTTGTCGAAGACTTCTGCGGTGAGGGCGAACCCTCCATCTCCACCGCCCTGCTGATCGCCGCCGTCCGCCGCGACTATTTCCTCGTCGTTCAAAAAGGCAGCGCCAGCGACCAAGTGCTGACCCGCGACGAGGTCCCCGGCTTTGGCGAGGAACTCAAGGGCATGGCTTATCTGCCGCGGATCATCGCCAAAGGTCGCGCCAAGCTGCGCGGCGAACTCGACCCGGACATCATGTTCGGCTGTGGCGGCGACCGCCATTTCCTCAAAAAACACGGCGACATCCACCCCGCCGACTTCCTGCGCCGCCTCTGGGCCGCCGGAACGGACGACGACAAAATCGCCACCTGGATCCAACAACAGCAAGCGTGAATCCGCATTTCACCGCGCACTGAATTCTCCCAACCATTCCCAACTCTCAACTCCGGGCTTGCTTCACTCCAGCTCCCGCCCTATCCACCAACCACAAATCATGGCAAGCACACCCATCATCAACCTCCGCAAAGGACACGCCGTCCGCCACAACAACGAAGTCTGCCTCGTGATCGATCACGAGCTGAAGACCCCGCCACGGATGGCATCCTACGTCCAAATGTCGATCCGCAGCGTCGCGACCAAAAAGGTTTTCAATCTCCGCATGACCTCCAATGACAGCGTCGAAGGCGTCGTTCTGGAGCGCACCCCGCACGAATACTCCTACAAGGACAGCAGCGGCTACCACTTCCTCGACCC
>CAJXYV010000174.1 GCA_913063525.1 uncultured Verrucomicrobiota bacterium
TCACCACGTTCTTCTTTGAAGCATTCGATGAAGACTGGAAAGGCAACCCCAGCGACCCATTAGGCGCGGAAAAGCACTGGGGCCTATTCACGATCGACCGCAAGCCCAAGGCGGTCATGAGTAAATAAAATCCCCCCACGCGGTGGATCGGCACCGCGACGACGGTGCTCAGTGATCGGATTTTTCGAGTAAATCTTTGTGGGTTCGATTGACAAAAACGGAGGAACCGAGTGGCTGATGGTCTCCGATTACGATTTTTTTACCACGGCGATAGAGGTCGACTAGGTGGGCGCCCGCCTCGACAGCGAGGGTGACTGAGGATGGCGCGGACTGGCCTAGGAAATCCACTTCGTTCTCGATGGATGATTCTTCGCTCTCGATGTGGCGGAGTAGCCCCTCGATTTTTTTGAGCCTGACGGCGTCGGGCACGTCGCTGCATTCGGCTTTCCCGATGTTGCGCTTGAGCGCGTTGCCTTCGATTTTCAGGGCGTCGAGGCGGCGTTGGAGCCCGTGGGCTGCGGGCTGGCCGATTTCTTGGATTTCCTGTTCCAAGCTTTCGAGCTTGGCCTCGACGTCGGAGATTTTGTCCGCGAGACGTGACGGATCGTCAAAATGAGATTTCATGGGTTATGATGGGTTATCAACCACCGATGAATCTAGCCGCGATAGGGCGGCACCGCAATGCGTTTTTAGTTCTTCAGGGAATGGGCTCCTTGATGCGGGGTGGATTCAGTAGTCATCGGCGGCAGCCCGCCGTAAAACCGTACGATAGCTGCCGCGCTCAAAGAGGATTCCTCCCGGCGCTTGGCGCAGCTGCCAGTCACCTGCGATCACCGCGGATTTCGACCCTTCATGCGTTTGATTGCCAAGGCGGATGTTACCCGCTTTGGGAAAATACTGCCAGACCATCAGACTCACTTTCACTCGTGGATTCTGTCGCAGTGAGACCGAGACATTGCCGCTGAACTTCCCGTGGCTGATGCCATCGCCAAAGTCGAGAAACCATTCTTCCTTTGATTTGCAGGGGAAATTGGGATCGTTGCTGGAAGCGATTTTGTAGATTCCGCGGAATTCGCCAGACGGCTTGTCCGGAATATCGGCGCGAACCCATTGCAGCGTCAGGCAAATCACCACCGAGCTGATCCACGCCGCCCATCTCCCGGCCCTGCTGAACTTTTGATTTCTAAAAGGGGGGAGGCGGGTACGCACCCCCACACTTTAGCGGATGGCGTGCCGAACGACGAAACCCCGCCAATACTCGCTTTCCACAGGATCATGGAGCAAACGAAGTGGCAAACTGCACGACTGTCGTTGCATTTTGCCCGGTTCCGTATCCGCGTTTCAGTGGACCTCGCTGAAGGAAAGATCCAGCTCGTTTTCCAGTCGGGTGATCTTCGCGCGTTCGCGCGGCTCGATCAGGGTGATGGAAGTTCCTTTTTTGCCAGCGCGGGCGGTTCGGCCGCTGCGGTGGGTGTAGTATTCCATCTGCTCGGGGAGCTGGTGGTGAACGACAAACGACAACCCCTCGACATCGATCCCGCGTGCCGCGACATCGGTGGCGATCAGAAACTGGGTCCGCTCTTTTTTGAACGAGCGCATCACGGTGTCGCGTTCTTTCTGGGTCAGATCGCCCTGCAAGACATCGACCGCAAAGCCGCGGGTGGTCAGTTGTTTGCCGAGAATGATCGCGCCGGCCTTGGTCCGGCAAAAGATCACGCCGCGGCTTTCCTTCTGCCGCTTCAGGAATTCGGCAATAAAGTCGCTCTTTTCATCGCGGCTGCAAATCTTGAACTGGTGATCGATGTCGCGGTTGACGACGTGTCCTTTGTCGATCTTGAGCTGGTGCGGTTTCCCTGTCATGCAGTCCTTGATTAGGCTGTGGATCGCGTCGGGGATCGTCGCGGAAAATAACCACGTGCTGCGGCGCGCGCGGGTCAGCCCGAATATCTGCACCAGCTCCTTCTTAAAGCCCATGCTCAGCATCTCGTCCGCCTCGTCCAGCACCAGGTGTTTGACGGAAACGAGCGTCAGCGCGCGGCGCTTGATCAAGTCGATCAGCCGCCCCGGCGTCGCGACGACGATGTGCGTCGGCCGTTGTAGCGCCGCCACTTGCCGGTCGATGTTGTCGCCGCCGCTGAGAACTTCGACGAAAATCTTTTCCGAAAACTTGGTGTAGCGGAACAACTGCTTGCCGATCTGCTTTGCCAACTCGCGCGTCGGCGCGACGATCAGCCCTTGGATCTCCGGCTTTTTCGCATTCACCTTCATCAACAACGGCAGCCCGAAGGCCGCTGTTTTGCCCGTGCCCGTCTGCGCTTGTGCGATCAGATCGCCGCCGTCCTCCAGCAGAAATGGGATCGCCTTGTCCTGGATTTCCGTCGGGTGGATGATGCCTAGCTCCTCCAGTCCCTGCATCAGGTTGGCTGGAATTCCGAGTTCTTTAAATGTTTTCAACGTCGTATCAATTGCGGGTGATTTCACCCCGCGGCAAGCAGCGGGGCAGGTGTCTGGGCCAACCCTGCCCGCTCAAACCCAGAATGACGAGCCATGATATTCGCCAAAACCAAACCAAACCGCCTCCGATCCTCTCGGGAAACGATGACCTCTCTCCGAGCGCAGTGCGACAAGGCGGAATCGGAGGTGCCCTAAATCGCACCGAGCAACGCAGCAAGAAGGTTTCGCACTAAGAAACGAAAGCACGGGCTTAACCGAAAACGAGTGGCCCGCCGCTGGCCGATGATTGCCTGCTTGGATTCTTTGCTTTAAATATCCTTTCTGAAAAACTTGGCGGCTTGCGCAAGGTCATCTAATTTAAAATGGCTCGCGCAAAGGCGCAAGGACGCAAAGAGTAGATCGGGTTTTCTGGTTTTATGCCGGTCTCCGGCCTCCGAAACTCTCTCTTCCCTGCGATGTTCGACGGGCGGTGGATTCAACAAGGGGCTGCGGCTCGCCCCAACACCCCAGGCATTCCGCGCTCGCCATTCCGCACTCCGCACTTCTTGTTGTGTGGGTGGACGCGATCCGAATCCGTGGGGCACGGCAGCATAATTTGAGGAATATCGATGTGGATATTCCGCGGGGGAAACTTGTGGTGATCACGGGACCCAGTGGCTCGGGAAAATCGTCGCTGGCTTTTCATACGCTTTATGCGGAGGGGCAGCGGCGGTATGTGGAATCGCTGTCGGTTTATGCGCGGCAGTTTTTGGATCAGTTGGAGAAGCCGGACGTGGATTCGATCGAGGGGCTGAGTCCGGCGATCGCCATCGAGCAGCGGGGCGGGGGGCTGAACCCGCGATCGACGGTGGCGACAGCAACGGAGATTTACGATTACTTGCGCGTGCTGTGGGCGGCGGCGGGGATTCCACACGATCCTGAAACGGGCGAACGCTTGCAGCGGATGAGCGCGGCGGACATCGGCGACGTTTTGGCGGGGCTGACAGAGGGGACCAAGGTGGTGCTGTTAGCACCGCTGCCGAAGGAGGAGCTGGGTGAACCCGCTAGGTTGTTAGGCGACTTGCAGCGGCAGGGCTACATCCGCGTGCGGGTCGATGGCGAGGTGTTGGAAATCGAAGAGGCGGCGGTCAAATGGCCCGAACAGCCCGTGGCGGTGGAGATCGTGGTGGACCGCTTTGTGATTCGGCCCGGTGTGGAGTCGCGGTTGGCGGACTCGGTGGAAACGGCGCTGCGGCTGTGCGGCGCGGAGGCGCGGGCGGCGATCCAGGAACCGGGCGCAGACGCGTGGCGGGATCTGGCGTTTCAGACTTCCTATCGGAATCCGCGCACGGGTTTCATGGTGGAGGAGATCTCGCCAAAACACTTTTCGTTCAATTCGCACCTCGGGGCCTGCGAGGCGTGCGAGGGACTGGGCACCGAGATGTTTTGCGACCCATCGTTGTTAGGCGATGTCGAGAATCGCGAACTCGTGGCGGAGCAAACGCTGGTGAAATACCGCGAAGCGAAGTCGGAGATCACACGGCGCAAGCTGGCAAAGTTGATGGCGCACCGTCCCTGCCGCGTTTGCCAGGGCAAACGGCTGAAGCCGGAATGGCTTGCGGTGAAGATCGAAGGCGGGGCGGGAAAGTGGTTGGGGATTCAGGATTTTTGTGCTCTGGGGGTTGCGGATGCGATGCAGTGGATCGATGGGTTTCAGCCCGATCCGTCGAAGGCGGAAGTTTGCAAGCGGCTGGCTAACGATGTGCGGACGCGGCTGGCTTTTCTGGAAGAGGTTGGGCTGGATTATCTCACGCTGGAACGGACCAGCGGCACTCTCTCTGGCGGCGAGGCGCAGCGAATTCGGCTGGCGACTCAGCTTGGTGCGGGGCTTTCGGGCGTGATCTATGTGTTGGACGAACCGAGCATCGGCCTGCACGCGGCGGACACGGAGCGGCTGATTGGGGCGCTGACGCGGCTGCGGGATTTGGGAAATACAGTGGTCGTCGTAGAACACGATGAAGAGATCATTCGGGCGGCCGACTGGCTGATCGACATCGGCCCAGGGGCCGGTGCTGCGGGTGGATCGCTGCTGGCGGCGGGCGTGCCCGCGACGATTGATTCGCCGACGGGTCAGTGGTTGCGCGGTGGGTTGGCGGCGCTTCCTGCGCTGCCGCCGGCGGGTGCGGGGCTGGGGCAGCTGGTGATCCGCGGCGCGCGCGAGCATAACTTGCAGAATCTGGACGTGGCGATTCCGTTAGGGCGGCTGGTGTGTTTGAGCGGGCCGAGTGGCAGCGGTAAATCGACGCTGGCGGACGACATTCTGCGGCGTGCCTTGGCGCGACATTTCAATGGCTCGGGCGAGGCTCCGGGGCAACACGACGGCATAGACGGGTTGAACTTGATTGAAAAGTGCGTGGTCGCCGACCAGTCTCCGATCGGTCGCAGCCCGCGCTCGAACCCCGCGACGTTCACGGGGCTGTTCGATCTGGTCCGCGATCTTTTCACCAAGCTCAACCTCTCCAAGCAGCGCGGTTACGGCGCGGGTCGTTTCAGTTTCAATGCGGCGGGTGGGCGTTGCGAACGCTGCCAGGGCAACGGGCGACTGAAAATCGAGATGCACTTTCTGCCCGATGCGTGGGTGCCGTGCCTGGCTTGCGGCGGACGGCGCTTCAACCGCGAGACGCTGGAGGTGACTTACAAGGGCAAGTCGATCGCCGATGTGCTGGGGCTTTCGGTCAGCGACGCGCGGGTGTTTTTCCGGCCGATCCCGAAGATCCACCACATTCTGGCGATCCTCGAAGAGCTCGGGCTCGGCTACTTGCAGCTCGGCCAGCCCGCCAACACGCTTTCGGGCGGCGAGGCGCAGCGGCTCAAGCTGGCGGTCGAACTGGCGC
>CAJXYV010000175.1 GCA_913063525.1 uncultured Verrucomicrobiota bacterium
TGGTTGAAAACGACAGCCACGGCCAGTGGATCTGGGGCATCCGCGAGGTTTTCCGCAACGATGGGGATCGAGATTTTTTGGAAACTCTGTGGCTGTCGGTTCTCAAAGCCGCGGAACATCTCCACACCCTGCGCGCGTCGCGGCTAACCGAAGAATACACCACCGGCGAACACGCCGCCGGTTATGGGTTGCTGCCGGAATCCGCGAGCCACGAAGGTTATCTGGCACATCCCGTGCACTCCTACTGGGACGACTTCTGGGGTATCCGCGGACTGGAAGCCGCGGCAGATATCGCCGAGAAACTCGGCAAACCCGATGACGCCGCACGCTGGCGCGACGAATCAACAACGTTTCTCCGCGACGTCTTAAGTTCGATCAATCAAGTCATCGCTCACCGCCAGCTCGACTACATTCCCGGCTCTGTCGAGTGGGCGGACTTCGATCCCACGGCCACCGCCAACGCGATCGCCCAGCTCGACTTCGCCGACGATCTTCCCGCGCAGCCGCTCCACCAAATGCTGGAAACCTATCTCGACGGGTTCCGCCGCAAACACCGCGGCGAGATCCCGTGGCTCAACTACACCGCCTACGAGATCCGCATCATCGGTGCCATGGTTCGCGTCGGCAAACGCGAGGAAGCCTACGAGCTGCTCGACTTTTTTCTCAGCGACCGCCGCCCCCTTGAGTGGAACCAGTGGCCGGAAATCACTTGGCGCGATGCGCGTGCTCCGGGTCACCTCGGCGACGTGCCGCACACCTGGATCGCAGCGGAATACATGCTGGCATTGTCGTCGATGGTCGCGAGCGAACGCGAAGCATCGGACAAAATGATCCTCGCTGCGGGACTGCCATGGTCGTGGATCTCGTTAGAAAACGGCTTTTCAGTGCGCGGCTTGGTGACCCGTTACGGCAAACTCGAATTCCAAATGCTCGCGCATGAAAACCGCGACATCACCTTCCACATCGGCGACCGCATCTCGCTGCCAGCCGACGGGTTGATCGTCGCTCCACCACTGCCGCACGGCATGGAAATACTCTCCGCCATCGCGTCTAACGGTGATCCGTTAGACATCGATGCGGCGGGCACTTCGGTTTCAGTAAAACAACTTCCCGTCGCCGCCACCCTACAACTCGGCCATTCATCCACTCCTGTTTGACTCATGAAAAACTCTTCCGACCGCTTGCGGATCCTCACCAACGGCAAACTGCGCAGCATCATCACCGCCACAGGTCGCGGCGGCTTATTCTGCGATTGGGTGGCGCTGACCCGCTTCAGCGAATCCGCACCAGAGTGCTGCGGACCGCTGCTCTATCTGCGCGAGGCCGGCCAGTGGGCTCTGGCCGAAAATTGCGATTCACTGGGCGATCTAACGGCCACGCTCGATGCCGGCATCGCCACCTCGGTAGATCTCGAAATCCGCAAAATCACCGTGACCAATCGCGCGGCGCGGACTCGCCAAATCGAGTTAACCACTTACGCCGAAGTCGCGCTCAATCATCCGTTAGGAGACGCGGGCCATCCCGCGTTTTCCAAGCTGTTTGTCCAGACCTCGGTCGCGGGCAACTCCCCCGCCCTGCTGGCCCGCCGACGACCACGCGGATCGAATGAAAACTGGCCATGGATGGGGCAAACCTTGATCGCCGACGGCACCGATTTGTCGTGGGAGAGCAACCGCGCCAACTTCCTCGGCCGGGGCCGCACTCCGCTCGATCCCGCAGCGATGGACCGGGCCGGTGCGCTGTCGGGCGATACCGGCAATGTGCTCGATCCCGTGATGGCGTGGCGCTGCACACTCACACTTGGGTCTAACGAATCGCAAACCGTCTGGTTAATCACCACCGCGGCGGCGGACGAAAAGACTGTCGTGGAGAACTTGGAACGATGCCGCAGAAGCGATACTCCCGAGTTGTTATTCAACGAAGCAAAAGCTGCCGAGTCGGTGCGCCTCACCCAGCTCAGTATCGAACCGTTAGACGCTGCACGCTATGAGGCGTTGGCAGCGACTTTGTTATTCGGGAACCGCGGCGACCGACAGGTTCCGGCATCACTTGATGGCTCGGCGGTGCTGCATCGCTTTCCTCTATCAGGTGATGAAATCCGGGTGATCGCGACGGAAGGTTATTCGAGCGAGAGCACGCAGGATTTGGTCGCGGCCTTGCCGTTTTGGCGATCACTAGGACTGCGGGTGCGGCTTTATGTGATGGATGGGATGTTAGGGGAATCCTGGCCGGAGGGGGTGACTCTCGTTGATCCGGCGACTTTCAGCGCGGATGAACTGGTGTGGTGGCTCGCGTCTGCCCAACTCGTGATCGGGTCGGAGTCTGCTGCGGCGGTCACTGCCGAAATCATAGCCGAGACCGCTGCCAAAGTGATCCCGCCCGATTCTTCGCCGGATTTCTGCGAGACGCTGCAACATTTCAACGGCCACGGCGGGTTCTCTGCCGACGGCCGGGAGTATGTCATTCCTCAGGCGCTGCAAAACGGCCGCCTCCGACTGCCGCCGATGCCGTGGATCAACGTCTTGGCCAACCCGAACTTTGGCTGCATCGTGACGGAACGGGGCGCGGGTTGCACGTGGTCGCGCAACAGTCAGGCCAACCGCCTCACTCCATGGTCTAACGATCCAATCAGCGATCCCCACGGCGAGGCATTTTATCTGCGCGATGAGGATTCGAAAGCCCTGTGGTCGCCGCTGCCGGGGCCATGCCCGCCGCAGTCCAGTATGGTCGTGCGCCACGGTTTCGGTCGTACCCGCTTCATTTCAAAACACACGGGGATTTCACAATCGGTCGAGTTTCTGGTGCCACCCGCAGACTCCATCAAACTGGTTTCGATCCGGCTCAAAAACGAATCCGCAACCGCGCGAAGGCTCACCTTCTCCAGCTATCAGCAATTGCTGCTAGGCTCCTCGCCCGACCGCCACCACGCCACGCTGGCATGGACGGGCACCGACGGTGTGCAGCGCGCGTCCAACCCGCGGGCGGGTGACTTCGCCGGCGGGCGGGTATTTTCATTCGTCGCCGTGCATGGCGCCACAACGCGTTGCGAAGCATCCAACCATTCATCCACGGCGTTTCTCAGAACGGGAGGCATCGCGGCACCCTCCGCGCTGGACTCTCCCACGGCGTGGATCGACGCGGGTGGATTTGGGCGCGATGCCTGCTTTGCCCGGAAAGTTTCCTTCGACCTGCCCGCCAATGCGGAGATCGAAATTGTCATCGGTCTGGGCGAAGTGATGACCGAAGCCGACGAAATCAAGCTCATCAAACGCTATCGGGCCGTTGATGCCATGCGCGCGGCAAGCGCCGAAACCGATGCCTATTGGCAGGCCAAGCTCGGCGGCATCCGCATCAAAACCCCGCTGCCCGAGGTCGATCTCATGGTCAACGGCTGGCTCACCTATCAGAATCTCGCCTGCCGCATCTGGGGCCGCAGCGCGTTCTATCAATCGAGCGGGGCTTACGGTTTCCGCGACCAGCTGCAGGATTCCGGTGCGCTGGCCGCGTCCCATCCGCAGCTGATGCGCTCGCAGATCCTGCGTCATGCTGCCCAACAATTCCCGGAGGGCGATGTCACCCACTGGTGGCACCCCGCGCCGATGGACCGCGGGATGCGGACGAAGTTTGCCGACGATCTCCTATGGCTGCCGTACCTCACCGACCACTACCTCACCGTCACCGGCGACCACGGCGTGTTGGACGAAACCCGCGCCTTCATTGAGGGCCCGCCGCTACCTGCGGGCGAAGACGAGGCCTTTATGAAACCCCGAATTTCAGATCGGCAAGCCAGCGTGTTCGAACATTGCTGCCTCGCCATCGACAAATCACTGACCAAAGGCGCGCACGGCCTGCCGCTAATGGGCATCGGCGACTGGAACGACGGCATGAGCCGGATCGGCCGCGAGGGACGCGGCGAAAGCGTGTGGATGGGCTTTTTCCTGTTCACCATTCTCAACCGCTGGATCCCCCTCTGCGAATCGCGCGGCGAATCAGATCGTGTGAAAAATTACGTGGCCTACCGCGACCAGCTTCTCACCGCGATCAATGATGCGGGCTGGGACGGCGATTGGTATCGCCGCGCGTATTATGACGACGGCACGCCGCTGGGCACCCATCTCGACGACGAGTGCCGCATCGACGCGCTGGCACAGGCGTGGGCGGTCATTTCCAAAGCAGCCCCCGCCGACCGTGTTGCAAAATCGTTAGACGCGCTGGAAAGCGAATTGATCGACCCCGATCACGGCATCATCCGCCTGCTGCACCCACCTTTTGTCAACACGCCACACGACCCGGGCTACATCAAAGGCTGCGTCGCCGGAGTCCGCGAAAACGGCGGCCAATACACCCACGCCGCCTGCTGGGTCGTCCGCGCGATGGCCGAAGCGGGACGCCGCGATGAAGCCGCCAAACTGCTGCAACGACTCAGCCCGATCTGGCACTCGCGGGATGCGGAGTCGGTGGCTCTCTATCAGGTAGAACCCTACGTCGTGGCCGCGGACATTTACGGGGCCGCCCCCCACGTCGGCCGCGGCGGCTGGACGTGGTACACCGGTTCTGCTGGCTGGATGTTCCGCGTGGCGGTGGAATCCGTGCTCGGCCTGCGGGTCGAAAATGGCAACACGCTCGTGCTCGATCCCCGCGTGCCCGATGGCTGGCCGGGATTCGCCATCGATTACCGCACGCCCTCGGGCCGCACACTCTATCAGATCGAGGTCGTCATTCCCGCTGGCAAGGCCGAGCAGGTCACCGCTATCACCGTGGATGGTATCGCCGTCAGTCTGGAAAGCTCTGCCGCCCGCTGGCCGATGTTAGACGATGGCAACCCACACGCGGTAAAAGTGACTTTGGGGGCCTAACGGCTCAAGCCGCGCCCGTTGAATTCCGCTTGGTCGGGTGCATATCCCCATAGGTCGGGCGCATATCCCCATAGGTCGGACGCATATCCCCATAGGTCGGGCGCATATCCCCATAGGTCGGGCGCATATCCCCATAGGTCGGACGCACATCCCCATCGGTCGGGCGTACATCCCCATCGGTCGGACGCACATCCCCATCGGTCGGGTGCACATCCCCATCGGTCGGGTACACATCCCCACTTCACTCCGCAACCAAGAAATCGCTTCGAGCGTGCCCCAAAAGCTAACAACTCAAATCGCCCAGATCCTGATTAATATCAACAGGAGCGGTATGGCGGATTTCCCACGCGCCTTCGGCTTTAAATTCCAGGACAGCATCGTAGCGGAGGGTGGCTTCGCCGTTTTTGGACAGAACCACCACGGCGATCCCCTGCTCGGT
>CAJXYV010000176.1 GCA_913063525.1 uncultured Verrucomicrobiota bacterium
GCACCCCGCACGAATACTCCTACAAGGACAGCAGCGGCTACCACTTCCTCGACCCAAACACCTACGAAGACGCAGTCGTCTATGAGGACCTCATCGAAGGCGTGAAAAACTACCTCATCGAAGGCCAACTCTACAATCTGCTGGTGGCCGATGGTATCGTCGTCGCGGTGGATCTGCCGCTTTCGATGATCATGACCGTGGCCGAGTCTTCCGAAGGCGTCAAAGGCGACTCCGCCAACAACGTTTACAAGCCAGCCGTCATGCAGACCGGATTGATCGTCCAAGTCCCCCTCTTCATCAACGTTGGCGAAAAAATCAACGTCAAGACCGAGGACAACTCCTACACCGGCCGCGCCAACTGATCCCGGCTCCGCGCATCTTCAAAGCGGGCGTTCCTCCGGGAGCGCCCGCTTTTTCGTGCCGCCGTTCAGCATCCCGCTCACTCGCCAAGGCGCTTATGGATGGCGGCGACCGCCTGTTCTAGCAGCACTTTAAGCTCGGAGTCGTTACTTGTGGCGGCGACTTCTAGAGCCGGCAAACTATCGCGCCCACCGACACGACCTAGGATCCTCACTGCCGAGTAGCGGATGCTTCCCTGGGTCTCCGGGAAACGATCAATCATTTTGGCTTCAATCATCGGCCCAAGATCGGCGTACAGCGACTCCCATGGCACCGGATTTTTGAACCAGAGCTCGTCGAGGATGGGGATCACTGCCGCATTCTTCTCTTTGACGATCAGCGACACGATTTCCTTAGGGACCGTTTTCTGATCGGCGACAAGTCGATTGACCACCTTGATGGCGGCTGCACTGGCGGGGCCGGGTTCTGCAGACCAGACTGCCAGAGCGCGGCAGAGGTTATCCTTGAAGTCGATGCCACTTTCACCAAGCAAGGCGATGAACTTGCGGGTGATGTCGCTGCGGTAGAGCTTTGGTTCGGCCTCGGCCAAACGCTGAACCGCCCGCTTCACCCGTTCCAAGTCGATGCTTTCAAGCTCCGACATGTTCATCTGATAGAATTCGTTGCTCTCCTTGTTCGAGAGCTTTTCGATCGACTGTTCGACAAAAATCCGAGGACTCACCCGGACTTCGATCACCGAGAGCTCGGGATAAAGTTGACCGGTCTCACCCAGCACCGCAGTGAGTGCGGCGAGCTCGTTGAAGGACTGGGTAATCCCCGTGACGACCAATAAATAATCGCCGCCATCCCGCGGGTAATAGTGCGAGGATGAATCCGCACCCGTCATCCGGAGGACGTAATCGCGAACCAAAAAACGGTTGCTATCACTCAGTCCACGCAGCCACAACCCGATGGCGTGCTTGGCGCCTCCGGCATTGGCGTGCTTGGCGATTTCCGCAAGCAAGGGACCCGTGCCGATCTGGTTGCGCAATGCGACTGCCGCAGGATCTTCCGCCACAGCTTGAACCACCCCGTCCTTGCGATCAGCGGGACTCTCGATCGGCGCCTGTCTGGTCTCCGCGCTGCGCTGCGATGGCAAACTCGATCCATCGACGAAAAAGAAAGGCAAAGAAATAAGGCAGCTGCTTAAAGTGATCCCCGCAGCCAAGGCTTTGCCTCGCGCCCGCGGGTTTGCGTAAACGAGCATCGCCGTGGTCATCAAGCCGGTGAAGGTCGCCATCAGCAATCGGTTCTCCAAGACCATCCCATCCAGCATTCCACCATGGCTGCCGCCGAACATCAAAAGAAGCCCGATCAGCACCAATCCAACCACGCCGATGATACCCGTGATGACTCGTTGCGGCGAGGAAGGTTCCAACACCGTAGGATCGGGAACCGCGCTGTATTGGATGGACTGGACGCCGATCGAAAAATCCGACGGCGGCAGCGGGACCCGCTGAAAGTTGCCCAAGGTCCGCCGCTTTTTATCGCTGGGGTAAAACTTACGTCCCCTGACAATGGTGTCTTCTTCAATCCGGAACCGGTGCTCGCAGTTACCGCACTCGACGGTGCGATCGCGCAGATCTTCACCGATTTTGAATCGCTGTCCACACGACGGACAGCGAATGAGTAGTAGAAGGTCGTCAGGAGTCGAGAGAGGCATTTGAATGACTTAACTCTGAGGCATTCTCCGAGGATTGCAACTCCAAGCATCAGCTCTTCTTGAAGTCGGCACACAATTTCTCTTTCCAGATCTTGACCTCGCGGGACGGAGAGCCACTTTCGGTCATGTCAAAAACGATTTTACTGATTGGGGCAAACTCGGGGATCGGGCTCGCCACCGCCCGCGCCTTGAAGACTCAGGGATTCCAGCTGATCGCCGCCGCCCGCAGCGCCGCAGCGCTGGAAGCGTTGGGCATCCCCGTGCAGCCCTTCAATGCGCTCAGTCCAAGCCCGCTGGTCTTGCCGCCGGTGTTAGACGGCATCGTTTATTTCCCGGGCAGCATCACCTTGAAGCCGTTTCATCGCCTCACGGCCGAGGATTTTCTCCATGACTACCGGGTCAACTGTCTCGGTGCCGTCGCCGCGCTGCAAGCAGCCCTGCCCGCATTGAAGGCCGCAGCATCCGCCTCGGTGGTGCTGTTTTCCACCGTCGCGGTGGCGCAAGGCATGCCATTCCACGCGTCCATTGCCGCGGCGAAAGGTGCGGTAGAAGGGCTGATGCTTTCACTCGCCGCCGAACTCGCCCCCAAAATCCGCGTCAACGCCATCGCCCCATCGCTGACCGACACACCGCTGGCGGGCACTTTGCTCAGCTCCGACGCGAAAAAAGAAGCCTCCGCCAAACGCCACCCGCTGCAACAAGTCGGCGATCCCGACGACGTGGCCCAGCTCGTGGCCTTTCTGCTATCCGACGCATCGAAGTTCATGACCGGCCAAATCCTTCGGCCCGATGGCGGACTGTCTTCGATCCGCACATTCTAACGACGGCATGGAGCTCACCCTCGTTTTTCCGCATCAGCTGTTCGCCACCAACCCGGCATTCGCCAAAGGGCGCGACATCTGGCTGGTCGAAGACCCCTTGCTGTTTGGCAACGACCCGCACTGGCCAGCGGCGATGCACGTACAAAAGTTAGTGCTGCACCGCGCTTCGATGAAAGCGTATGCCGCCGAACTCGCGGCGAGCGGCCACGCCGTGCATTACGTCGAGGACCCCGATGGATCAGCGACCGACAGCACCGCATTGCTAGAGCAAGCATTGCCTGACGGAGTCAAAACCATCCACCTCGCCGATCCCGCCGACGGGATCTTGCTGAAGCGAGTGAAACGGTTTGCCCTCGACCGCGAAGCGCAGGTCGTCGTCCACCGCTCGCCGAATTTCATCAGCCCGCCTGAGTTTCTCGCAGCCCACCTCGCGTCAAAGAAAAAGCCGTTCATGGCGAAGTTCTACGAAGCGCAGCGCAAGCGAACCGAGATCTTGTTAGAGCCCGACGGCTCGGCACTCGGCGGCAAGTGGTCGTTCGACACCGAAAACCGCGCAAAACTCCCCAAAGGCCACGTGCCGCCGCGCGAACCACTCGCCGCAGCCAGCGCCTACACCCGCGAAGCGATCGAATACGTCGCCCGCCGGTTTCCTAACAACCCCGGCTCGTCGAAACGCTTCCGCTGGCCCGTGACCCGCCACGATGCGGAACTTTGGTTAGACCAATTCATCGACGAACGCCTGGCCACCTTCGGCCTTTACGAGGACGCGATCTCCACCGAACACGCCTACATCTACCACGCCGCGATCACTCCCGCGCTCAACATCGGCCTGCTCGATCCACAGGACGTGATCGATCGCGTGATGTCCAAAGCCGCCCACCATGGCGACATCCCGATGAATTCGCTAGAAGGATTCATCCGCCAGGTCATCGGCTGGCGCGAATTCATGCACGGGATCTATCAGCACCGCGGCACCGAGATCCGCAACGGCAACTTCTGGAACTTCGACCGCCCCCTGCCCCGCGCGTTCTATGACGGAACCACCGGCATCCCCCCCATCGACCGCGTGATCCGCCAGCTGCTCGACGACGGCTACTGCCACCACATCGAACGCCTGATGGTTCTGGGCAACTTCATGGTCTTATGCCGAATCAAGCCGGACGACGTCTATCGCTGGTTCATGGAAATGTTCGTCGATTCCTACGACTGGGTGATGGTGCCAAACGTCTATGGCATGTCACAATTCGCCGACGGCGGCACCTTCACCACCAAACCCTACATCTCGGGCTCAAATTACATCCTCAAGATGTCGGATGAATCCAAGGGCGCGTGGTGTCCGATTTGGGACGGACTGTTCTGGACCTTCATCGGCGACCACACGCCGTTTTTCCTCAAAAACCCGCGACTATCGATGATGGCGCGGAATTGGGAAAAGCAATCGCCCGAAAAACAAGCCGCCCACCGCAAGGCCGCAGACGACTTTCTGGCAAACCTCGCCTAATGCAAAATCATTATTCGCTCGCGCGACAGTCTAAAATCCGGTTTAATGTGACCCATTATTCAGGAAAGTCGAAATTCTGGTGACGATTTCAAGGCAGGCCCCATGAACAGAAAGTTCTTGACCGGATATCGCTCCACCATTTCATTCCACTTCGCACTGCGAATTTCGCAGCGCCCCTAGAATAGGTGGGGTGTATCCTATTTTCTGATCCAAGCGCATTTTAATCCATGTCTTCATCCAAACCTCCTTCCAAGAAGCCAGCAGTCAAACTTCCGGTCAAAGCGCCAAATACGGTCCCTCCCAAGAACCAAGCGAAGGATGTGAAAGCAGTGCCTGCAAAAAAAGGAGCGGTTGTTAAAAAGCCAGCCGTGGTGGTTCCCGCTCCAAAAAATGCTGCCAAACCGGCGGCTAAACCAGCAGCTAAGCCCACAGCCAAGCCAGTTGTGAAGGCCGCGCCAAAAGTGGTTGTCAAAACTCCCGCAAAGCCAGCCGCTACAGTCAAAACGCCTGCAAAGCCAGTCGCCGCATCCAAGACTCCCGCAAAGCCAGCCGCTGCGGTCAAAACTCCCGCAAAGCCAGCCGCGTCAGCCAAGACTCCCGCAAAGTCAGCTGCTGCGGTCAAAACTCCCGCAAAGCCAGCGAAGGCCGCTGAAACGCCCGATTCCGGCAAATCGAAGAAGGAAACCAAAGTCACGGTTGAGCCCAAGACGACCAAGGGCACCAAGGCCTCAGATACCCCCAAGCGCCGCATTGACACCCCTGAGATCCAGGAGAAAATTCGCGAACTGATCAAACTCGCCAAGGAACAGGACTACCTGACCTACGACGACATCAACGAAA
>CAJXYV010000177.1 GCA_913063525.1 uncultured Verrucomicrobiota bacterium
GTGGAGGCGAGGGGAGTCGAACCCCTGTCCGAAACGCCGTCAACACTGGCATCTACACGTTTAGCATGATGTCTGGAGTTTCGGATGGACTGGGCCCTCATGCAGCGTTGTTCATCCTAGAAACCTGTTTAATCTCGAAAAGGAGCCCGGTTACCCGACTCCAATTCCAGCCTGCTAGGTGTTCGCCATCCCCCTCAGCAGGTGTCGGGGTTCAGACGTGGTCGTCAATTAAGCGGCCAGTGCGAGCTCGTTAGAGTCTGCATTTATTTGTTTTGAGCGGCTTTTTTAAGAGGCCAACCGATCAACCTCTACGTGCAACCAGCGCGTCAAACATCCCGTCGAAACCAGAACGCCCCCGTCACTTGTGACGCCTTCAACATGCACTGGAATTTGGAGAATTCAATCGGAATTCAATAATTCGTCCCCGGCGGCGATCTTTTCCTCAGGTGCGGGGAAGTCGATGGGGGCGTGGATGGGCGAACGCAGTGGGGTGATTAGGCCGTTGTCTAGCCGATAGATCCAGCTGTGGATCGAGATTTTTTGGCCGCGCTCCCAGGCATCTTCGAGGATGGTGGTGCGGGCGACGTGGCGGGCTTGGGCGAGGACGTTGAGCTCGCAGAGGCGATCCACGGCGGCGGCGGGCTCGAGTGCTTCGAGCTCGGTGCGGTGCATGCGGCTGAGTGAGCGGATGCCGGCGAGCCAGTTGTCGATCATGCCGTGGCGGAAGTTTTCCAGCGCGGCTTGGACACCGCCGCAGCCATAGTGGCCGCAGATGATGATGTGGCGGATCTTGAGAACATCGACGGCGTATTGCAGAACCGCGAGGACGTTGAAGTCGGTTTCCGCGACGATATTCGCCACGTTTCGGTGGACGAAGATTTCCCCCGGGGCTAGGCCGGTGATTTGGTTGGCGGGCACGCGGCTGTCGGAACAACCGATCCACAGGTACTCCGGGTTTTGTTGGTTGGCTAGCTTGCGGAAAAAATCCGGGTCGTTTGCGTTGATTGAATTCGCCCAAGCGCGGTTGTTTTCCAAGAGCTCGTTGAGTGCATCCATAATCGTTTTCCAAAACGATTCAAGCGTGAGATCGCTTGGGCGTCTACCCTTGGTTCGCACAATTTCAAGTGTGCGCAGCCAATGGATGGCGGGGGGGCGATGGGCTCTGCTATTCGCTTGGGGTGAGACTGATGCGGTAGAATCGCCGGTTTCTGGCCGCCGCTGGCCGCAGCGAGTCGGTCAGGTCATGGAATTCGATCCGGCCCACTGCCGTGATCTGGATTTCACCGAGGCTCTCCCAGGTGACTAGATCCTCGGATCGCTCCAGGCCGTAGGATCCTTTTTGATAGGCTGCGGTGCCGATAGCGACTGTGGTGGGGGTGATTTTTAGGGTGGGTGCATCGAGGCTTACGGGGGCGGGTGTGGTTCCATCTGTGGGTAACCTCGTGATGGGCATGGTGTGGGCGATGGAGGGCACGGGGATTACCCGGACGTGGTCGAGCAGCAGGTCGAGCCCGTTGGTGAATTCGGATCGATCGCGGAAGGTCAGGGTGGTCGTGCTGCTGTCGGCTACAAAGGTGAAGCTTTGGGGAGTCCAGTCATTGACGCCCCTGGTGTTGGGGGTGATGGTGACAGTTTCGGCCAATAGGTTATCCGTGCCAGCGACGTCCAATCCCAGGGTTTGCTGATTGAGGGTGTAAGCGAAAACTCCCGCATCAAATGCCAGAACGTAGACTTGTCCCGCCACGGTGGTGAAGGATTGCGAAAGCACGGCGTCGGCGGCCGAATCGCCACCGTTGAATGCCACCAGTTTTGCGCCATCGCTGGCATCGTAGGGGGATTGCGACGAGGCATCTTGATTTCCAGAGACGGTCCAACCCGCATAATCGGACTCGAAGCTGCCATTGACCAGTACCGGAGCTGCGGTGGCATTGAGGGTGATCTCGACGGACACAAGGTTCGAACTCAGGGAGGTGTCGACGGCTGAATAGGTGAATGAATCGACTCCGGTGAAATCGGCCTCGGGCCGGTAGATGAAGCTGCCGTTTGCATTGAGTTGGAGGCTGCCATGGCTCGGGCCCATATCCAGCACGGCAGTCAGCGGGTTGGACGTTGAACTGCTGTCATTGGCCAATACCCCGGCACCCAGAACGACGAGAGTTGTGTCTTGATCGGTGGAATAGGCGTCAGCAATCGCTGTCGGGAAATCGCCGGGGGGGAGCGCCGTTGGGTTGATGCGCAAATCATCGAAAATCAGGTCGACGTTGGTGGTGGTGAGCGAGAGATCGCGGAAAGTCAGGGTGGTCGCAGAGCTGTCGGCCACGAAGGTGAAGCTCTGGGGCACCCAAAGACTTTCCCCTCTGCCGTTGCCATTGAGGGTGATGGTCCGGGATAACAAGCGATTGGTGCCGGTGGCAGTCACCTGAAGCATCTGCGAGTTAGTATTGCCATAGGAGAAGACTCCTAGGTCAAACGCCAAGGTGTATGCCTGACCTGCTGTCGTCTCGAAGGTTTGCGCCAGGGTGGCATTGGGCGAGAGATTGGCGCCATTAAATGCGGCCACTCGGATGCCATCGGTCTGCGTGTTGTATCGGGTGGAATAGGAGACCCCCAAATGGCCGCTGAAGTCCCAACCGATGAGCCCCGCTTCGAAACTGCCGTTGATGAGTATTTGAGGTAAAAACGTCACCGTGGTTTCGGGGGCGATCGGGTTCCGCTCGGGCGTGGCGTCGCAAAGCCCACTCATCGTGAGCGTGTAAAGGGTTTCCGGCATTTGCGCGTCGGTTGTCAGCGTGATGCTGCGTTTGGAGCTCGGATCGAGCAGGGCCTGGGAAATGGTCAAACCCGGGGCAATGCTGAAGTTGGCGAGATCGACGGAGTCGTCGGCGAGCGGTTTGCTGAATTTTACGGTGACGTGGTAGCGGTCGGTCAACGGTTCGATCCGGACGATTGATGGGGGGCTGGAGGTCCCCGTGGGGGCGATGACGCTGGTGATCGCTGGCAACCAAGCATCGGCCATCTTGTCGTAGCCGGTCGAATTCGGATGGATGCCATCGCTGCTCAAGTCGGCAGCTTCCAAGAGTGGTTGCATGTCGACGAAAGTCAGTTGGCGGCCCAGCGCGACCTGTGCGCTGACGATTTCTGGAATGGATTGATTGAAGGTCGATTGGAGAATCTCCAAATCCGGGTTGTCGATCCGCAGCGGTAAGCTCGAAAGGATGATTTTGGCGTAAGGTCGCTTGCTTGCAATGTCGCCGACGAGATTGGCTAGGCGATCCTGCGCATCGCTGAGGCTCCCGCCTTGCCCCAAATCGTCGGTCCCGATCAGTAGCAGGACCACATCGGGATCTTCGGTCGCGTTGAGCCAGCCCGCGATCCCCGCTTGGATCTGGTCGATCCGGTAGCCGGCCATGCCTTGGTGCTGGGGGTCGGGAGAGCTTGGGTTGTTCGAGTCGGTCTGCGTGCCAATCCAATCGACGTTATAGCTGGCATTGCTCAGCAAATTTTGCAAACGGTTGCGGTAGCCGCCCGGATCCGCACTGTCAGGATTGCTGCCCTTCGTCAGCGAATCGCCCAAGGCGAGGAGGCGCATGGGCGGCGCTTGGGCTTCACAAACTTCGCTCCAGCCACTCAGGATCCACAAGAGGCCGAGGAGCTGAAATGATCTTCTGGAGGATTCGATCCAAATTTTACGGCACATGGGAGGGTGGAGGGTGGGGGAGAGAAGAAACGAAACTTCACCTAGCGGGAAGTGGTCCAACATTAAAAAGGTGGGTCGGCGTTTTTTCTAACGATTGCCTAACAACGATTCGCATCAACGGCTCTCCCTCAAGCGAGATCGGCGGGCACAGGAAAATCGGGCATTATGCAACGCTCAATTGCAAAGCGCACGATCGGGTGTCAGCTGGAAATTGGCAAATGAGAGCCGCCGATTATCCATTTGACGCTGTGAAGTCCGGCGGGCACGTTGCGCTCGATGAACGTTGAAACGAGAACCCCTTGCCGCCAGCCCAGTGCGCTTGCATTGGAGGGTTCGGGAGAACGCCGCTGATGGAATCGGGCGGCCGCGACATGAAGTGGAATTATCCCAAGGAACTGCCAGTGGTCGAACACCGGGAGGAGATCCTTGCTGCTGTGCGGGCGCATCCGGTGGTGGTCGTCGTCAGTGAAACAGGATCGGGCAAAACCACGCAGCTGCCTAAGATGGTGGCCGAGGCATTGGGCATCGACGGCGGCCGGATCGGCTGTACCCAGCCGCGCAGGCTTGCCGCCGCCAGTGTCGCCAAACGCGTGGCCGAGGAACTGAAAGTGCCGCTCGGCGATTACGTCGGTTATCAAGTGCGTTTCGAGGACCGGACCTCGCGGGAAACGCGGATCAAGTTCATGACCGACGGCATCCTGCTGGCGGAAACCCAGGGCGACCGCGACCTGCGCCAGTACGAGGCGCTGATCCTCGATGAAGCGCACGAGCGTTCGCTCAACATCGATTTCCTGCTCGGCTACGTGAAACGCCTGTTGGAGCGGCGCAAGGATCTCAAGCTGGTCATCTCCTCGGCGACCTTGGACGCGGGGGCTTTCGCCGAGTTCTTTACATTCAACGGCGTGCCCGCGCCGGTGATTGTCGCGCCGGGGCGGATGTTTCCTGTGGCGGAGTTTTTCCTGCCGCCGTATGAAGACGAGGACATCTCGCAACACGTCGCGCGCGCCGTGGACTACCTCGGCGACATCGAGCCGAATGGCGACGTCCTGATCTTCCTGCCCGGCGAACGCGAAATCCGCGAATGCGCCGACGTCCTGGATGGCCGAAATTACCGCGGCACGGAAGTTTTGCCCTTGTTCGCGCGGCTCGGTCTCGGCGACCAGCAGCGCGTTTTTAACCCCGGCCACCAGCGCCGCCTGATCCTCGCCACCAACGTCGCCGAAACCTCGCTGACCATCCCGCGGATCGCCTGCGTGGTGGACACCGGTGTCGCGCGCGTCAGCCGTTGGAACCCGGCCAAAGGCATCCAGCGCCTGCAGGTCGAGCCGGTCAGCCAGGCCAGCGCCCGCCAGCGCAAAGGCCGTTGTGGCCGCGTGCGCGATGGCGTCTGCGTCCGGCTTTACGAGGAAACCGAACTCACCGAGCGCCCGGAATTCACCGATCCCGAAATCCG
>CAJXYV010000178.1 GCA_913063525.1 uncultured Verrucomicrobiota bacterium
GCCGAATGACTCCGCGCGGAAGCCGAATGACTCCGCACGGAAGCCGAATGACTCCGCGCGGAAGCCGAATGACTCCGCGCGGAAGCCGAATGACTCCGCACGGAAGCCGAATGACTCCGCGCGGAAGCCGAATGACTCCGCGCGGAAGCCGAATGACTCCGCACGGAAGCCGAATGACTCCTCACGGAAGCCGAATGACTCCGCACGGAAGCCGAATGACTCCGAGCGGAAGCCGAATGACTCCGCGCGTGACTGAGTCTTGTGCTGTGGAGGGTGGACGTGACGTCAACTCAGGTCAAAGGGACGTCGACCCCCTTACGGCTCTCCGTGAGGGATAACGCGTCGATTCGTGTCCCTTGGATGTCATTGCATTCGAAAAGCCCATTATCCCGTTAAAGTTCTCTCGGTCTTGGGGAATATCTGCAAGGATTGCCGCGAAGGGTTGGCGGTCCGAGACGCCGCAGGATGCTCACGCCCAGTTGTTGCTGGCCCGCTGCCACCTGGCCGCCCGCCCGAGCCAATAGCCTTTTTCAAGGCCTTCGGAACGGCCCTTTTCAAGGAGTTTTTCGGCGACTGACATGGTGCTTTTTTGCAGTTCGGGATTTGAAGTCGGACTACGGTAGATCTGCTTCACGTCAAGGTCGCTGTCGGTGCGGAGCGCGACAAGCAGGTTCGCTCATTGGGTAATGAAACCCTCACACGAAGTCACGAGGCCACGAATGAATGAAGAATATCTGGTTTCATTCATTCATGTCTTGGCGGCTTCGTGCGAGCCTGTATTGAATTTTTGTTCTTCTGCTGCGGCTTTACATGAACCGAAAGCCATAGCTCCCTTCCGCGCTTTGTTCGGCCGGAAGGGGCGGGGCTCGGGGTGTCGGCGAGACCCCATTGGCAAGTCAGATGATGTGTTAAAATCGCCGCAAACGCTTATATTTACTGGTTTTTTTCGCTTGTGTGCGCTGTTGATTCGACGGCTTGTTCAGTTGCTTGCCGCGACGAGCTTCGCGCAATCTTCATCACCCATAGAAACTGTCCCATCATGTCCGAAACTATTTTTGTCAGTGAAATCTCCTACCGCAAAGGCCAGGCCGCCTTCGAGGAACTCAGCGCTTCCAGCGGCTTCCATTTTGTTCCCGTGGAGGAAGAGGAAAGCGCCCTCGCACAGCGCATCCATGAGACGGGCGTGCGCGGATTCATCGCTGATATTCACGCTTACAATGGCGCACTCTACGAGGCGTTGCCTCGCGGTGGGGTGATCGCACGCTTTGGCGTCGGTCACGACAGTGTGGATAAGGAAAAGGCCACGGCCCACGGAATCTGGGTCACCAACACGCCCGGCGTGCTTGATAATGCGGTGGCCGAATACGCCGTCTGGCTGATCGGTTCGCTGGCCCGGCGCGTTCCCTTCCTTTATGCTTCCACGGCCGCTGGGCATTGGGAGCCGCGGGCCGGCTGCGAAGTGGCGGGCCGGACGCTGGCGATTGTCGGCTTTGGCCGCATCGGGCAGATGCTTTGCCGGAAGGCGGCCAAGGGCCTGGGGATGCGCGTGATCGGCTGCGATCTCGATCCCGCCGAAAAATTTGCCGAGCGCATGGGTCGCCCGCTTGCCGAGCTCCAACAGGACATCGGCTTCGACCACTACACCCATGACCGCGCCCGCGCCTTGGCCGAGGCAGATTTCGTTTCCTTGCACGTCGCCTCCATTCCCGCCACCCGCCACCTTGCCAATGCGGAATTTTTTACCGCCATGAAGCCCGGTGCCTGCGTCCTCAACACCGCGCGTGGCGCCATTCTCGACGAAAGTGCCCTCTACGACGCCCTCGCATCCGGCCACCTCGGCGGCGCTGCTCTCGACGTATTCGAGCGCGAGCCCTACGCGCCGGATGACGCCGCTAAAGATCTGCGGACACTCTCGAACTGCCTTGTCACTCCGCACGTCGGTTCCAATACCGCCGAAACGAACCGCGCCATGGCCCTGACCGCAGGACAAACCGTCATCCGCTTGCTCAGCGACGGCCCCGACGCGGTGGCCAACATCGTCAACCGTCCTGTCTGAACGGCCCCCGCTTCCGGTCTCTGCTGACTCCTCAATCAAAAAAACATCCACCATGCCTTATCCACCAGCAACCCTTGTCATGGGTGTCTGCGGCAGCGGCAAAAGCACCATCGCCCGTGCCTTGGCTGCGGCCTGTGGCGGCGTCTTCTACGATGCCGACGATTTCCATCCGCCGGCGAACATCGAAAAGATGAAGCGCGGCGAACCTCTCGACGACGCCGACCGTGCGCCTTGGCTGGATTGCCTGGCCAAGCTCCTCGCGGAAACGGCCTCTGCCGAGGTGCCGGTGTTTCTCGCCTGCTCCGCGCTCAAGTCCAGCTACCGGGGCATTCTCGGTTCGGGCTGCCAGGGGCTGCGTCTGGTTCACCTCACCGGGACTCCCGAGATCATTCGTGCTCGTCTACGCGCCCGGTCGGATCACTTCATGCCGGAAACCCTCATCGACAGCCAGTTCGCTGCCCTGGAAATCCCGGACGACGCGATTGCCATCGATATTGACCAGCCCGTCGATGCGATGGTGGCAGCCATCGCGTCCGCGTTGGCCTTGCCTGCTGGAGATTTCTGAGCCAGCGGCTCGGGCTTTTTGATCTTCGCCGCTCTGGGGGCGGTCTTGCTCATTGCTTCGGATACCGTGAAATTTTTTACATCCGTGCTTGTTTTTTTTGAAAATCAAGTCACAGCGTGACCTCCCGACGCGACGGAAGGACTGTTGCATTGGGATATTGAATTACTAATTGCACATGGATACGCCTCCTTTTTCTGAACTCGGGTTGCCCGATACTCTGCTCGCTGCTATTGAGACTCTCGGTTACGAGCGTCCTTCCCCGATCCAAGCGATGAGCATTCCTCCCGCCCTGTTGGGCAAAGACCTCGTCGGTCTCTCTGCGACGGGCTCTGGGAAAACCGCTGCCTTCACCCTTCCTGCCCTTGCGAAACTCGATGTCAAAATCGGCCACCCGCAAGTGCTGATTCTCTGCCCGACGCGCGAACTCGCCGTTCAGGTCTGCGAGGAAGTCCACCGCCTGGGTGCGAAAATGCCCGGTCTTCACGCGACCCCCGTTTACGGTGGTGCGCCGATCGACCGCCAGCTGCGCGCCCTTCGCTCCGGTGCTCAACTCGTCGTCGGCACTCCCGGCCGTTTGCTCGACCATCTTCGCCGCGGCAGTTTCGACCCGTCGCACATCAAGATGGCGATTCTCGATGAAGCCGACCGCATGCTCGACATGGGCTTCAAGGACGAGATGGACGAACTTCTGGCCGCTCTGCCCGCAGAACGCCAGACGCTTTTCTTCTCCGCCACGATGAGCCAAGGCGTTTCCCGCCTGATTCAGAAGTTCGGCAAGAACCCGGAGATCGTCGAAATCCAACAAAAGGCCCGCACCGTTTCCACGGTCGATCAGTCGTACTTCGAAGTCCGCCAGCGCTCCAAGGTCGAGGTGCTTTCGCGCATCCTCGACATGAATCCGCCGCGCCTCGGCATCATTTTCTGCAACACCAAGCGCTCGGTGGATGAGTGCACGGAAGACCTTGTCAACCGCGGTTACGCGGCCGACCGTCTCCACGGCGACATCACCCAGCAAATGCGCGAGCGCGTGCTCAAGCGTTTCCGCGAAGGTTCGGTCGAGATTCTCGTCGCCACCGACGTGGCCGCCCGCGGTCTGGACATCGAAGAAATTGACATCGTTTTCAACTACGACCTGCCGACTGACCCGGAAGATTACGTGCACCGCATCGGCCGCACCGGCCGTGCCGGTCGTTCGGGCCGCGCCGTGAGCTTCGTTTACGGCCGCGAAATCTACCGGATGCAGACGATCGAGCGCTACACCCGCCACGTCGTCCGCCGCGAGCGCATCCCGTCCGTCGAACAAGTCGAAGGCCGTCGCGCCGACCTCATTTTCGACGACCTCAAGGAGCGTCTGGAATCCGGCAAGTTTGATGCCTATCAGGACAACATCGACCGCCTGCTGGAACAAGGTCACACACCCACCGACATTGCCGGTGCACTGGTCACCATGATCCGCGAAGCCAGTGGCCGCGAAGGTTCCGTCATCGACGAAGATCGCGAGCCAGAGCGCCCAGCCCGCCGCGACCCACGGGATGCCCGCCCACCGCGCGACGACCGGGGACCTCAACGCGACGATCGTGGCCCGCGCCCCGAACGTTTCGACAACGGCCCGCGCCGTGAAATCCAACCCACGGAAGCCGGCATGACTCGTCTGTTCCTGTCGCTGGGCAAAACCCACGGCGTGATGGCCAAGGAAATCGTTGGCATGCTCTACCGCGAAGTCGGCTTGCCCGACGGCTGCCTCGGTCGCATTTCGTTGTTCCCGAACCATTCGTTGGTCGATGTGCCCGAGCAATTTATCGGCCAAGTGATGGATCGCACCCGCAGCGCCCGTCTGCGCGGCCGCCCGTTCCGCATGGATGTGGATCGCGGACCTCGCGACAACGGCTAACACCAGCTCCTGAGTTTCTATCCACCGACCGCCGAGCAGGAGCTTTCTTGCGCGGCGGTCGGTTTTTTCAATCCGCCCCATGACAGCCACCGATCTTTCCGGAAATCCGCGGCGCTTCATCGTCTTCACGGTCTTTTACAATGCCCGCGCCTACTACCCGGTGCTGGCGATCCTGTTCCTGGATCTGGGCCTGACCTTGGATCAATTTGTCCTGCTCAACCTCATTTGGGCGGCGACGATTTTGCTGTTCGAGGTTCCCTCGGGCGCGATCGCGGACTCGCTCGGGCGGCGTAAACTGCTTATCACGGCGGCGGGCCTGATGGTGGCGGAAATGCTCTGCCTCTTGCTCGCTCCTCGCGGCGGCGGCGCGTTGTTAGTTGTCCTCTGCGTCTTGAACCGCATTCTCTCCGGCTTGTCGGAAGCCTGTGCCAGCGGTGCCGATGAGGCGCTCGCCTACGAATCGCTGCCCGAAAATGAGCGGGGGGATTCTTGGGATAAACTGCTCGCCACGACCATGCGTTGGCGCGCGGTCGGCTATGTGGTCGCCATGATTCTCGGCGGCCTGATCTACGACCCGACTCCCCTGAACCGGCTCTTGCCCGCGGGACTCCAGCAGTCCCATTCCC
>CAJXYV010000179.1 GCA_913063525.1 uncultured Verrucomicrobiota bacterium
GCAAAGTGCTCGATGCCGACCCAGCCTCGCCCACCGAAGCACTGGTGCGCGGCGCGCTGCGGACTTTACAGGGCTGACGGCGCGGCATCGCCCATTTGGGGGACTTGTCGGATAGAACGACAGCCATCATTTTGCGGCTTGTCACCCGTGATTCATGTCAACAATCTAGCGGCTCAGTTCGCAAGTGACTCTTTTTCTCATAAACCCTAGCACTTAAATGACAGCAGCCACCTCAGCCCACCCGACTCGTTACCGCTGGTCGATCTGTACTTTGTTGTTTTTTGCCACGACGATTAATTATCTCGACCGTCAGGTGCTGTCACTTACGTGGAAGGATTTCATCGTCCCCGAATTTCATTGGACCAATTCGGATTACGGCACCATCACATCGCTGTTTTCGATCTTCTATGCGTTTGGGATGCTCATCGCCGGCCGCTTCGTCGATTGGATGGATACGAAAAAGGGCTTTTTCTGGGCGATCTTCATCTGGTCCATCGGAGCCTGCGTTCACGCCCTGTGCGGCATTGGCACCTCCGGGGTTCTGGCAGGCGAATGGCTGGTCAGTTTTGACGGTGCTCGCGAAGCGATCCACCACGTGGACAACATCGCCAAAATCTCCTCGGTGAGCGTCACGCTTTTCATCTTCGCCCGTTTCGTGCTGGCGATCGGTGAGGCCGGCAACTTCCCCGCCGCGATCAAGGCCACGGCCGAGTTTTATCCGAAAAAAGACCGCGCCCTATCTACCAGCCTGTGGAATGCCGGGGCTACGGTTGGCGCGCTCTCTGCTCCGCTGATCATTCCTCCGCTGGCTCTGTATTTCGGCTGGGAGGCAGCGTTCATCGTCATCGGCTTGCTGGGCTTCGTATGGATGGGTTTCTGGGTGTTCATGTACCAGAAGCCGGAGGTCCATCCGCGAATCAACGCGGCAGAGCTGGCCTACATCCAACAGGATCGCGATCTCGATCCCGCCGTGAATGCCGCCGCAGAGCAAGGCAAGACGTCATTTCTCGACTGTCTGCGCTATCGCCAGACCTGGGCCTTTGCACTCGGCAAGTTGCTCACGGACGGCGTCTGGTGGTTCTTCCTGTTCTGGACGCCTGCTTACCTTAGCGCCGTTTATCACATCAAGTCGTCGGATCCCGCAGGCAAACTAGCGCTTTTCGTCCTCTACGCCATCACCCTGCTTTCGATCATTGGTGGCTGGCTGCCGTCCTATTTCGTCGGAAAGAAAGGCATGAATCCGTACGCCGGACGGATGAAGGCGATGTTAATTTTCGCCTTCTTCCCCCTTCTCGCACTGCTGGCCCAACCGCTCGGAAGATACAGCTACTGGTGGCCAGTCATCATCATCGGTATCGCTGGCGCAGCTCACCAGGCATGGTCCGCGAACCTGTTCTCCACCGTGGGCGACATGTTCCCGAAGAAAGCGATCGCAACGATCACTGGCATCGGCGGCATGGCGGGCGGTATCGGTTCCTTCGTCATCAACAAGTCCTCCGGCGTTCTTTTCGATTATGCGGCAAGAACCCAGATGACGTTCATGGGCTTCAAAGGTGAAGAGGCTGGATACTTCATCATTTTCTCGATCTGTGCGGTCGCTTACCTCATTGGCTGGACTGTCATGCGGGCGTTAGTGCCGCACTACAAGCCGATCACCGACCTCTAACGGTCTAGGCGCCCCTTGATCTGCTTGACCGCCCAGCCGGCGTGCTCGGCGATCAAGGGGTCCGCATCCTGGCTAGCGCGGTTCAATGCGGGCAGATCCTCCAGCGTCCCGGTATTTCCCAAGGCCACGCAGACGTTGCGCAGGAAACGCGGGCGCTTGATCCGTTTGATCGGGGACTTGGCGAAAAGGGCACGGAAGCCGTCGTCGTCGAGTTCGAGGAAATCCCGCAGCCGCTTTTCAAAAACCGTCTCCCGCGCGTGGAAAGTCAGCTCGCGCGATTCTGCGGCGAAGCGGTTCCACGGACACGCGTCCAGACAATCGTCGCAGCCGTAGATCCGATCGCCCATCGCGATGCGGAATTCTTCGGGGATCGGCCCTTTGTGCTCGATCGTTAGATAGGAAACGCAGCGCCGCGCGTCCATCCGCCGCGGCGCGGTGATCGCCTGGGTGGGACAGGCGGTGATACAGGCGGTGCACTTGCCGCAGTGGTCGCCGAAGGGTGCGTCAGGCGTGAGATCCAGCGTCGTCAGCAGTTCGGCGAGGAAAAACCACGCGCCCATCTGGCGGTGGATCTGGACCGTGGATTTGCCATTCCAACCGAGGCCAGAGTCGCTCGCGAAGTCGCGCTCCAACACAGGCCCGGTGTCGACGTAAAAGCGCTGGGTACCACCCAGCGTTTGGAGTTTTTGATCAAACTCCCGCAGCCGCTTTTCGATCAGATCGTGATAATCCTCATTCCACGCATAGCGGGCGATTCGATAACCGCCCTCGTGATTCTCAGGAAACGGGCTTTGGCCCGGGTAATAATTCAGCGCGAGGCAGATGATCGACTTGCAACCCGGCAGGACCTCGCGCGGATCACAGCGCCGCTCCGGCGTGCGCTCCAGCCACGCCATTTCGCCGTGTTTGCCGTCGGCCACCCATTCGCGAAATAAATCTGCGTGGCTGGCCTCCTTCGCCTGCGCGATCCGGCAGTCGTCGAAGCCCAGCTCGGCAGCCCATGATTTGATTTGTCCCAGCATGCGGCTCAAAGATGGCCCGTGAAAAAGTATCGAGCACTTTCCAAAATCCCCGTCGCCAGTTCCTTGGAGTCGAGGCCCGCAGTGTCCACCCGCAGGTGTGCAGCCTCGTCATAGAGAGGCCGGCGCGTCTCCATCAGCGCGGCAATTTTCGCCGCAGGATCATCGGTGTGCAGTAGAGGACGCTCGCGATTTTTTGAGGTTCGGTCGAGAATCACCGACATCGGCGCATTCAGCCAAACGACATAGCCGAGTTGTCGCAGTAGGGCGCGGTTCACTTCGCGGCCGATGACCCCGCCCCCCGTTGAGATAATGCGGCGCGGGGCCGTGGGGTCGTCGAGTTCTTCGAGCAAAGAAGTTTCCCGATCGCGGAAAACCTGCTCCCCCTCGTCGGCAAAGATCGCCGCGATCGACTTGCGAGCCCGCTGTTCGATCACCTGATCCATATCCACTAACGGGTAACCAAGCCGCTGGTGGAGCTCGCGCCCCACCGTCGACTTGCCACTACCCATGAACCCGATGAGAACAATGCTCTTCGGCGGGGTCTGCGATTCGTTCATGCGCCCACTCTAGCGCTTTCAGATCACAAGGTTAAACCGTAAAAACAGCGAGGGCAGTGAATTTCAAAAATTCGGGGTTAGCCAGACGCGCTCGGTTCTGGCAGAACCGCTGCGTGTCCGAGACCCGAATTCTCCAAGTTGCCGATGACGAAATGAAGGAAGCCGTGAGCGAGGCTTGCGAATTGCTGCGTGCCGGCGAAATCGTCGCCCTGCCGACTGAAACCGTTTACGGCCTCGCCGCAGATGCCTTCAATCCCGATGCCGTCGCCAAGGTTTTTGCGGCCAAGGAACGGCCATCGTTCGATCCGCTCATCGTCCACATCGCCTCGCGCGGCGACCTCAAAGACGTCGCGATCGTGCCCGAAGACATCGCGGAAACGGTCAATAAACTGACCAACGCCTTCTGGCCCGGGCCGCTGACACTCATCCTGCCGAAACACCCCGATGTGCCCGATCTCGTTACCAGCGGGCTGCCCACCGTAGCCGTCCGCCAAAGCGCGCATCCCGTTTTTCGGGCGGCTTGCAAAGAGCTCGGCCGCCCCATCGCCGCGCCCAGCGCGAACCGATTTGGCCGCATTTCGCCCACCTCCGCCTCGGCCGTGGTGAAGGAACTCGGCGGCCGCATCCCACTCATCGTCGATGCCGGGGCCTGTGCCGAAGGCGTTGAGAGCACGATCATCTCCATCGAACCGCGCGAAGGCAAAAAGCCGATCTTTCGCCTCCACCGCGCCGGCCCGATCACCAAGGAACAGCTCCAAGAGTTCGGCCGCGTCGAAAAAGTCCGCGAGATCAAAACCGACGCTCCCCAAGCACCCGGCCAACTCGCCAGCCACTACGCGCCTCTCACACCTCTGATTCTGCTAGAAAAACCCGCTGACTTCCAACCCGAGGAAGGCAAAAAATACGGCTTGCTCAGCTACACCGGCGAAGACGAAAGCCCCTACGTCGCCTTGCACGATTGGGAAGTCATCGAATCCCTCAGCCCCGGCAGCGGCAAACTCGCCGAAGCCGCCATCCGCCTGTTTTTTGTCATGCGCCAGCTCGACGAAGCAGGCCTCGACGCGATCATCGCCGAACCTGTCAGCGAAACCGGCCTCGGCGTCGCCATCATGGATCGCCTCCGCCGCGCCTCCGCGGTCGAATAAGCGACTCGGAAAGCTTTTCCAACGACATGGAAAGCTTTTCGGTCGGGTATGCTTGTTAGGCGGGGCTGATACCCATCAATGCTTTTTTACCGCGAATTCTGACGTAGATTATTTTTGATACACCAAATGAAAACGGATATAAGTCAATTTTTTTAGATTTGTTAAAGTGCATTTTTTTAGCCGTAACCAATTTTTGTAAAAAATAAATATAATTATTAAGCAATAAAATTACTACAATTAACCATTTACCAATTACAAAAAACGGAAAATATTACCCTATTTGTGGAGCTAATTATTCACAATTACTCATTTCCTCCAACAATTTTGCTGGTACTTCTGTATAAGTAATTTTCGTAGATATGTCGTCTTGCAAAACGATCTGGCGTATCTGAATTGACCAATTTTACATAAATCGCTTTGGGCACGCCATAATATTCATATTCATTGCCATCTGAAAAAACGACCCTTAATATTTCAGACTTGAATTCAAAATCATCAATACTAGCTTCATTAATAGTAGCAGTATATTCAGTTAATGTAGCTTCATGCGTTTCAGGATTCACACTCACTAAAAAATGATAAGATTCAATTAATTTAGCACTTTTTACTTCAGCAGCTTTACGCTCTTCTTCGATCTGAAATTTATCAGGATGCCACTCCTTCATAATGTTA
>CAJXYV010000180.1 GCA_913063525.1 uncultured Verrucomicrobiota bacterium
CTCCCGTAGGAGTCTGGGCCGTGTCTCAGTCCCAGTGTGGCTGGTCGTCCTCTCAAACCAGCTACGGATCGTCGCCTTGGTGGGCCTTTACCCCACCAACTAGCTAATCCGATATCGGCCGCTCCAATAGTGAGAGGTCTTGCGATCCCCCCCTTTCCCCCGTAGGGCGTATGCGGTATTAGCTACTCTTTCGAGTAGTTATCCCCCGCTACTGGGCACGTTCCGATATATTACTCACCCGTTCGCCACTCGCCGCCAGACCGAAGTCCGCGCTGCCGTTCGACTTGCATGTGTAAGGCATCCCGCTAGCGTTCAATCTGAGCCAGGATCAAACTCTTCAGTTTAATCTCTGTATAAATCGTATTTCCTTGACCCCAGGTTTTACCCCAAGGCCGGTTATACGTCGCTGCTCAAAGGAAGTGAGGTTATTACTCATCTAAGCTTTTACACCTAGATAATCATTTCCAAACTTCTTTGTGAGCACTTGATTTCGTTTGCAATCTACTGACCTGTTACAGCCAGCAAACCTGCGACACTCATTCCAAGCGCCCACACTTATCGGTTGTCAAATTTTTAAAGAACAAGGTACTCGGTACTGCTTACTTCGTATTCGGTAGAACGTATTATAACCTAGTTTTTAACTTCTAACTTCGGCTTATTTCTTACAACTTTTAGCTATCTTTCAGCAATTTACCGTTAACTAACCGGTTTGCTGCGACTGGCTTTTGCTGCATCCCTGCTTTGGTAGAAGCAGAGAAACGAGATTATGCATGGATTATTTTGCCCTGTCAAACGCAAACCCGAAATAAATCTGAAATATGGCAATTTTTTCAATTTATTTTAAATTTAGAGCCATTTAATAGGGTTAACCCTTAAGTTTTGCAGCAAATTTCTGACGGAATTTCTGAACCTTTGGAGCAATCACAAACTGGCAATAGCCCTGTTCAGGGTGCAGTGCAAAGTAATCTGCGTGATATTGCTCGGCGGGCCAGAACTTAGCAGCAGCGCGTAGCTCAGTACAAACCGGTGCATCGTAGGCACCCTCTTTATCTAAATGCGCAATGTACTGCTGAGTGAGCTCTTGCTGCGCCTCATCTTGATAAAAGACGGCGGACTGATACTGCGGACCTACATCATTACCTTGGCGACCTGGTGTCGTTGGGTCGTGAGTCGCAAAGAACACCTCTAATAACGCTGAAAAATCAACCTGTTGTGGATCAAACTCGATTTTGACAACCTCGATATGGCCCGTATCTTTGCCGCACACCTGTTCGTAGGTAGGATTTTGCACCGAACCGCCGCAGTAGCCCGACTGAACGGACAGCACGCCTTTCATTGCGGCGAACACCGCCTCAGTGCACCAAAAGCAGCCACCGCCAAAGACGGCCACTTGTTGACCGGGGGCTGTGCCCGTCATCTCATTTGTATTTTGCATTGCACGCTACCTTAAGGAAAGGATCCATTGCGCTAACTGCAGCGCGTCTTGTTGACTAACCTGCGGCTGGGCAGGCATCGGCACCGCTCCCCAACGCCCTCGCCCACCCTGACGAATGGCACTGGCCAAATATTCAAGCGAGCCAGTCTGGGCGCCGTGCCGCTGGGCAACAGCTTGAAAACTAGGCCCAACCCGTTTGGAATCTAGCTGGTGACATCCCAAACACGTTTTTGTACGAGCCAGTTCAAGGCCGGCCTCAACGGATAAAACAGGCAAGGCCGGTGCCGCAGGCGAAACCGCTTGCGCCAGGGCAGCGCGGGGCGCCCCCAACAAGCAGCAACACGCTAGGGCTACGACAAGCCCTAGATACCCGCGCTGTAAACACTTGGTTGTCCAACGCATCCGACTTATTCGTCAAACGCATCCGTCACAGCTCCGCGGCTCGCTGTGCTGGCCAGACGACCAAACTTAGCAAGCACTCCACGGTTATAGCGGGGCTTGGGCTGGACCCACGTTTTGCGACGCTCGGCAATTTCGGCCTCGGGCACGTTCAACTGCAAAAGAAGCTTGTGCGCGTCGATGGTGACTGAATCGCCCTCTTTGATCAGGCCAATCAAGCCACCAACAAAGGCCTCGGGGGCAACGTGTCCAACCACCATCCCCCAAGTGCCTCCAGAGAAGCGCCCGTCGGTGATCAAGCCGACAGTCTCGCCCAAGCCCTGACCAACGAGCGCCGAAGTCGGAGCCAACATTTCACGCATCCCTGGACCGCCCTTGGGCCCTTCATAGCGAATCACAACGATATCGCCATGGGTAATCTTGCGGTCCATAATCGCGGCCATCGCATCATCTTCTGAATCAAACACGCGCGCTGGGCCTGTCATGGCGGGGTTCTTGAGGCCAGTGATTTTTGCCACTGAACCCTCCGGCGACAAGTTGCCTTTCAGAATAGCCAGGTGACCTTGGTCGTACATCGCATTGGCGATAGGTCGAATCACCTGCTGCCCTGCGGGCGGCTGGTCTGGCACATCCTTTAAGACTTCAGCAATCGTTTTGCCAGAAATTGTCATGCAGTCGCCATGTAATAAGCCCGCATTGAGCAGAATCTTCATGACTTGTGGAACACCGCCGGCGCGATGCAAATCGACTGTTAAGAACTGCCCCGATGGCTTTAAATCACACAACACTGGGACGCGCTGGCGCACTTTTTCAAAGTCATCGATTGTCCAAGACACTTCGGCCGCATGGGCAATAGCAAGAAAGTGCAGAACGGCGTTAGTTGACCCGCCAATCGCCATAATCACCGAAACGGCATTCTCAAGCGACTTGCGTGTGATGATGTCGCGCGGCCTGCGATTGTTTCGCACCGCGTCAACCAATACCCGCGCAGCTTCGGCTGCATTATCAATTGCCACCTGATCTTCATTGGCAAGTGTGCTTGAGTACGGCAGCGCCATCCCCATCGCCTCAAACGCAGAGCTCATCGTGTTGGCTGAATACATTCCGCCACACGAACCTGAACCTGGAATCGCTTTTTGCTCAATCGCTTTGAAATCTTCTTGGCTCATACGGCCCATCGTGAACTCACCCACCGCCTCAAAAACCGAAACGATATTCAAGTCACGGCCTTTGTGTGACCCTGGCTTGATCGTGCCACCGTAGACGTAGATGCCAGGGACGTTCATGCGTGCAATACCAATCATGCCGCCGGGCATATTTTTATCGCAACCGCCAACAACTACGACGCCGTCCATCCATTGACCTTGAACAGCGGTCTCAATACAGTCAGCAATCACTTCGCGCGAAACGAGTGAGTATTTCATCCCCTCGGTGCCCATGGAAATGCCGTCGGAAATGGTGATGGTGTTGAAAATCACGCCTTTTCCGCCAGCGGCGTCGGCACCTTTCGAGGACTCGATCGCGAGCTTGTCGATGTGGATGTTGCACGGCGTGACCTGGCTCCAGGTGGAGGCGATGCCGATCTGCGGCTTGGAGAAATCTTCTTTGTTGAACCCGACAGCGTAGAGCATCGCGCGGCTGGGCGCGCGGTCGGGGCCATCAAGCATCGGGCTGGAAAACGGGCGTGTGGTGTCTTTCATCGCGCGCGGAGCATCTTGTTGATCAGGGGGTGGCGTCAAGGGAAGTGGCGGAAGAATTTCAGATTTGGGATTTCCGATTTGGGAATTTCCCGCATCGTCGCGGCGTGGATTTGATCACGCAGGCAGCGCTGGGAGCGGCGATGGGAGAACTGATGCTGGGCAAACGTCTGGGGAAACAGGCGATGGCGTGGGGCGCGCTGATCGGGGTTTTGCCGGACGTTGACGGGATTTTTTCGCTGTTTTTCGATTCCGCGCACCAACTGGCGTTCCGCCACGGGCTGGGTCATTCGCTGTGGTTCCTCGCGCTGGTCTCCTATGGCCTGGCGCATTGGCTGGCGAAGCAGTGGAAGAAGGAAAAGATCGCGAAGGCGCAGGCGGGTGGGTTCGTTTTCGCGATTCTTTGCGGGCATCTGCTGCTGGAGTGCGTGACGGTGGAGGGCGCGGCGGTTTTGTGGCCGTTTTCCGGGGAGAGCCTGGCTTTCAACTGCGTTTTCCCGCTGGATTTCCTGTTCTGCGGGCCGCTGGTGGTGGCGGCGGCCTGGCTGGCGGTCCTGCCCGTGGAGGTGGTGAAAAAATCGCGCGGGAAAAAGCCTCAGCCGCCCTCGAAGCGGAGGCGGGTCTGCTCTTGGGGGCTGGGCGCGAGCGCCGGCTATCTGCTGCTGGCGGTGGCGATGAAGTTCGTGGCGTCGGCCGGATTTGACGCGGATCTGAAACGCCGCGGCACGGTCCATCAACGCCGGATGGAGGCTCCCACGATGTTCAACATCTTCCTCTGGCGGGCGGTGGTCGATCGCGGCGACGAGCTGTGGGTGGGCTATCGCACGGTTTTCGAAAGGCACGAAACCCCGGTGCGCTGGACGATCTATCCGAAGGGAAAAACCGCGCTCGCCGGCATGGAGGACACTCGGGAAATCCAAACGCTGGCCCGCGTGACCAACGGCTGGTGGATCGCGCGCCCGAACGCGAAAGGCGCCTGGCTGGGAGATCTCCGCTACGGCGAAGCACGGAACTGGGGCGACAAAAAAGGCATGGTCGACAGCCGGATGGCGTATTCCTGGGTCTTCACGCCCGAGGCGAAAGGCGACCGGCTCAGGCAGACCGACGAAGCGTGGCGAAACACCGGCAACACGCTCAACCGCCTGTCCGGCCGGCTGGTGGGCAACCGCGCCATCTGGGAGGCGAATCCCCGGCTGGCGGGCGTGGCTGGAAGCCTGCCGGAGTTTCTGGCGGTGGAGGAATAGGTTACTTGTTACGATTTTCCGGCGCGACCTCCGCCGGGGCGATCCGCTCGCGGCTGCCGGAGAGCTTTTTCACGAGCTCGACAAACTCCGCGCGGTCCTCGCTGGCATCGTCGGCGAGGCCGGGCGGCTGCTCGTCGTAGACCGCGAGGAAACCCTGGCCATGGCCGATGACCTCGGCCTGTTCATCCTCGGCGTCGAGGCGAAGTTGCTCCACAGCTGATCTCCGCGCCCAACT
>CAJXYV010000181.1 GCA_913063525.1 uncultured Verrucomicrobiota bacterium
TCTCGTTCGACGGCCCAGGCGGCAAGGTCACCACCCAGAAGAATCACCACCTCACGAAGAACGTCTACATCGGCGAAACCCGTGCAGACGGTCAGTTCAAGATTCTCAAGGAATACAAGAACGTGGTCGGCGAACCATTCCTGAAAGGGACATATAAGTAAAAATTCGATTTGGTTTTCGGTTTTTCAAACCATGCCCCTTCACCGGGGTGTGGTTTTTTCCGTGATCGGTTGGCACGGTCGCTGCTAGCTTCCGATATGAGCCGTTTTAATTCAGTTATGAAAATTTTCCGATCATCTCATGGATCTCACTCCTTCTTTCGCTTGCTGGGCGCAGGTATTTGTCTGGTTCCGGCAATGTTGTCAGCGCACCCGGGCCATTATCATCCTGATGAGAATGACGAGTTTGACTTCATGCGCGCCACATTTTTTCACTCTCACGGGACGCTGGATTACTTCATCGGGGCTGCGGTTGTCGTGAGCCTAGCGATTTTTTGCGCCAGCGATAAACCGGGTTACCGCATGAGCGCCCTGGTGACGGCATTCGGTTCGCTGGTGCTGCTGCCAATATTCTAACGATTTTTATTGATGCATCTTTCCCCTAGGGAACAAGAAAAGCTCCTCATCGTGGTGGCGGGCGATCTGGCCAGTCGCCGTCGGGCCCGCGGTCTGAAGCTGAATTATCCGGAAACAGTTGCGTTGATCACCGCCGAACTGCTCGAAGCGGCGCGCGATGGCAAAAGTGTCGCCGAGCTGATGAGCTACGGCACGACGCTGATTACCCGCGATGAAGTCATGGAGGGAGTTGCCGAAATGATCCACGATGTGCAGGTCGAGGCGACTTTCCCCGACGGCACTAAACTCGTCACCGTCCACAATCCCGTCCGATGATTCCCGGAGAAATCATTACGCCCGCCGGTGCGCCAGACATCGATCTGAACCCCGGACTCAACACCGTGTCGATCGTGGTCGCTAACACCGGCGACCGCCCGATCCAAGTCGGCAGCCACTTTCATTTCGCCGAGGTCAATGCATCGCTCCACTTCGATCGAGCGGTGGCGCATGGATTCCGCCTTAACATTCCCGCCGGCACGGCGATCCGCTTCGAGCCCGGTGACACCCGTGAGATTCCGTTAGTCGCCCTCGCTGGGACACGCGAAGTCCACGGCCTCAATAACCTCGTCAACGGTCCTCTCGACTCATGAAACAAACGCGCGCCAATTACGCCGGCATGTTCGGACCCACCACGGGCGATAAAGTCCGCCTCGCCGACACGGAATTATTCATCGAGGTCGAACGCGATCTCATCGCCGAATCCGGCGGTTATGGCAATGAAGTGAAGTTCGGCGGCGGCAAGGTCATCCGCGACGGCATGGCGCAATCGCCACTCGCGCTCGACGCGGATTCGCTCGATTTGGTCATCACCAACGCGCTCATTCTCGATGCCGCGCAAGGGGTGATCAAGGCCGACATCGGCATCAAACACGGCCGCATCGTAGGCATCGGCCATGCGGGCAATCCGTTGTTGCAGGATGGAATTTCGATGACCATCGGCGCCGCCACCGAGGTGATCGCGGGGGAAGGCTGCATCGTTACTGCGGGCGGCATTGACACCCACATCCATTTCATCTGCCCGCAGCAAATCGAGCATGCGATCGCCAGCGGCGTGACCACCCTCATCGGCGGCGGCACTGGGCCGGCGCACGGCACCTTTGCTACCACCTGCACGCCGGGGAAGTGGAATATCCATCGGATGTTAGAAAGTGCCGAGGCGTTTCCGGTCAACCTCGGTTTCCTCGGCAAGGGGAATTGCTCGTCGCCCGAACCGCTGCGCGAGCAAGTTCTCGCGGGGGTCATCGGCCTCAAACTTCACGAAGACTGGGGCACCACTCCCGCCGCCATCGATACCTGCCTAACGGTGGCCGATGAGTTCGACATTCAAGTCGCGATCCACACCGACACCCTCAACGAGGCGGGTTTTGTTGAAAGCACGCTCGCGGCATTCAAGGGCCGCACGATCCACACCTATCACTCGGAAGGTGCCGGCGGCGGCCACGCGCCCGACATCATCCGCGTCTGCGGCGAGTCGAACATCCTGCCGTCGTCGACCAATCCGACACGCCCGTTCACGACCAACACGATCGACGAGCACCTCGACATGCTGATGGTCTGCCATCACCTCGACTCGCGCATTCCCGAAGACGTCGCTTTTGCGGAGAGCCGGATCCGCCCGGAAACGATTGCCGCGGAGGATCGTCTCCACGATCTCGGCGCGATCTCTATGATGTCGAGCGACAGCCAAGCGATGGGCCGCATCGGCGAAACAATCACCCGCACTTGGCAAACCGCGCACAAGATGAAGGTGCAGTTCGGCAAGTTAGACGGGCCGAGCCACCCGGCGGCGGACAACTTCCGCGCCCTCCGCTACGTCGCGAAATACACGATCTGTCCAGCGATCACCCACGGCATCTCGCACGAGGTCGGGAGCATCGAGGTCGGAAAACTCGCCGATCTGGTGATCTGGAAACCCGCGTTTTTCGGCGTCAAACCCGAGACGATCCTCAAAGGCGGCCTCATTGCCTGTGCAAACATGGGCGATCCTAACGCCTCGATCCCCACGCCGCAGCCGACGATGTATCGCCCCCAGTTCGCGGCCCACGGCCGGGCGATCGCGGCGACATCGGTCACGTTTGTGAGCGCGGCTTCGCTCGAATCGGGCGAGCTCGATGGACTCGGCCTCAGCAAGCGTTTGGTCGCTGTGAAAAACTGCCGCTCGGTCACCAAACGCGATCTTCCCTTCAACGACGCACTGCCAAAAATCACGGTCGATCCCGACACCTACACGGTCACCGCCGACGGCGTTGAACTCCGCTGTGAACCCTTGTCGGTCCTGCCGATGGCGCAGCGCTATTTCTTATTCTAACGGCATCTCGATCCGTCACCCAAGCCCATGCATTTGATCCAGCACGCTCTTGCTCCGGCCTCTGTTCTGCCTGCTGAAATGCGGGTCACGCTCGCTGCAGAGCGCCGCCAGTTTCTCAAGCGCCGCTGGCGGGGTGTCGCAGGGGATGGCACGGAGTTTGGATTTGATCTGGAGACGCGGCTCACGGACGGCTGTGTGATTTTCCAACAGAACGGCATCGACTACGTTGTCCGCCAGTTGCCCGAAAAGGTCTACGAATTGTCGTTAGAATCGTCCGCCCAAGCGGCGCTGGTCGCGTGGAAAGTGGGCAACCTTCACCTACCTGCCGAGATCCTTGCGGATTCGATCCGCGTGCTGCACGATGAAGCGATGACCCAACTGCTTGAACGCGAGGGATGGGCCTACACCGAGCCCGAAGTTTTATTCACGCCGATGAAGGCGATGGCCCACGCGTCATGACGGCGGACCCATGGCTGTGGCTGCTGCAGGCCAACGATACCGCCTATCCATCGGGGGCTTATGCACACTCGTTTGGTCTCGAGGAATTGGTCGAGGCGGGTGTGGTGAGTTGTGCCGAAGATCTCGAAAAATTCCTCACTCAACAAATCCTGCCTGCGTTGCTCACCTTCGAGATTCCCTTTTTTGCCCGCGCTCATGCGGCGGCGGTGGCCGGCGACGAGGATGAATTGCTGGCGCTGGATGCCGAGCTCGATGCCTGGCGGATTCCCGCCGAGTTGCGCGATGCGTCGCGCCGCATCGGTTCGCAGCGGCTCGATTTGCTGGTGCAGCTCGACCCCACGCCGCTGGTGATTCGACATCGCGAGCGCTCCCCGCGCAGCCACCATCTGGTCGTCACGGCGTTAGAGCTTTCTAAAGTTCCTCTGGCGCAGGCGGCGCGGGCGTTTGCGTTCCAGTCGATCGCCGGGCTCACCGCCTCGTCGATGAAGCTGATGCGCATCGGCCAGACCGCCTGTCAGCTGATCGCCCGCCGCACGCTCGCCGCGCTCGGCGAAAAAATCGACGCCTCGCTTTCCCAGCCGGTCGATGGCTGGTTCAATCCGCTTCTCGAAATCGCCTCACTCCGCCATGCCCGCGCCCATGCCCGACTCTTCATCTCCTAAATCAAAACGCCCATTCCGCCTCGGCGTCGGCGGTCCCGTCGGCTCCGGCAAGACGATGTGCGTGCTGCGCCTCAGCCAGTGGCTGAAGGATGAGATATCTTTGGCGGTCATTACCAACGACATCTACACGCGCGAGGACGCCGAGTTCCTGCTGCGCGAAGGCGTGTTGGCCGCCGATCGGGTGATCGGCGTCGAGACGGGCGGCTGCCCGCACACGGCGATCCGCGACGACACCAGCATGAACATGGCCGCAGTGATCGATCTGGAAACCCGCCACCCCGACCTGAAACTGATCCTCATCGAAAGCGGCGGCGACAATCTATCCGCCACGTTTTCGCCGGAGTTAGTCGACGCCTACATCTACGTGATCGACGTCGCGGAGGGCGACAAAATCCCGCGCAAAGGCGGCCCCGCCATCCGCACTAGCGACCTGCTCTTGATCAACAAAACCGACCTCGCGCCCTACGTCGGCGCCGATCTAGGCGTGATGGCGCACGATGCGAAACTGCAGCGCGGCAGCCGCCCGTTCCTGTTCGCGGATCTCAAGTCCGAGAAGGGCAAAGACGATCTCTTGGCATGGCTCAAGCACGAGTACCTGTTCATTTAACTGATGGAAACTCACGTCTCAGGCGCTGCTCTGAACGGTCATTTGCAGCTGCACTGTGAAAACCGTCCGGACGGAGTGCCGTTTATTTCCCAACAGAGTTTCCGTGCGCCGATTCATCTCAGCAAATCGCATCTCGATCAGGGGCATCTCGTGCAGAGCATCGTCAATCCGACGGCCGGGTTTTTCGACGGCGACCGCTTAGAGTTAGATATTGAGGTCGCGGCGGGGGCAAAGCTGGTGCTTAGCACGCCGTCGGCATCGCGCGTCTATCGGACGCGGTCGGGCGCGGCGGCGCTGTGCTGCCAGAAATTTCGGGTGG
>CAJXYV010000182.1 GCA_913063525.1 uncultured Verrucomicrobiota bacterium
TTTGCCGGAAAGGTCGAGGTGGGTGGCGAGCCAGTTGAGTGAGACGTTCATGTGAGAAGAGATGAATAAAGCGAAACGCGAAGGCGCGGAGGTCGCAGAGAGTAGCGCGGAGATTTAGGCGAACTGCTTGAGGAAACGGGCGTCGTTTTCAATGAGGAGGCGGATGTCTTTGATGCCCCAGCGGATCATGGCGAGACGGTCGAGACCCATGCCGAAGGCGAAACCGGTGACTTTTTCGGGGTCAAAGGCGTTGTCTTTGCGGGACTTGTTGATGGCCTCGAAGACGGCGGGGTCGACCATGCCGCAGCCGGCGACTTCGATCCAGCGCGGGGCTTGGCCCTTGATCTGGAGTTTGACATCGATCTCGAAACTCGGCTCGGTGAACGGGAAAAAGTGTGGGCGGAAGCGGACTTCGGTGCTGGTGCCGAAAAGTTCTCGGAGGAAATATTCGAGGGTGCCTTTCAGGTCGGGCAGCGAGACATCCTCGCCGACAAATAGGCCTTCGAGCTGGTTGAAAACGGAAAGGTGCGTCGCGTCGATTTCGTCGCGGCGATAGGCGGAACCCGGCGCGATGATGCGGATCGGCGGCGTCTGGGTTTCCATGGTGCGGACTTGCACGCTGGAGGTGTGGGTGCGCAGCAGCTTGCCGGAGTCGAAGTAAAACGTGTCCTTTTCGTTGCGGGCCGGGTGGTCGGTTGGCGTGTTGAGCGCGTCGAAACAATGGAATTCGTCCTCGATTTCCGGGCCATCCGCCAGCGCAAAGCCCATGCGGCGGAGAATACCGATCGCCTGATCGCGGATCAAAGTCAGCGGATGCAGCGAGCCGACGGAAACTTGGCGGGCGGGCAGAGTGACGTCGATGCCGACCAGCGCGGCGCGGTCGGCGATTTCGCGGAGCACGAGTTGTTTTTCTTCAAATGCGGCGGTGATGGCGCTGCGGGCGGCATTGAGAAGCTGGCCGACTGCGGCCTTGTCTTCTTTGGGCACGTCCTTGATGCCGGCCGAAACCAGCGTCAGGGTACCTTTTTTGCCGAGCACGGCCACGCGTGCGTCTTCGAGCGAGCGCTCGTCACCCGCAGTGGCGATCTGCGCAAGCGCTTCAGTTTGGATGGCTTCGATTTGCTCCTTCATGTGAAAAGTCAGGGAATAGCCCGAAACCCACCATCGGTCAAAGCCAAGCTGCGCGAAGTGATCGGCAAACAAGTTTCGGCGCGGCCTTTCTTTCGGATTGTCAGAAGTGGAGAATTTGAAGTGTAGTGGATGAAGTTATGCGCATTATTTCAGTTCTGATTTTTTTGACGTTAAGCTCGCCTTTGATTCGTGCCGAGACCAGCAGCGCGGAGGATCGTGCTTACGCCGTAAAAACGCTCGATCGCATCGCGCGACCCGTCATGGAATCGCTGGCGGAAGGAAAGCTAAAGGAACGCTTGCCGCTGGGCCCCGGCGAGGAATCGCGGCGCGACACCACCTGCCTTGAGGCGTTTGGCCGCACGCTGGCGGGCATTGCTCCGTGGCTGGCGCTGGGGCCGGATGCAACGCCCGAAGGTCAGTTGCGGGCGCGCTACATCGACCTTTCGGTAAAATCCTTGGTCAACGCAACGGATCCGCAGTCGCCCGATTTTATGAATTTCGCCAAAGGTGGGCAGCCGTTGGTGGACACGGCATTCCTCTCACTCGCCCTACTCCGGGCCCCCGACCAGCTGTGGAAACCGCTCGATGACGCCCAGCGGGCGAACGTGATCCGAGCCCTCAAGGCCACCCGCAAGATTAAGCCCAGCGAGAACAATTGGCTGCTGTTTACGGCATTGGTCGAGTCCGGAATCTGGCATTTTACCGGTGAATGCGAGCCCGCAGGCATCAAACGTGCGCTGACTAAACACGAAGATTGGTATGTCGGTGACGGCACCTATGGCGATGGCCCGGATTATCACTGGGACTACTACAACAGCTTCGTCATCCAGCCCGCTCTGGTCGCGGTGATGGAAGTTTGTCAAGAAAAGCAATCGCCCCTCGCGGCGAAGTTTCCTGCGGTGCTCGAACGCATCAAACGTTATGCCGAAGTTCAAGAGCGGCTGATTTCCCCCGAAGGCACTTTCCCTGTCATCGGCCGTTCAAGCGCTTACCGCTTCGGAGCGTTCCAGACATTATCGCTCGTCGCGCTCCGCCACGAACTGCCGACAAGCATCGAGCCTGCGGCCGTGCGCTGCGGCCTCAATGCGGTCGTTCACCGCATGGTCGAGGCTCCAGGCACTTTTAATGACCAAGGTTGGCTGCGGGTCGGCATCGCCGGTTATCAACCCGCCATTCGGGAGAACTACATTTCCACTGGCAGTCTCTATCTCTGCCTCACAGGGTTGCTCCATCTCGGGCTTCCCGCGAATGATCCTCTCTGGACCGCACCGGCCAAGGATTGGACGCAAAAACGCCTGTGGGCCGGCGAAAACGTCCCTGCGGACCATGCGATGCATTGAAGGGTTGGCCAATTTTCTGCATCTAAAGGAAATTCCTTTTCACATCTCTGGGGCTGGCCAAGGGGGGATAGAGCTGCTAGTTAATTCGCATGTCCCCAAAAACCCTATGGATTATTGTTGCGAGCCTTCTTGTCGGCGGGATCCCGCTGAAAGCGCAGGACACCCCGACAACCCCAGCTGCCAGCACGGAAAAGAATGCGAACCGTTTTTGGCAAGCGACGCTCGCGGGCGGAAACTACATGGTCGCGCTTGATAAAATCACCTCGGTCAGCCGCCACAAATATATTTTGGACGGAACATTAATCGTGGACGAGGTGACGGTGGATACCGTGGGCCAGTCACTGGCGCGGTTTTATTTTGTCACCCCAGTGTCAGAAGCCGCTCCTGCCAATATAGCGGCCGATGTGATCGATCATGGGCGCGAACTTTTGGACAAAGCTGCTGATCACGTGGGGGTAAATGTGCAAAACATGGTGGTGAAAAAATATCCGGATACCAGCCACGCAAAGTCTATCGAATACCGCATTCTAACGGCGCCCGAACTCACCGCACTCTATAACAGCGTTCACAATGCATGGGAATCAGGAAAAGGCCGCCAATACAATGGCGCAAAATGAGGATACGTATTGCTTCTGAATTTAGACTCGTCATTGCGGGACCGATGCCGAAGATCGTGACAACTGCATGAGTTTATTTGAAACAAAAGTGAGGGAGGCGCTCGCCAATCCTCTCAACCAAGGCGAACTCGAAGACGCCGATGCCGTCGGCACTGTCGGCTCACCCGAGTGCGGCGACATGCTGCGGATGTGGCTGAAGTTCACCGAAAAAGACGGCAAACGTGTGATCGACCGCGCGTCGTTCCAAGCATTTGGCTGCCAAACCGCTATCGCCGTGGCATCGATGGCCACCGAGCTTCTGCGCGGAAAAACCGCCGACGAGGCGAAACATCTCACCGCCCAAGATCTGACGGGCAATCTCGGCCCATTGCCGCCCATGAAAATCCATTGTGGCCAGCTGGTGGAAGGCGCATTGCGGAATGCCTTGGATCAAGATGCGGTGGCTGCGCCAACAGATCCGAAGGCTGGCACGATGGCTCCCACTCTGGCCTCATCGCTCCAACCAAAAACCGGCGGCACCCTCCGCATCGTGCCGATCGATTGAGCCGTAGGCATTATTTTTGCCAATGGCGATAAAAACGCCCGTCTCGCCGCGTTAAGTAAGATTCCAACCCGCTTCGATTTGTGCTAGAGCTTCAAGACGTCAGTTTCACCATTCGCAAAAACGGCGAAGAGATCCCGCTAGTCGATCGCGTATCCATCCGCGTCCCGAAAGGTCACTTCATGGCCATCGTCGGCCCCTCGGGCTGTGGCAAAACGACGCTGCTGAAAACCATCGCTGGCCTCAACCCCGAGTCGGGCGGGGCGCTATTCTGGGACTCTCGCAACTTGTCGCAAGAGGGAGATTTTTCGCCATCGGAGATCGGCTATGTGCCGCAGTTTTCCATCGCCTACGACCCGCTGACGGTGGACGAATCGGTGGAAGCTGCCACTCGCCTTCGCGTCCATTGCCACGAAACCGCAGAGTTAGACGAACGGATCGACCGCGTGCTGGAAGAAACGGGGCTGCGTCCAATCAACGATCGTCAAGTGAAAGTCTTATCCGGCGGTCAGAAACGCCGCTTGGGACTGGCGATGGAGTTGGTTTCCGACCCGAAGATCCTGCTTTGCGACGAAGTGACGTCGGGGCTAGACCCGCGGTCGGAGCGAGAAATCGTCCACTTGCTGCACGATCTATCGCGCAAAGACGGCCGCATCGTCATGTCCGTCACGCACTCGCTGGCGCATCTTGAATTGTACGACTCCATCCTCGTGCTGCACGAAGGGCGCGTCGCGTTCCACGGGCCACCTGAAAAGTTGAATCACTACTTTTCCGTTAGCGACACCGAGGAAGTCTATCCCCGTCTCGCCACCCAGCCATCCGAACGTTGGCAAGCCTCTTGGGAAAAGCACCGCGAATCCTACCAGCTGATGCTAGAGAAAAAGCGCGAGCTGTTGATTTCCCGAGGTGAGATCCAAACACCAATCGTCGAAGAAACAGATAGTCTGCGCCTCCCTGGTTTTTTCAGCCAATTCGCCACCCTGCTGTCTCGCCGCTGGCGGATCTTTTTCCGCGATCGTGGCCAGGTTTTCCTGCAGTTGGCCATCATCCTTTGCTTCCCGATCCTCGTCACGATTTTCAGCGACAAGGCCTCTGGCAACATCCGCCGCTATTCCGACACGCGACAGGCCGATGTGTTTGCGGAAATCCAAGAACAACAAAGCGTACGCGCGGATCAGGCCAAAGTCGGATCCGCCATCTCTGGAATCATCATGTTCCAAGTGGTGCTGCTTTCGCTGATGGGATCGAACAATTCCGCACGCGAAATTGCGGGCGAGCGGCCGATTTACGAAAAGGAAAAATTCGGCGGACTGCGGCCATCGG
>CAJXYV010000183.1 GCA_913063525.1 uncultured Verrucomicrobiota bacterium
AAACCGAAGCCCACCTGCGCAAGCACTGGGACAAGATCGAAGCCAAACTAAGGTCCGGGGACTACCAACCCTGGGCCGCTAAGGAAGCGCTGATTAAAGGCTGACTTGCAATTTCCCAACTCTGATTCTCGAGAATTGGACCCTGTTGGCGGGATATTCTTGGTGGAGGCGGTCTCGCTGGTGATTTTTAGGCGGCGGAATGTCGGACCAGAAGCACTTTTCGGGTCAATTCATCCTTTGGTGGCCGTCGTTAGGTTTTTCAGGCCGTTGCCTTGCGTCCGGCGATGACCAGGTTGGCCAAGCCGAAGAGGACGTGGAGTTGGTGTCCGTTTTTGGCCAATCCTCGGTAGCGGACTTTGCGGTATTTGAAGAGGTTTTTGACGATGTGGAATGGATGTTCGACGAAAGCTCTCACCGAGGCTTTGGCTTTCTCCGCGGCCTTGAGCAGTTCTTTCGCCGGGCTCTCTTCCATCTTTTTGAGCTGGCCGCGTTTGCAGGCGATTTGCCAGTCGATTGCCCGCTCCATTGTTTTGATTTCCTCACGTTTTTCGACCCCGATGTAGCCGGCGTCGGCGTGGACCTGAGTTTCTTTCCCGTGCAGGAGCTCTGCGGTTTTGGAGATGTCCGAGGCGTTGGCGGCGGTGACCACAACGGTGTGAACCAGCTTGCTGTCACGGTCGGCTCCGATGTGAGCTTTCATGCCGAAATACCATTGGTTGCCCTTGCGGGTTTGGTGCATTTGGGGGTCACGTTTCTTTTCCTTGTTCTTGGTCGATGGGGGAGCGGCGATGAGCGTGGCATCAACGAGGGTGCCTTCGCGCATCATCAGGCCGCGTGCTTCCAGATCGGCATTGATGGCGGTGAAGAGGGCTTTGCAAAGGTCGTTGGTTTCGAGCAAGCGGCGGAATTTCAACAGGGTGGTGGCATCGGGCACGCCGTCGGCTCCGAGGTCGATGCGGGTGAATCCCCGCATCGACTGACTGTCGTAGATGGCGTCCTCGACCGCCTCGTCGGCCAAGCCATACCATTGCTGGAGAAAATACATCCGCAGCATGCGCTCCAGTTCAATGGGAGGGCGACCGCGCCGCCCCTTCGGGTAGAAGGGTTCAATGACAGCCATCAAACTTTGCCAAGGGATGATCTCCTCCATGCGTGCGAGGAATTTCTCCCGGCGGGTGATTTTCTTTTTATCCGCGAATTCGGCCTGGGAGAAACTCGTCTGATGGGTCACGCTGAGCTGGACCCGAAAGTTCGGCCACGGTGTAGCTAAACTAAGCTATGGTGGCGGGGGTGCGGCAAAGGGTTAGTGGATCATGGATAATCAATCAAGGGTGGAGTGGCGTGGAACCCGAATTTGGGAAGCTGGAGCGGAAGGCGCAGCACGTAACGGAGCGTAGCGCAGTGAAGTGCGGAGCCTGAAGCGGAGGCTTCCCAAATTCGTCGCGACGGGAGTCATGCCGCCTCCGGGGGTAGGATGCTTGGGTTCTTGCGGCTTTCGAAAGTCGTCTGATAGACCACGGTCGGTGTCAGGTTGTCGAAGGTTTCGTGGGGCCGCCAATCGTTGTAGCGGGTGAACCATTTCGTCAGTCCTGCCCGCAGCGCCGTCAGCGTGGTGTGTTCGAACAGATAAATCTCCTCGTATTTTACGCTCCTCCAGAGCCTCTCGATGAAGACGTTGTCCATCCAGCGCCCGCGGCCGTCCATGCTGATTTTGATCCCAAGATCCAGCAATCTTCCCGTCCACTCGGCAGAGGTGAACTGGCAGCCTTGATCGGTGTTGAAAATCTCTGGAACGCACCCGGTGCTGGACAAGGCGTTTTCCAGAGCCTCTAGGCACAGGCCCGTTTCCATGGTGTTTGAAACTGCCCAGCCGAGCACTTTGCGCGAATACCAGTCCATCACCGCGCATAGGTAGGCGTGGCCTCCAGGCATCGGCACGTAGGTGATGTCGGTGCACCATACGTGATTAGGTCGATCAATGGATAACTTGCGCAGCAGGTAGGGATACCTGCGGTGGCCGTCGTCCGGGATGCTGGTGCGCGGTTTGCACCAGATCGCCTCGTGGCCGATCTCGCGGCGGATCCGCTGGAGTCGCTTGCGATTGATTTTTACATCATGGTCGCGCTCAAGCACCGTCAACAGACGACGGCTGCCGAGGCATGGATCGATCATGAACGTCTCGTCTAAGTGGCGTTTGATGCGAATATCCTCCTCGCTTTCAGCCACGGCTTTGTAGTCCACAGACGACCGAGCTACGCCAAGCAGTTCACATTGTTTTCTCATGCTCAGATCGGGATGATTTTTTTCTGCCAACTCGATTCGTTCCCTCACAGACCGAGTTGTTTGGACTTTTTTGTCAACCAGTCCAACTCGACGGCTTGCTGGCCGATCTTGGCGTGGAGTTGGGCGCGCTCATGTTCGAAATCTTCAGCGACGGCTTTGCTGCTTCCAGGTCCAAAGACTCCAGCGGCACCTGCCATCATCGTCTTTTTCCACTCGGAAACTTGCACCGGGTGAACATCGAAGTCCTTGGCGATTTGTTGGACGGTCTTGACACCCTTGATGGCTTCAAGCGCCACGCGGGCCTTGAATTCTGGGTCATGTCTTCTGCGTTTTGCTTTCATTTTGTGTGTGTTTGGTTCGGTTTACAGTCCGCACCCACACACCACAATCATAGCTTAGCTCCTGGCCCGATTTTCGGGGTCCGCCTCACCGGGCCTAAAATTTATTGAGGCGCTTGCAGCCGTCAGAATAGCAGGCTCAGATCCCGAGGTATCCGAGAAAGCTTTGTTGCTTTCGACGGTTGCGGGTTATATCGGTGCTGGCGTCATTGAAAACGGCGCGAGGGCAATCAACGCTTTTTCAGGGCAGCAATCAACGCAGCCACCTCTGACCGCCGCTCGGCCACTTTCCGATTCCAGGCGAGCTGGAGCGTGCGGCGGAGTTTCTCTTGACCCGGGAGCACTTGGGTTCGCGCGGCCCATTCCTTGTGTCGCCGCCACCAATATTCGGGCACAAACACCGCGCTGCCAGTCGCTTCTGCTAGATCAACGGCTTGCGGATAACTGGTGCAAACGGCACCAATTTTGAACTTCACCCCATACTCACGTTCACAATCCGCGAGAAAACGTCGAAATTTCCCATCCCCCTCAAGGACCACCAATGGAAGATCCATCAGGCAACTCCATCCGGTTTTGTCCGGTTTTTGATGCTCTGGCAGTACCAGCTTGATCCCGTAGCTTTCCAGATCCACCACTTCGACATTGGTTGTCACTTCCAAACCGGTCGCAATCCCGATGTCCAAGCGTTCAGACTCGAGCCCATCTTGGATCTTGCGGCCGGTAAGATTGAGCAACGACCATGAATGTGCCGCCAATCCCCTGCGGTTCCTGCCGATCCATGGAATGATCAGCTGCCGAATCACCACTTCGCCAGCCCCAACCGCTATCGGTCTATGCTCGCCCTGCGCCTCCATGGCGGCCTCTTCGACCTCGCGCACAAATCGCGCGCACGATTCCGCGAGGCGCTGAGCTGCAGGAGTCGGCTGGTAAGGTTTTTTCGAGCGATCGAGCAATTCGAAGCCCATCACTTTTTCCAATTCTCCCAGCTGTCGACTGATCAGACTTTGAGCGATGGGATCCCCTTTGGCGGCAAGCGCGATGCTGCCCGCCCGCACAACCCTTTCCAATGACTGCAGGCGCTCTAAGGAAACACCGTTTTTTGAGAAAACTCCCGTCATGACTGTGGAGTCACATGACATGCAATCCCCGACGTAGCAAGAATAACCTCACACAGTCAATCTTCCGCCATCGAACCCCTGACCATGGCAACCCAAAATTTCAAATCTCCCTATTCCCGGCTTCTCGCCATTTGGACACTCCGCGCATTTTCTCCCGGGTTGGGTCGCGCTCAGCTTCTCGTCGACTCGAGCTATTCGGATACGAACATCGCGCAGTTTCTGGGCCTGCCGGCAGATCCAGATGCAGAAACTTTTCGCAGTGTGCCCCGTTTAATGATCGATCTTTCCGCAGCGCTGGAAAAATCGGGGCAAGCGCGCTTTCTCGCTAAAGCCCAAAAGAACTTCGATCAATTTGCCGCGGCACTCAAACTCGACGCCAACGAACAGCGCATCCTCGAATGGTTCGCTTGTATGGAAGTAGAGTCCAATCTCGATATCCGCCCACTGGTCAAACAATCCTTCAAGGCCTCACCCATCAAGTTCATCGCCAAGATCCTCAACCTTTCGCCAAATTCGGTCGCCAAGGCCATGGCACCAGGCGGTCGCTTGATGAAATGCGGACTTTTGAAAGACAGCTCCGATTACAATCGCCATGGGTGCATTCGGTTTTACTCGGAGGCGATTGCCCGCCAATTGATGAATGAATCATACGACCCAGCCAAGTTGCTCAAATCATTTGGCGTCATTTCGCCGTCCAAGCCCGACCTCGAGCTTGTGGATTACGAACACATCCAACAGAGCCTGGAACTTCTGCTTCCCTACTTGGATCAAGCCATTCAGAAACGCAAAACTGGGGTGAACGTCTTGATTTACGGCGCACCCGGTACCGGCAAGACCCAACTCATCAAAGTGATCGCAAAGGCTTTAGGCCTCGCGATCTATGAATTGGACACGGCAGACGAAGACCGTGACGCGCTCAGCCCTGGCGGACGATTTTCAGTTCTCAATCTGGCCCAGACTTACTTTCAGGATGCCTCAGTGATCTTGGTCTTCGACGAGGCAGAAGACATCCTGACGCCCTCACGTCTCGATCGCGGAAAAGCGAACACGCACAAGGCATGGTTCAACCACATGCTGGAAACCAATCCTCAGCCAGTCTTCTGGATTTCGAATGAGATTGATTCATTGGATCCAGCATTCAGTCGCCAGATCGGAAGAGCGTCGTGTAGG
>CAJXYV010000184.1 GCA_913063525.1 uncultured Verrucomicrobiota bacterium
GACCGCATGAAAGCCCTCGCCGGTTTCAAGGCCGGTGACTACGAAATCCTCGTCGCCACCGATGTCGCCGCCCGAGGCATCGACATTTCCGGTGTTTCCCACGTCATCAACTACCGCGTCCCCGAAAACGCCGAAGACTACGTCCACCGCATCGGCCGCACCGGCCGCGCCTCCGCTGAGGGCGACGCCTTCACCATCCTCACCGCCGACGAGCTCGACTACGCCAAGTCGGTCGAAATCTTCATCGACAAGGAAATCCCGCGCCGCAGGCTCGAAGACTTCGACTACATCTACACCGCGCTGCTCGACGACTCGCCGATCAAGTCCGTCCGCCGCAAGAAGACCGGCGGCAAAAAGCGTCGTTGATTCCGCCTCAAAATCCAGTAGAAGTCACCTATGGCGACGACTCTGGATTTGGGCGCGATGACCACGGCCGATAAACTGCAGCTCATGGATGAACTCTGGCAGAACCTTTCTGCCGAGGTTCCCGCCATCGATTCTCCATCTTGGCACGGCGATGTGCTGGCGGAAAGAGAGCGTTTGGTCGCTGCCGGCGATGAAGTCTTCATCGATTGGGAAGACGCCAAAAAACAACTGCGGGCCGAATTGGGGTGAGAATTTCCATTCAGCCCTCCGCGCTCTCGGATTTGAGAAGCGGGTTTCGATTTTATGAATCTCAAGAAGTTGGGTTGGGGAATTATTTTCTCGATGCACTTTACTCCGACATTGATTCGCTGCGGCACTACGCGGGAATTCACTCCATTCATTTTGGCCGATTTTTCCGTCTCTTGTCCAAGCGCTTTCCTTTTGGGATTTACTACACAAAGGACGGAAATGCTGTTTTTGTGACAGCGGTTCTTGATCTTCGCCGCGACCCTCAATGGATTTTCCGAAAGCTCAAAGGTAGGGCTTCGTCTTAAGCTTCGTCCGCCGCAAGAAGACCGGCGGCGGCAAAAAGCGCCATTAGTTTTTCTCCCCACTCGCCTTTTTCGCTGTTCAAGGCCTGAGAATTCAGTTTGGGTACCGACAAGAAAGGCCGCCGGCCCTTTCGGATCGACGGCCCTTTTTTTACTACTCAGTCGAGCGTTGTTTGATTTGCTTTATCAGGGCTTTGGATCAAGCAACGTTCGATGTGGTTGGCGCGGTTTCCGCCGCTGGCGTCGGCTTGGGTCTCGGCCGCTTCCGTTCCTTCGCCGTAATGAATCCGAGCGAACGGTAGAAGTTGCTGTTCAAGCCAAGTTCGGCGCTGCCTCGAATGGCATTGCATAGACTCACGACCGTCTCTTTCAACTGCACGTTTGCCAGATCGCGTTCGTTGATGAGTCCTTTGTAAGTCGCCTTGGCTTCGACGATTTGCGCTCGTACCATTTCGGGTACCATCTTTTCTTCTTCGAACTGGGCAAGGGTTCTGCCCGCAAGCGTTAGCTCGGGGGCGAATTTTCGCCATGAGACGATCAATTCATTGCTACGTTCGATGGCGGATTGCGGGGTCAGTTTAGTTACCATAGTGGTATTTTTTTTACAAACGTTCGGATTAGAGGAACAGGGCGGTGCGGATGCACGCTTGCTGATCTCACGAACACTTAGCAGTCGAACAAATTACACAGTCTGCACAAGGGAATTTTGAACGACTAATTTTCATAAAAATTCACGGACTACCACCAGTTGATTTTTCCGAGTTTTCTGGTTCATGATAATCAAGTGATGGTGGTTTTTCCGCGTGGGGGAAAATTCCGGATTGCGCGATGGGGGGAGTCTGGAGGCATATTTTTAAAAAAACCTCTAATGGTTGCGTTCATTCGTTCAAGTGATTGCGTTCGAGTGGCTGACAAACACCTTTGGCCCCCAGGATTTGAAAAAACGCCTCGCACTCCGCGACGGAGGCCCTCCGCCGACCTCTTCGCCCCTCGATCCCAACGCGCTAATCTTTGATCCCAACGCGCTAATCTTTGATCCCAACGCGTTGATCTTTGATCCCAACGTGCTAATCTTTGATCCCAACGCGATAATCTTCGATCCCAATGCGTTTATCCATGGAAACCACACGCTGAAATTTGATCTCAGCAAGCGGGTCCCTGAATCTTAGCTGGCCGTACGTAGCCACATCGCTAGAAGTTGAGGTCATGCCACTCATACTAAACTCGACGTTTTGTCAGTCTCATTTTCTTGCTTCTTACAAACAGACCACGAACCTTGCTTCGATTAACAAAACGGTTCTGCGATCAACACCAATACCCCTGCCACCTCTCGCCGAGCAAGCGGCGATCGTCGAGCGGGTGGAAGCGCTGATGGCAAGCTGCCGCGCGCTGGAAGACGAGATCGCCGCCGCGCGCAGCCACGCCGCCCAGCTCCTGCAAGCGGTCCTCAAAGAAGCCTTCGCCCCCGCCTCTTGAAAGCCCGCTCCCGCGCCGCAAGCTCGAAGACTTCGACTGCATCTACACCGCGCTGCTCGACGACTTCGCCGATCAAGTCCGTCCGCAGCAAGAAGACCGGCGGCGGCAAAAAGCGCCGTTGATTATGCCCGCCCGGGAATTTCGGGCTGGTGTCATTCACCGCATGTCACAGCGGGACGGTTCATCACCGCTCCGCATCAAATGCTGGGTGGGGTTCAGGCCTTTTCAGTGCTCCGCTGCGGCGCTTGTTGTGCGGCGGCGGTAGTAGTCCTGCAAGGTGAAGAATGCCTTTTTCCTCACCCCATCGCTAGAAATGAGCCCCTTGCGGTTGAATCCGTCTTGGACGCCGGGCAGCAGCCGCTTGGGCGAGCGGAAGTCGACCAATATCCATGGCGATAAGCCAGCCAGCCCCTGGATTTTTTCCAGCATGGGAAAGGTCTGTTGATAGAGATCTTCCTGAAACTCCTCGGTCCAACGATCTTTTTTATCGCCGTGCAGGCCTTGGCGGGCATCACCGCCGAACTCGCTGACGAACACGGGTTTGTCGTAGGGAATTTCCCAGTTCACCTTGGCGCACTTGTCGGGCAGTCCATCGTACCAGCCCGTGTATTGGTTGAAGCTGACGATGTCCAACACTTCGGAGAGCGGATCCTGGACCACGCTCACGTTCGGTGAGCCTTTTTTGGCGTGTTTTTCCATCGCCGCGCTCAGCAGGCGGCTGCCGTCTAACTCCCGCGCCTTGCTCGCGAGCTTTGTTAGGAAACGGGTGCGCGCCTCGATGACCGGCGTTTCATTGGCCAGCGACCAGATGATGATCGATGCGCGGTTGGCATCGCGGCGGATCATGTCTGAAAGCTGGTTCTCCGCATTTTGGTAGGTTGCGGGGTTCTCCCAGTCGATTGCCCAATAGACTGGCACTTCCGACCATACCAACAGACCCAGCTGATCGGCTTGGCGGGTCATCGCCTCGTTGTGTGGGTAATGGGCGAGTCGGACGAAGTTGCAGTTCAGCTCCTTGGCCCAGTCCAGCAGTTGTTTGCCTTTTTCGGGGGAATTGACACGGCCGCCCCCGGCGAGCGGGAACTCCTCGTGGATGCAAATGCCGCGCAGGAAAATGGGCTTGCCGTTGAGCAGGATCTCGCGACCGCGGGTGCGGATCGTCCGAAAGCCGATCGGCTCATGGATCTCATCGCCGCCGTGGCGAATGCTGACGTCATAAAGTTTCGGGCTGTCCGGGCTCCAGAGTTCGAGCGTAGGGGCGGCGAAACTGAAGTCCGCCTTGCCGGAGGCGTTGGTTTTTACCACCTGCTTGCTGCCGACTCCGGCAACCTCGATCTCCACACTCTCCCCGTCCTTGGCACCCGCGATTTCGACGAAGCCGGAGATGACCCGTGTCGCCTCGGATTCTAACCGGATGCGGTGATCGGAGATGAATTTTTCCGGAGTGCTGACCAGCGCAACGTCGCGGGTCAGTCCACCGTAGTTCCACCAATCGGTGTTGAGCGTCGGCACTGCTTCCTTGGATCGCTTGTTGTCCACCCGCACGACTAGGGAGTTAGGGCCGGGCTTGAGCTGCTGGGTGGCCTCGAATGAAAACGGCGTGAAGCCGCCGAGGTGCATGCCGAGCTTGCGGCCGTTCAGATAAACATCTGCCCGATAGTTTGCCGCGCCGAAGCGCAGGAATTGCCGTGCCGCGCCCGGTTTGGCCGCAAAGTCGAACTTGCAGCGGTACCAGAGGCTGCCCTCGTAATAGAACAATTCGGGCTTCTGGGTGTTCCAATCGCCCGGCACCTTTAGCGATGGCGATTTGTTGAAATCGTACTCGATCCGTTCGCTGGCGTCGGCGGCTTTGGCATCGAGATAAAACGTCTCCGACCGCGATGGGCTGCCCGACTGGTCGCGCTGCTGCCAGCGGTAGTCATAGAACCCTGACTCGTAGGGATCGATGATCGACTGCCACTCGCCGCTGAGCAATTGGCTCGGGTGGAGGAACAGGTCGGGAATGTTTTCAGCTGTCGCTGCGGGGGCTGCGAACCGAATAAGGGCCAGTGAAAAAAGGGTTGATATGAGGAGATTGGATTTCACCATAAAAGGAATGTGTAAATAGATGAGGTCCGATTTGGTTGGTGATCCCCACCACCGTCAAGTGGATAGTCGTGCTCGCCGGCCATGCCTCGGACGGATATTCGGATGGGTTCGTTCCATTTTTCCGAACTCGGATTTTCTTTGAACATCGGAGGCATGAGGAGAGTCCCTTTGTTCAATGGCGCGGGAGGGAAGCGGGTGCTTCTCCATCACGTGAATATCCCTCCTCACGCGGAGGCTAAACGGAAAGAATAGCGTCAGCCTCCCCTTTTATGGGGAGGCGGTGGTTTTCGTATCAAATCGCGCGTTTTTCTAGGGCAACATCGACCTGATGTTTCGTCTTGGTCGCTGGTTTTTGGTTTCCGCCGCGCTGGTTCTTCCCGCTGCGGCGCTGGTGAGTGGTCCCTACAC
>CAJXYV010000185.1 GCA_913063525.1 uncultured Verrucomicrobiota bacterium
CCATCTTCGGACTGCGAAGATCGATCTTCGAAGTGCGCGGATCGATCTTCGAAGTGCGCGGATCGATCTTCGAAGTGCGAAGATCAATCTTCGAAGTGCGCGGATCGACCTTCGAAGTCCTCCCGCCGACCCGAGTTGACCGAAGATCAACCCTCCTTATGGCCTCAGCCGACGATGACGTGGTCCATGTGGACGTCGTGCGCTTCGGCGTGGGTGTCTTCGACGTATTGGATCAGGAAACAGGCGCCGACTTTGAGGGCGTCGGCGCGGGCTTGGGCCAGCATGCGGTCGTAGAATCCGCGGCCTCGCCCGAGTCGGCCACCGCGGGGATCGAAGGCGAGGCCGGGGCAAATGAAGGCATCGATCGCGTCGATTGGGGTCGCGGGCAGGCCGTCGGCTGGCTCGAGGATGCCGAAGGCTCCGGCGCTCAGTTCGGTGGCGGGATCGTTGACGGGGTGGAAGCTCAATTCGTCGCCGCTGACCTTGGGGTAAACCCAAGTCAAGTCGCTGAGTTGGCGGTGGGTGGCGGTGAAATCGACTTCGCCGGGCAGCGGGTGGTAGAGGGCGATGGTGCGCAGGGCGGGGCGGTCGCGCAGCCATTGCGTCAGCGCAGCGTTGGCCTTGTCAGCCACTGGGTCGAGGTCGCAGATCAGCCGGCGCATGTGTTTGCGGAGTTGGGGTTTGCCGGCTGCGGGTTCGGGAATGGCCACTGCCTTTAACTAACGCCGATTCCGCGCGGTGATCAAGCGGGGCTTCAGTGGAATTTAGCCGCAAAAAATGGAATGGGGGTTGGTTTCTTTTTCGATCTCTTCAAGTTTTTGCGTTTTTTTTCGCCTTTTTGCGGCTGAATCTCTTTTGATTGGTCGATGGCTGCTGAGATTGAACGGAAATTCCTCGTCGCGGACGATTCGTGGCGGGACGGGACGGCGGGGCTGCGGATCGCCCAAGGTTATCTCTCGCAAGAACCGGATCGCACAGTGCGCGTGCGCATCGCCGGGGAAAACGCTTGGCTGACGATCAAGGGCCGCACGGAGGGGATCACGCGGCCGGAGTTTGAGTACCCGATCCCGCTGGACGACGCGCGGGCCTTGCTGGGGCTTTGTTTGCCGTCGGTGATCGATAAGACGCGCCACGAGGTTTTTTTCGCCGGGCATCTTTGGGAAATCGACGTGTTTCACGGCGAAAACGAGGGGCTGGTCGTGGCGGAGGTGGAGCTGGCGGATGAGTCGGTTTCGCCGCAGCTGCCGCCGTGGGTGGGTGCTGAAGTATCGGCCGACGCCCGCTATTTCAACTCGTGTCTGGCGGTGCTGCCCTACGCAACTTGGCCGCGCTGAGGGTGGAAAATGAGATTGTTGAAGGTTTTTCCAATCTCCCGCTTGCCACGCGGGTGCATCCACTTAGGCTGAGGCCGAATCTCACATGAAAATCTGGCTCGACGGCAAACTGGTGGACGAATCTGAAGCGAAGGTATCGGTCTTTGACCATGGTCTTCTCTATGGTGACGGCGTTTTTGAAGGCATTCGTTTTTACAACGGACGCATCTTTCGTTTGGAAGAACACATCCGCAGGCTCTTTGATTCTGCGCGCGCGATCATCCTCAATCTGCCGTGGACGCAGGAGGAAGTCTGCAAGTTCACCTGCGACACGGTCGCGGCCAACGGCCTGACCGACGGCTACATCCGCCTGGTCATCACCCGCGGAGCGGGGGAACTGGGGCTGAACCCGTACCTTTGCCCGGTGCCGTCGATGTTCATCATCGCCTCGACGATCAAACTTTACCCGGACGAGACCTACAAAAACGGCCTCTCGATCATCACCTGCGCGACCCGCCGCCCGGCACCCGGTGCGCTGATGCCACAGGTGAAATCGTTGAACTACCTCAACAACATCATGGCCAAGGTGGAGGCGATCCAAGCCAACGCGCTGGAAGCCGTGATGCTCAACGAGCAAGGCTACGTCGCCGAGTGCACGGGGGATAACCTGTTCCTCTTGAAAAACGGCACGCTGCTGACGCCGCTGATTTGCGACGGCGCGCTGGACGGCATCACCCGCGCGGTGATCATCGAGATCGCGGAAAAACTGGGCGTGCCTTTCAAGGAATGCTCGTTGACCCGCTACGACATTTTCACCGCGGACGAGTGTTTCCTCACGGGCACGGCCGCGGAGGTGATCCCGGTGGTCGCCCTCGACCGGCGCGTCATCGGCACCGGCACGCCGGGTCCGTTCACCGCGCGGTTCCTCGCGGCGTTCCACGAGCTGGCGATGAATACGGGCACGCCGTTTGCTTGAGACCCATCCATTCTCATGAAGTGTGATTTCTGCGATCAAAAAGCCACCGTCTTCCTGACGCAACTCGTCGAGGGGCAGATGAAGAAGGTTTGCCTGTGCGAGGCTTGCGCTAAGGAGCGTGGAGTTACCGATCCCACGGGCTTTTCGCTGGCGGATGTCCTTCTCGGCGGGCTGCCGGGGGGGGCGGGATCGATCACCATGAGTTCTTCGGCAGTGGCTCCTGGCAACGGCAAAAAGTGCGACACTTGTGGCTTCACGCTCGATGATTTGCGGCGGGTCCGCCGTTTCGGTTGCAGCGATTGTTACGCGACATTCAGCGAAGAGGTGAACCAGATGATCCGCGGCATGCACAAGGGCGTTTCGCACGTCGGCAAAGTGCCCGAAGGCTTGATGGCGCTGCAGTTCCGCAATCAGCGGATCGAGGAGCTCCGCTCGCGGCTGGAGCAGGCGATCTCCTCTGAAAGCTACGAAGAGGCCGCCGGCATCCGCGATGAAATCCGCAACCTCGACGAAGTGAAGGGTTGATAAAACCGCTTTTTGTGTTATCTGTAACTTCCGCGAATTTTTTCCCCAACCGACACGATCATGATGCGCTTCTCCACACTCGTCAAACACCCCGCCGACTGGATGACGGGTGGGCAGGGGGAGCATGGTGCCGTGCTGACCTCCCGGATCCGTCTGGCGCGCAATCTCCACCGCCACCCGTTCCCCGGCTGGGCCAAGCGCGATCAGCGCGCCGCGGCGCTCGACCTTATGCGGCCGGCCATCGAGGCGCTGCCCGCGATGAAGGGCGGATTTTCCCAAGAGCTCGGCGACTTGAGCTCGGTCCAGAAACAGGTCCTCGTCGAACGCCACCTGATTTCCCGCGAACACGCGGCCCGCGGCGATGGATCCGCGGCAGTGATTGAACGCCGCCAGACCTTCAGCCTGATGCTCAACGAGGAGGATCACTTGCGGATGCAGGCCATCCGCCCGGGCCTGCAACTCAGCGCTGCCTTCGCCGCGCTTTCCGAGCTCGATACCACGCTGGAAAATTCGCTGCAGTTTGCCTTCGACCCGACGCTGGGCTACCTCACCACCTGCCCGACCAACCTCGGCACCGGCCTGCGTGCCTCGGCCATGCTGCATCTGCCTGGCCTCGTACTCAGTGACCAGATCGGCCAAGTCCTGCAAGCGGTCAATAAAATCGGTCTCGCCGTCCGCGGCCTCTATGGCGAAGGCACCGAGTCGCTCGGCAACCTCTACCAGATTTCCAACCAATCCACGCTCGGTGAAAGCGAAGAAACGATCATCCGCCGTCTGGAGCGCGTGATTTCCCAAGTCGCAAACCACGAACAGAACGCCCGCGAAAAACTGCTGGAGGACGATCCGGAAATGGTCGCGGACAAGATCGGCCGCGCCTACGGCGTCCTGCGCTACTCTCACATCATCGACTCCAAAGAGGCGCTCAACCACCTTTCGCTGCTGCGCCTCGGCGGCTCGCTCGGATTTTTCTCCCCCGAAACTGTGATGCTGTGCGACTCGCTGCTGATGGACATCCAGCCCGCTCATCTCCAGCTCCACTCGGGTCAAAAACTTTCTCCCGAAGAAAGAGACTCGATTCGCGCAGAAATCTTGCGCTCCCGTTTGCTTTCTCTCGAATCCCCTGATAGTGGTATTTTATCGAAAGAAGAAAAAAATCTCTGACCCTCCTCATCCAGGCGAACCATGAACAACTTCACTCCACGCGCTCAACAAGTTCTCGCTCTCGCTCGTAAAGAAGCGGATCGGTTCAATCACGCTTATGTCGGCACCGAGCATTTGCTGCTTGGCCTCATCAAGCTCGGCCAAGGCGTCGCCGTCAACGTCCTCGAGCGCATGGGCCTCGAGCTGGAGACGGTCCGCATGGAAGTCGAAAAAGAGGTCGGCTCCGGCCCGCCGCAGAAGTCGGCTGGCAACATTCCTTACACCCCGCGGGTGAAGAAGGTTTTGGCCCTCGCCAACAAAGAAGCCAAGGCGCTCAACCACTCCTATGTCGGTACGGAGCACTTGCTGCTCGGTCTCCTGCGCGAAGGCGAGGGGGTTGCCGCCCGGGTGCTCAAGCGCCTCGATGTCGATATTCAAAGCACCCGCAACGAGATCCTCGCGGAGATCGATCCGAATTTCTCACCTGACGATCAGGATGAGGAAGGCGATGACGACGAACTCGAAGAAGGTGATTTCGAAGAGGAGCCACAAGCCCAAACCGCGACCAGTGGTGGTGGCGGCGGAGCCGAGGCCAAAACCAAGACTCCCGCGCTCAAAGCGTTCGGCCGCGATCTCACCAAAGTCGCCCGCGATGGCGGCTTGGACCCCGTGATCGGTCGCGAAAGCGAGATCGAGCGCGTCATCCAGATCCTCTGCCGCCGCACCAAAAACAACCCCGTCCTCATTGGCGAAGCCGGCGTTGGCAAGACCGCCGTGGTCGAAGGGCTCGCCCAGGAAATCGCCAGCGGCAATGTTCCTGAAATTCTCCGCGACAAGAGGGTCATTACCCTCGACCTCGCCCTGATGGTCGCCGGCACCAAGTACCGCGGCCAGTTCGAGGAGCGCATCAAGGCCGTCA
>CAJXYV010000186.1 GCA_913063525.1 uncultured Verrucomicrobiota bacterium
CAGCAGGTAAATGCGTGACATAGCGTTGGAAGTACCACTGCGTTCTTTCGCGGTCATTGGGAGCAGGCAAGGCAGTGACCCGACAAACGCGCGGGTTGAGTCTTTGGGTAATGCGTTTGATCACACCGCCTTTTCCCGCGGCATCGCGACCTTGCCCGCCGTCGGTGCGGCCAGCCCCACGGGGTTCTCGGCCCGCTTCAAGCTGATCGTGAGCAACTCGGGCGGAGCCGACGGCCTGAGCTTCAACTACGGGGCCCTCCTTTCGGGTGCGGCGCTCGACGCCACCGGTGCCCTCGAGACCGGCATGGTCTCGGCCGGGCTGGTGGTGACCTTCGGTGAGTATAGCGACGACCGGGTGGAGGTCCGCTACAACAACCAGATCCTGTCCGCGGTCTACGTGCCCCTGGCTGCCTCCACGGGTGCGGCGGTGGACGTGACGGTGACGCCTCTGGGGCTCCTCACCCTCGCGGTGGACGGTGCGACGATCACGACCGTCCACCTGGGCGCCGACTACGTGGCGGCGGCCAAGAACACCTGGCAGTTCGCCTTTGCCGCTCGCACGGGTGCGCTGAACAGCCAGCACGCGATCGACGACCTCGCGATCGATGCCCTGCAGATCACCGAGGACACCTCTTGTCCACGCGAGTGCGCGAGCGCGCCCCGCCGCACTCAGGTCGTCGAGTTCACCGTCGAAGTATTTCAGTTGATCCAGCATCTCGGGGCTCCACAGGCCGGCTTTTTTGAGGTCCTGAACGAGGTAGGAGTTGAGGATGATGAAGTCGCCGGAGAGGTTGCTCTTGACGTAGAGGTTCTTGTAGTTCGGCTCGATGCAGGGGGTGGTGCCCATGATGTTCGAGATGGTGGCGGTGGGGGCGATGGCGAGGACGTTGGAGTTGCGCATGCCGTGTTTGGCGATTTTCTCGCGGACGACGGACCAGTCCATTTTGCCGCCGCGGGGGACGTCGATCTTGCGGCCGCGCTCGGTCTCGAGGAGATCGACGGTGTCCTGCGGGAGGAGGCCGCGGTCCCATTTGCTGCCTTTGTAACTGCTGTAGGTGCCGACTTCGGAGGCGAGGTCGCTGGATGCGTTGTAGGCGTAGTAGGCGATCGCTTCCATGAACTCGTCGTTGAACTCGACGGCCGCCTGCGAGGCGAAAGCGAGGTTACGCTTGTAGAGGGCGTTTTGCACGCCCATGACACCGAGACCGATGGGACGGTGGCGGGTGTTGGCGGTTTTCGCTGCAGCCGTAGGGTAGAAGTTGATGTCGATCACATTGTCCAACGCACGGATGGCGACGGTGATCGTCTCCTTGAGCATCTCGTGGTCGAGCGCGCCGTCCTGAGTCATGTGGGTATCGAGCACGACCGAGCCGAGGTTGCAGACTGCCGTTTCCTCGTCGGAAGTGTTGAGGGTGATCTCGGTGCAGAGGTTGCTGGAATGGATGACGCCGCAGTGATCCTGCGGGGAGCGGACGTTGCAAGGATCCTTGAAGGTGATCCATGGGTGGCCGGTTTCGAAGACCGTTTTGAGCATGGATTTCCAGAGCTCGAGGGCGGCGATCTGGCGGGACCAGATTTTGCCTTCGGCGGCCATTGCTTCGTACTCGCAGTAGCGGGTTTCGAAGGCGCTGCCGTAGAGGTCGTGGAGATCGGGGACTTCGTTGGAACGGAAGAGCGTCCAGGTGCCGCGCTCTTCCATGCGTTTCATGAAGAGATCGGGAACCCAGTTGGCGGTGTTCATGTCGTGGCAACGGCGGCGCTCGTCACCGGTGTTTTTGCGGAGTTCGAGGAAGTCCTCGATGTCGTTGTGCCACGTTTCCAGATACGCGCAGCCGGAGCCACGGCGTTTTCCACCTTGGTTAACGGCGACGAGTTGATCGTTGTGGAGCTTGAGGAAAGGAATGATGCCCTGCGACTCGCCATTGGTGCCTTGGATGTAACCGCCGGTGCCGCGGACCGCAGTCCACGAGCCGCCGAGACCGCCCGCCCACTTGCTAAGGAAGGCGTTTTCTGCGATGCCGCGATACATGATGGACTCGATCGAGTCGTCAACCTTGTAGAGGTAGCAGGAAGAGAGCTGGCTGTGGAGCGTGCCCGAGTTGAAAAGAGTCGGGGTGGAGGAGCAGAAGCGGCGGCCCTTGTAGAGGTTGTAGAGGCGGATTGCCCACTCTTCGCGGTTGGTTTCTTCTTTTTTGAAGAGACCCATGGCGACACGCATCCAGAAGAACTGCGGGGTCTCGATGCGGCGGTGTTTGTTGCCGGTTTTGTCAACGACGAGGTAACGATCGTAAAGGGTCTGAATGCCGAGGTAGTCGAAGTCGAGATCGGCGGTGGGGTCGAAGGCGTCGGCGAGTTTGTCGATGTTGTAAACTTCGAGCAGCTCGGGGTTGAGGCGTTTGATCGAGATGCCGTACTTGATATAAGATTTGAACGCGGCCTTGTGTGCTTGCTTGAGCTTGTCGATGCCGTCTCTGAGGATGCTCCAGTCGAGCACTTCTTCGTAAATGTAGGAAAGCAGGATGCGGGCGGCGAATTTGGCAAAGTCGGCGTCTTTTTCGATCAGCGCCTTAGCGTTGAGGATGATCGTGCTTTTGAGATCCTTTTCGGAAATCTCGGTGCCGACGGAGCGGCGGAGTTCGCGCTCGATCTCAGCCTCGCCGAGGTTGAGGTCGAGGCCGATCGAGGCATAGCCGATTCGCTTGCGCAGATCGCCGCCATCCCAGAACGAGGAGACTCCCTCGTCGTTGACGACGGTAACCATGAATTCCTGGTTAGGATCTTCGGCGTTAGCCTCTTCCTCGATGCGCAGGCGCGAACGCTGAGCGCGGTACAGGATGTAGTGCTCGGCAGCCTTGAAGTGGCCTTGGCGCATGAGTTCTTCCTGAACCATGTCCTGCACATCTTCAATGTGGACGAATGATTGGTCGCCGCGGCGGATGCGGTCGGTCACGCCTTTGGCGATGTCGATGGCTGGATCAGGATTTTCTTTGATCGTGAGGAATGCCTTGCGCACCGCGATTTCGATTTTGGTCTCGGACCAAGGCACGACATTGCCGTTGCGGCGGATGAGGCGGACTGGCAGGGAGTTTGGACCAGCCTGAAGATCGACACTGCCGTTTTTCTCCATTGAGCGGCGGAAAGCGAGCGACTTTGCGACGTCGTAAGCTTCGTTTTCGAGCAGTGCCTTTTCGATGAGTAGGTAGAGATCTGCTTCGGAAAGGCGGAGGCGACCACCATCATCGAGAGATTTTGTTAGCGAGCTAGCGACGGTGTGGGCGACCTCGGCGACAAACTGGCGGTTGACGTCAGAGAAGATCGATGTCTCGTCGTGGCTGCGGGAAATGAGCAAGTCGGCGAGAGAATCTCCAATCGCATCGGCCACGTCTTCGAGTGAAAACTGCGTATCAGTCGTCCCACGGGTGACAATGATGTCAGCAATGGGGACGCGTTTTTCGAGGGAGAGAATCTCGCGCCACGCGTAACCGCGCTCCATGATAGGGGCGGAAAAGCGGTCGGTGATGACCTTCTTGAGGAGCAGGTCTTCGTTGGTGTTTACAGAGCGGTACATGGTTTTTTAGAGTAATAATTAGGAGGAATTTTCGGGGAGAAGGAATCAAAGTTCGTCATCGTCCACCGTGCTCAGGGCCGAGGCTTTCTGATATTCGGTGACGCGGCCTTCGAAGAAGTTGGTCTCCTTTTTGATGTCCATCATCTCCGCCAGCCATGGGAATGGGTTGGAGACGGATTCGTTAAGAGGGGCAAGACCGCATGAGGTCAAGCGGCGGTCGGCGATGTAATCGATGTAGGTTTCGAAATCCACCGAGTTGAGGCCGAGACCCGCGACAGGGAGGCAATCGCGAATGAATTGTTTTTCCAGCGTGATGCCCTCTTTCATGGTGGCGCGAAGGTCTTCGCGGAAATCCTCGGTCCAGACGTCGGGGTTTTCATCGATAAGGTCCATCAGGAGATTGCGGAAAACCTCGATGTGGTTCGACTCGTCGCGCAGGGTGTAGCGGAACATTTGGCCGATGCCCGGGAATTTGTTCTGGCGGTAAAGGCTCAGAATCATGCCGAAAAGGCCGTAGAACTGGGTGCCTTCCATGACTTGGCCAAACATGAAGATGTTTTTGGCCAGGGACTGCTTGTTCTCGGTGATCGTGAGGTCGATGTCGCGGCGGAGGGCGCGGCTGTTGGAAACGACGAAGTTGTTTTTCGCCGTGATGGACGGGATGTCTTCGAACATCGCTTCGCACTCGTGCGGGTTGATTCCCAGCGAGGAAATCATGTAAACGAGGCTGTCCGCGTGGATGTTTTCCTCGTGGGCGTGGCGGCCGAGGACGAGCTTGAGCTCGGGGGCCGTCACAACCTCACGGACGACGTGCAGCACGTTGTCGCCCACGATCCCTTCCGCTGCGGAGAAATAGCCGATTCCCATCTTAATGATCCAGCGCTCGACGTCGGAAATTTCATCGGAACGCCACTGCTCGACGTCTTTCTGCATCGAGATATCCTCGGGCTCCCAGTGATTGTTCTTCATTGTCTTATAGAGATCATACGCCCACTGGTACTTGAGCGGTAGGATGTTGAAGAACATCGTTTGCTTGCCGTTGATCACGCGCTTGCTGGCATAGGCAAGCTCGGCTTTTTCACGGTCCAGAACGAAGGTGCGGTTTCCGAGGGCGACGGTAGTGGTGGCGGACATATGGAGGATGAGGCTTGAGAGTGACTGAATTTGGGGCGATCTACGATTTCGGCAGCGACGTGAACTCTGACAATAATGATGGGGGTCGGTCAAACCGATTTTTGCCCATCTGGTATTAACAAATTATTCACAGTGCCACATGTTGTGTTTGGGGTTGTGTGGTTA
>CAJXYV010000187.1 GCA_913063525.1 uncultured Verrucomicrobiota bacterium
GCCGCCTCGATCGCGCGGGCGCAGGTGTTGTCCACCTCGATGAACGACGCGAGCACGCCGTGCACACCCGCCTGAAATTGTTCCGGTTTATCCAGCCCTTTGAGTACGTTCTGCGTGCCTTTTTCAAAGCCTTCGCCGCTTTCGACGAGCTGGCGCACCGCATCAAAACGAGCCGACCGTTGGGCCAGCAGTTTGTTCGACTCGACGGCTGCCGCACGCGCGGCATCGAGATCGCCGCGGGTGTGGTGATAGGTGCGCTCGGCGACTTGGAAACCCTCTTCGAGTTCACCTAACATTGAACCCGTCGCTTCGACCTCGCCGGCGATGCGTGCTTGTTCGGCGCGTGATTCTTCGAGTTCCAGCGTCAGCCGCTGCTGCTCGTCGGCGAGTTGGCGCGAGCGCTCGCGGTTGCCTTCCAGCTGGGCCAGCGCGCTTTCGATTTTCGCCTGCATCGACGCGATGATCGTCTGCGTGCGGTTCGCCTCGCCGCGGGTTTCGCGGAGATTGGTTTCGATGGTCTCGCGCTCTTCGCGGGTGCCCTTGGTGCGGGATTCTTGCTCGGTGAGTTGGATTTCCTTCTCGGCGATGATCCGGCTCAACTGGTCGAGCGACTCGTTGGCGGCGATGCATTCAAATTCCTGCTGCGCGAGTTTCTGGCGGGTCTCGGCGATGTCCTCGTGGTTCTGGCGGATCCGCGATTCCAGCTCGGCCTTGCGCTCGTCGTTGAAAGCGATCCGTCCCGCAGCCGAGTTCAGCGCGTTGCGGTGTTCGTTCAGGCGCTGGCGGAGTTCGGCCAGTTCGCCTTCGAAAATCCGCGCCGCCGTGCGTGCTTCTGTCACCGCTTCTTCCTTGGCGGGCAGCTGCATTTCCAGCTCGGTGTCGCGCACTTCCAGCCCGCGGATCGACACGATTAACTCGTCGCGCTCGGCGGTGAATTCGACGAACTTCTTGTGGCTCAGATGGGTGTCGAGCACCCGCGTGTCGGCGGCCAGCGCCTGATAGCGGCGGGCCTTGGCGACTTGGCGGCGCAGCGAATTCATCCGCCGCTCCTGCTCGGCCAAGACGTCGGAAACCCGCAGCAAGTTCGCTTCGGTGAACTCGAGTTTGCGCAGCGCTTCCTTCTTTTCGCGTTTGAACTTGGTGATCCCCGCGGCTTCCTCGAACACCGCGCGTCGTTCTTCCGGCTTGGAGGAAAGGATTTGGTCGATCTGGCCCTGCGCCATGATCGAGTACGCCGTGCGGCCAATGCCCGTATCCATCAACAGGTCGTGGATGTCCTTCAGGCGGCAAAGCGTGCCGTTAATCCGGTATTCTGACCGCCCATCGCGGAAAACCCGCCGCGTCAGCGCCACTTCGTTGAAATCCACCTTCAGCGGTCCTTCGCAGTCCGCCATCGTCAGCGTCACTTCGGCCATGCCCAGCGGCTTGCGCTTTTCCGTGCCGTTGAAAATCACGTCCGCCATTTCGCCGCCGCGCAGCGCCTTGGCCGAGGTTTCACCCAGCACCCAGCGGATCGCATCGACCACGTTCGACTTGCCGCAGCCGTTCGGGCCGACGATGCCCGTCACGCCCTTGGCAAATTCGAGCACGGTCTTGTCCGCGAACGACTTGAAACCTTGGATCTGGAGCGTTTTGAGATACATGGATGATGAGGCTGTGTTGAAAGTGAAGTCCATCGAGTTGGACTGCCGCTAGCCTAGCCTGTCCGCGTGGCCTTGCAATCCGAGAATGGGTCACGGCACATTAGATGGTGTTTAATTTCGATTTCAAATACCACTGGTGGTGCTTTGGGGTAATTAGCTTTTCCAAAGCAATTCACACAAGCCGTCTTGGACTTTAAGCCCGTCGATCGATCTCCCAGCAAGATGGAGCCGCAGCGAAGGGACGATTTTTCAAGCTCCGCGCTTTACCGAGTTGAGAAAGAGTGCACAGTTTCGGCGTCCATGGTGGATGCCTTTCAAATACTAGGAATCGAACGACAGCTGTTTCAGTCGGATGATCTGCTGCGTGCGGCTTTTCGCGAGGCAGGGAAGCGGGTGCACCCGGATGCGGGGGGTGGGGAAGGTGAGTTTGCATCGCTGCGCGAGGCATTGGCGGTGTTATCGAGCCCCTCGCGGCGGCTGCGTCATTGGCTGGAACTGCGCGGCACGCCGGTGGAGGTTCGCGGCAGCATCGAGAACACCTTGATGGATCTATTTTCGGAAGTCGGCGCAGTCACCCAGCGGGCGGAGTCGCTGATTCGTAGGCGCGAGGAGGCAAAGTCGGCGCTGGTGCGGGCGATGTTGGAGAGCGAAACGCAGCATTGCCGCGAGGCGGTTGAAGGCGCGATCTCGCAACTCGAAGTGCGCATCGCTGGCGAGTGTTCGGCGTTTGCAGACTATGAGGCTGCGGCGGATCTGGACTTGGCCGCGGCCTCGAAGACGGCGCGGAACCTGGCGTTTTTGGAGAAGTGGCGCGTGGGTCTGCGCAGCGCCTATTCGCGCTTGGTTTGATCGGCGAGTCCGCCGTGGAAGGGGGCGGTAGCGGATCGTGGGCCGCTTGAAATTGCCCATCGCTTATTCGTTGTTGCGGCACTTCGATCCAGCGCACACGGACCTGAAAGCACAGGCTCAAATCTTTTCAGCAGCCAGTGGTTTCGCTTCACACCGACGATCTCAGGCGGATTTGTTCCCCATGCTGGACAAAAGGCGCGGGGTCTGGCATCCATCCGCCCCCATGTCTGAGTTAGCGAAAGCCTATGAACCCCAAGCCGTCGAAGCCAAATGGTATTCCGCTTGGATCGATGGAAAATGTTTTGAAGCCGACCCTTCGTCCGCGAAGGATGGGTATTCGATTGTGATTCCACCGCCGAACGTGACGGGGATTTTGCACTTGGGCCACGTTTTGAACAATGCGCTGCAGGATATTCTGGCGCGCCGCGCCCGCCAAAATGGCAAGGAAGTGCTGTGGCTGCCGGGCACGGACCACGCGGGAATCGCGACGCAGGCACGGGTGGAGCGCGAAGTGCGCGAAAAAGAAGGCGTGGGCCGCCGCGATTTGGGGCGCGAGGAATTCCTCAAGCGCGTCTGGGACTTTAAGAACAAACACGGCGACATCATCATCAATCAGCTGAAGCGGCTCGGTTGTTCGTGCGACTGGGGCCGCGAGCGGTTCACGATGGACGCTCCCTACACCGAGTGGGTGAGCCATGTTTTTGTCGAGTTGTTCAAAAAGGGGTTGATTTACCGCGGCAAGCGCATGGTGAACTGGTGCCCTGTCTCGCTGACGGCGCTTTCCGACGAGGAGGTGATCATGAAGCCGCAGCGGTCGAAGCTGTACTTTATGAAGTACGAGCTGGCCGACGCGCCGGGCGAGTTTTTGGAGATTTCGACGACTCGTCCGGAAACGTTGATGGGCGACGTGGCGGTGGCGGTGAATCCGAAGGACCCGCGCTTTGCGAAATTCGTGGGCCGCAAGGTGAACCGGCCGTTCCCGCACGCGGAGATCCCGGTGATCGCGGACGAACACGTGGACATCGAGTTCGGCACGGGCGCGCTGAAGATCACGCCGGCGCATGACAAGGCGGACTTTGAGATCGGCCTGCGACACGATTTGGAAATCATCGAGGTGCTGACGGCGGACGGACACGTCAATTGCCCGGAATGCCCGGAGCTGCATGGCTTGGACCGCTTCGTTGCGCGTCGCAAAGCGGCGGCGATGCTTGAGGAAATGGGCTTGCTGCTGAAGATCGAGGAGTACGAAAACAACGTCGGTTTCTCCGAGCGCGGCGATGTGCCGATCGAGCCGCGGATTTCGATGCAGTGGTTTTTGAAATATCCCTGCGTCCAGGAAGCTGCCGATGCGGTGGCCAATGGCGACATCAAGTTCCGGCCGGAGCGGTGGGCGAAGACCTACGCGCACTGGATGGAGAATTTGCAGGATTGGTGCATCAGCCGCCAGTTGTGGTGGGGGCACCAGATCCCGGTGTGGTACCGCAAGGATAAGCTCGACGGTTTGAAGAATGCCGAGGCGCTGGGGATGGCGGATTTTTCCGCCGGTGATCTGCACGTCGGGGTGGAAGCTCCGGCCGATACGGAGAACTGGGTGCGCGACGAGGATGTGATGGACACGTGGTTTTCCTCGTGGCTGTGGCCGTTCGCGACGATGGCCAATGTCGGCGAAGAAACCGCGACGCTGAAGAAGTTTTACCCGACGGACGATCTGGTGACGGGCCCGGACATCATTTTCTTCTGGGTCGCCCGGATGATCATGGCGGGCTACGAATTTACGGGCGAACTGCCGTTCAAGAACGTTTATTTCACCTCGATCATCCGCGACTTGAAGGGCCGCAAGATGTCGAAGTCGCTGGGGAATTCGCCCGATCCGATCGACCTGATGGAGAAGTACGGTGCGGACGGGTTGCGCTTCGGGTTGATGCGGATCGCGCCAACGGGCAGCGATTTGCGCTTCGACGAAGTTTCGATCGAGGAAGGGCGGAACTTCGCCAACAAACTCTACAATGCCTGCCGCCTGCGCCAGATGGGAGGGGAACCGTATCAGTCGCTGGACAGCATGGACGGGCTGAATCCGTTCCATCTCAATGCGATGGCCAAGCTCGACGAGTTGGCCGTCGATCTGGAGCGACTTTACGCGGATTACCGTTTTGGCGAGATCGCGCACCGTTTGTATGAGTTTTTGTGGAACGACTTCTGCGACAAGTTCTTGGAAGCGCTGAAACTGGATCTGCGCGACACCGCGCCGCCGGAAGTGAAGGAGCGCACGCTGGGCGTTTTCGACGTGATCATGGG
>CAJXYV010000188.1 GCA_913063525.1 uncultured Verrucomicrobiota bacterium
TCGTCACCGCAGGCATCATCAATGCCTGATCCCGACCCACAGCCTGCAATCCCGCACGCTGAAGCGTGAACTCCTCAAAAGCCCAGGAGTTCAAGCTTCAGCTTGCCCCATCCCCGGCAATATGCTAAAATGACGCAATGTATTACTGGCGAAAACTCACCGACGAGCAACGCCGCCAAACACTCGCTCAGCGCAAACTCCAGTGTCGCCCGTGACACAGTCCGCCCCACACGTCGCAGGCCAGGGGGCTTTATCTCATCACCGCAACATGTTACGAGCACAAAGCGTGGATCGGGACTTCCGAGGAGCGCATGAACGGCTTCGCCGCCGACCTGCTCACCGCCTTGCAAGCCCACACATCCCGCATCGATGCATGGGTGATTCTGCCCAATCACTATCACGTGGTCGTTCTGACCGAGGCATTTCCCGCACTGCTTCACGAATTGGGGCTTCTTCACGGCCGGTGTTCCTTCCGGTGGAACCGAGAAGACCGCGCGCGCGGGCGCAAGGTTTGGTTCAACCTGTTGGAGCGCGCCATCACTGGCGATGCCCACCACGTGAGGGCGATTCACTACATCCATCATAACCCGGTAAAGCACGGCCTGGTCAAAAAGTGGGACCAATGGCAATGGTCCAGCGCCGCGGAATATCTCCGCGCGATCGGTCGCACCGAGGCCGAGCGGCGCTGGCGGGAATATCCATTGCTGGATTTCGGCCGCGGGTGGGACGATTAAGGAGTTCACGCTTCAGCGTGTAGGAGTTCACGCTTCAGCGTGCGGAACACAAGCTGAAGCTTGGACTCCATCCGCCATATTCCAGATTGGCAGGGCGGGATTTACAGCGTAGGTTCCGCCCCACTCCATGTCACAAAAGACCCGTTTCCATTTCACCGGCATTTGTGGCACCGCCATGGGTGCGGTCGCCGCCGCCATGAAACAACGCGGTTTCACCGTCACCGGCTCCGACGCCAACGTCTATCCGCCGATGTCGGACTTCCTGCGCGGCCAGGGCATCACGCTGACGGAAGGCTACCGCGAGGAAAACATCCCCGCCGACACGGACGTGGTCATCATCGGCAACGCGATTTCCCGCGGCAACCCGGAGGCCGAGGCCACGCTCGACCGCAAGCTGCTCTACCATTCCCTGCCCGAGGTGCTGAAGGAGTTTTTCCTGCGCGGCAAACGCAACTTCGTCGTCTCCGGCACCCACGGCAAGACGACCACCTCGTCGATGCTGGCGTGGATCTTCCGCCACGCGGGCCGCGACCCGGGCTTCATGATCGGCGGGCTGCCGAAAAACCTCGGCTGCGGCGCGCACTTCACCGACTCGGACATCAACGTGCTGGAGGGCGACGAGTACGACACCGCGTTTTTCGACAAGCGCTCGAAGTTCCTCCACTACCTGCCCGAGTGCGTGATCGTCAACAACGTCGAGTTTGACCACGCCGACATCTACGGCTCGCTCGACGAGATCAAGCTCACCTTCCGCCGCCTGCTCAACATCGTCCCGCGCGGCGGCCGCGCCTACATCAATGGCGACGAGCCTAACTGCCTCGACGTCGCCACCGGCGCGCCCTGCCCCGTGACCACCGTCGGCTTCGGCGAGAACTGCACGCTGCGCATCGAAAACCTCGTTTACGAAACCGAGTGCAGCCGCTTCACCCTCGGCGGCGTCGCCTACATGGTGCCGATGACCGGCGATTTCAACGTCCGCAACGCCGCCATGGCCATCGCCGCGGCGACCTTCGCGGGCCTCAGCGCCGACGAGATCCGCGGCGGCCTGGAATCCTTCGACGGCATCGCCCGCCGCCAGGAACTGCGCGGCGAAGTCAACGGCATCAAGGTCATCGACGACTTCGCGCACCACCCGACGGCCATCCGCCTCGCCGTGCAAAGTCTGCGCCAGCGCCATCCCGACTCGCGCCTGTGGGTCCTGTTCGAGCCGCGCTCCAACACCACCCGCCGCGCCGTTTTCCAAACCGAGCTGGCCGAGGCCCTTGCCGCCGCCGATTTTGCAGTCGTCGCCGCGATGACCGATCTCCACAAGATCCCCGAGCACGACCGCCTCAACCCCGACCAACTTTCCGCCGACATCGCCCGCCTCGGCGGCACCGGCTGGTACCTGCCCGATGTCGAGTCGATCATCGCCAAGGTCAAAGAGACCGTCCAGCCCGGTGACGTCATCGCCGTCTTGAGCAACGGCGGCTTCGATGGGATCCACCAGAAGCTCCTCACAGCGCTGGCCTGAGTCTGCCGGGTGACCGTGGTAATGAAGCAAGCGCACGTCTTGCAATAAGAAATCAGCGCGCTGAATTGCGATTCCAGTACGTTGGAATCGCAATTCGGTTAATTGGAATGGCAATTCGGCTGGCTGGAATCGCAATTCGGCTAGTTGGAATGGCATTCCAACTAGCTGGAATGGGAATTCGATGAGATGGAATGCGATTTCAATAAGATGGAATAGCATTACAAGACACTGGAATGGCATTACACGGCACCGGAATCGCATTCCAATGTACTGGAATCGTATTCCAACGCACTGGAATCGCATTACAAAGCACCGGAATCGCATTCCAACACAGTGGAATCCAAATTCTCCTTATTGGAATCTCATTCCACCTTACCAGATTCCCATTCCACCATCACCATTCCGCAATACAAACCTCTAGCCGGTAGAATTTGAACGGTGCAGTCCCGGAGTCCAGCCAGCTCATCACCGAGCCATCGCCCGTCAGCCATGCGCTGCCAGCCTCCCAGTTGAGAAGATCCGCGCTGCAAAGGACGCGATAGGTTCTCCCGACCAGGGTCGGGAAGCTCAAGGTGACCGCAGCGGTCTCCGGGTCCCGCGTCATGGTCCACGGATATGGGTCGGCGGCGTTCGCGGCGGTTCCCAGGATGTACTCGTTCAGGTTGATCACGCCGTCGCCGTCGAGATCCGCGCTGCCGCCGTCGCTGCTGCTGGAGCGGTTGAGGCCGTTGGCGTCTTCGTAGGCGTCGGGGATCTGGTCGCCGTCGCGATCCGCGTCGCCTTGTTTGGTGATCGTGAAGTTGTCGGCGGCCACGCCGTCGGCCTGGACGTAGGTGCCGACCAGGGTGTTGCCGTGGATGTCGAGATTGAGAGTCCCCACCGTGTTGAGGGAAACGGCCATCACGGGATGGTTGAGCGGTCCGCCTTCCGCCACGGCGGCGCTGCCCGCGACCGCGTAAATAGTGCCGAAGTGGTCGCGCGGTCCACGCAGCGGCTTGCGGTAGGCGCCGCCGGGGGCAACTTCGCCGAGCGGGGCGGTGCGGCCATTGCCTGCGTTTTTCATCATTTCCCCGGCGAACGTGCACGAGTGTCCGTAGTGGCCATCCATCAAGACACTGCGCTCGTAGGCGTGGCTGTGCCCGCAGAGCACGAGATCCACCCCGCCCGCCTCCAACAGCGGCGCGAAATTGCTGCGCATCTGCACCATCTGCTGCACGGTGTCGGAATCGTTGCTGCCCTTGGAGTAGGTCGGGTGGTGGAACATGGCGAGGATCCATGTCTTGGTGGTGCTGGCCAGATCGGCACGCAGCCAGGCGGCCATGGCGCCGTCGGCCCCATTCGCCTCGGAGACGCGGCGGTCGCTCGTTTGCGAGTCGAGGTTGATGACGTGGCAGTTGCCATAGTCGAAGCTGAAGTAGCGCTCGCTGCCCGACGCGACGCCGCCACATTCGCCTGCGGTAGGGAAGGTGAAGATGTCCAGGTATGGGAAGCTGGCGAAATTGGACACCGTGCCCGTCCACCTCGCGGCGATGATTTCATTACTCGCATCGTGGTTGCCGATGGTGGACCACAGCGGCATCTTGGGGAAGATGGCCGCGTAGATGTCGAAGAAGTTCGCTTGGTACTCGGCATCGGTGCCGCTGAGGTAGGCATTGTCGCCCAGCATCAAACACAGGTCAGGCGTGCGGTCGCCCGTCCAGTTGGCGTAGGCATCGCGGCTGGCCATTTGCGCGGCCGAGCCGCGGCCGCAGTCGCCGACCACCCAGATCCGCGTGTCCGCCGCCGTCACGGGCGCGGTGCGAAATGTGCAGTCCGCCCCGGTGGCCAAAGTATCTTCGGCGGAACCCACGCTGTAGTAGTAGCGGGTGTAGGGCGTCAGCCCGGCCAGCGTCACCTGGTGATCCATCGTCGGCGCGGCCTCGTCGATGACCGAGGTCAAATTCGTCGGGGAATCGCCGTAAACCACGCGCCCCGCCACCGACTCGCTGCTGCGCCAGCGGACGACGATGCCCGTGTCGCTGCCTTGGTTCAAATATGGGCCGCGCGTGAGCATGCCCGAACCCGGCAGCGCATTTACCGTCACCATGGCCTGCGCGGTGATCGGCGGCGGCGGGGAACGAGGCGCCAACTCGGGCAGCAAGCCGCCAAGCCCGCCCAGCCTGAGGACCAGCGCCGGCGCTGCACCGATGCTTTGGATTCCTTTTTGAAGCACGGCGATCGCCTCGTCGCTCGCGCCATTCGCCACCAACTTTTCCGCGACTTCCAGGAACAGGTCCGGCTCCGGCCTGACCGACAAGGCCAGCGCCTGGCGGTAGTCGGCGAGGCTCGCTTGGGGTTGCTGCAGGGTACCCATGATGCGCGCCCGCTCTAACAAAGCGGGGCCGTCATCGGGATGGCGGATCAAGAAAGCATTTAACACCGCCAGCGCGCCTTCGCGCCGCCCTCCCTGCAGCAAGGCCCTCGCCCGCGTCAGGCCGAAGTCCAGCCCGGAACCCGGCTTGCT
>CAJXYV010000189.1 GCA_913063525.1 uncultured Verrucomicrobiota bacterium
GCGATTCCTTCGACCTCCACTCCGGCGGCGTCGATCTGGTGTTCCCGCACCACGAAAACGAAATCGCCCAAAGCCAATGCGCCTGCGGCGGTCACTTCGCCGCCCACTGGTTCCACATCGCCCACTTGTTGGTCGACGGCGGCAAGATGTCCAAGTCGCTCGGCAACCTCTACACGCTCGAAGACCTCGCCGCCCGCGGCCACACGGCGATGGAAGTCCGCTACGTCCTCATCGGCGCGCATTACCGCAAGCCGCTCAACTTCACCCTCGATTCGCTCGCCGGTGCCCGCGAAGCCCTCGCCAAACTGGCCAAAGGCGCGCGCCAGCTCGCCGCGAAAATCGGTCCCGACACCCGCCTCGCCAGCGCCGACTTCGGCCCCTTCCAGTCCGCGTGGGACAGCCTCAATCAGGATCTCAACACCCCCGGCGCGCTCGGCGGAATGTTCACCGGCCTGCGCGAGTCGGCCAGCCTCACGGGCGACGAAGCCGCCGCTGCTCTCGCCGGATTTAATCGTCTGCTGCGAGCCCTCGGCCTCACCCTGCCTGCCGAAGTTGTGCAGGATTCCATGCAAATTCCCGAAGCCGTCAAAGCCCTCGCCGAGGCGCGTTGGCAAGCCCGCCTCGCCAAAAACTGGTCCGAGTCCGACGTGCTCCGCGGCCAACTTGCTGAGCAAGGCTGGGCAGTCAAAGACGGCAAGGACAGCTACACGCTGGAGCCGGCGGGCTGATCTAGCGATCTTTCGGGCGCTGGCGGAACGTGGCTACTCCGCATATCAAGAGCGCCAATGTGACCATGGTGGTGCTTGGCTCTGGAACGGGGGTAAAGGCAACCGCAAGTTGCGCACCATTTTGGACGACGGATAACGATCCGCCGTCGAGACTCGGAAATTTCGTTTTATCCAAGGTGAATTGATCTGGGCTGAAGCCAGTAACGCCTTCGCTCGCGCTCATGAATGCCCATTGGTAAGGCTGCGAGGTATCAAATACTCCGTTAAAATAGCCATTAGTGGTCAGCTGAACCACGCATGCGCCCGCGAACATCTCCGATAAATCGACCGAAGTTTCGTAATCTAAAGAGGACCATCCAGTGCCAGGTGTCGAGACGGGATCACCCAGCAGAAGCCTGTAGTTGGCTGGGAGTGATGTAAACGTGGCGGAACTTGTCGTTTGAGGGAGCAGAATATGCAGCGTGCTCTCTTTTTGAATATTATAATCGGACAACGTGCGGCCATCGTCGAGAAACTTTCCAGCAAAGACGAGGAAATCTCTCGCGGGAGAGATGCCTGCCTTATCTTGGATTTTTGCTTTGATGGCTTCGATGTTGTCGCTCGGTTCGGCATCCAGCGTGATGGTTAGCCCCGTTAATGTTTTTGCGAAGATTTGCATCCCTGAGGCCAAATGTGGCGTGGAAAGGCAGAGCAATAGGCTTAAAGTTAAGAGACGCATTTCGGTGTGGGCCTGTAAGTCAGGCGATTTCTTTCAGGAGAGAAATCAACTTCGTATTAAAAATTGATATGTCAGGGACTTATCTGTTTAATCGTTTTCATGCACTCGCAAGCTTTTTGTTCTCCGCCTCGCCAAAAACTGGTCCGAGTCCGACGTGCTCCGCGGCCAACTTGCTGAGCAAGGCTGGGCAGTCAAAGACGGCAAGGACGGCTACACGCTGGTCCTGCGGACTAAGTGATCGTTCGGCTTGCGGTGACTTTATTTGCCTGCCGAAACGATGCCGCTGCGGGTATTGCCCAAAAAAGGCTCTACCGAATGGTGAGTTTGAAGACCACGGTTTCGGCAGGTGGCGTAGGTTCATTTGCGGGGTCGATGACTAGACCGTCAGCGTTTTGGCTCCAGCGGATCTTCTGATTGCTACCGAGTTGTTCGACTCGATCTAACTGAGCTGTGGAGTTTCCAAGGGACTTGAGTGTGACGGGGTTTTGCGGCGTGCCGAGGACGATGGCATAGATGATCTTGTTCTTCTGGGTGTAGCGCACATCTTGGGCGGTGAATGCTTTGCCTTTGCCTTCGTTGAAGCCTTGGGCACTGATGGGGGCACCGTCGCTGGCTGGGCCTTCGCCAAAGGTTTTCCACGGGCGTGTGCCGAAGATGGCTTCCTTGTTGATGTCCATCCAGGCGGCGATGCCCTCGAGAACTTTTTCCTCCTTGTCGTCGATGCTGCCATCGCCGCGGACGGGGATGTTGAGGAGAAGATTGCCATTTTTGCTGACGATATCGGCCAGCATTTGCACGACGGTTTTTGCGCTTTTGTAGCGATTGCTATTATAGACGCCGCGGTCGTAGTGCCAGCCGCCGATGCAAGTGTCGGTTTGCCACGCGTCGGGAAGGCCCGTCGCGGGGACGCCGCGCTCAATATCCCAGACGACTGCCTTGCGCTGTTCGTCGGTGAGGATTTTGCCGAAGATTACGGCCTCAAGCCTGCCGCCGTGTTGTTGCATGTTTGAGTTATAGAAATGCGCGGCGATTTTTAGGCCGGCATCGCTCACCGGCCAGAGGGGCAATGCGGTGTCGTCGAAATACATGAGGTCGGGTTTGTAGTGGTTGATGAGGTCAACGGTGCGATTGTAAAATTTTTCGCAATAAGCTGAGTCGGGCTGGCTCACACCATTACCCCAGTTCCAACGGCTGCTCATGTCTTTTTTGTTGAAGTCCGGGCTGGGAGGATGGCTTTGGGCATAGAGATCCTGCGGGTCGAAGCCCTCCCACCAAGTGCCTTTGCCGTCAGCCTGGGTGAGCTTGCCATCGTAGGGCACGCCGGCTTTGGGGCCGGACTTGTCGGCACCTTGGGTAACCTCATACCAGCTCCACGCATGGGCGGCGTGGATGCTTACGCCGAACGGGAGATTTTGGTTTTTAGCCGCCTTGGCCCAGCCGCCGATCAAGTCCTTTTGCGGGCCGAGGGCGACGGAGTTCCACGGCTGATACTTCGAGTTCCAGTTATCGAAGTTGTCATGGTGATTGGCCATGGCGAAGAAATACTGGGCACCCACGCGTTTATAGAGGGCGACCAGGCGGTCCGGATCCCACTTGTCCGCCTTCCATTGGTGGATGACATCCTTGAACCCAAACTCAGACGGGTGGCCATAGTGTTCGAGGTGGGATTTGTATTTGCCGCTGCCTTCTTCGTACATTCCGCGGGCATACCAGTCGCCCACCTCCGGCTGACACTGGGCTCCCCAGTGCGCCCAGATACCGAACTTTGCGTCGCGGAACCAGTTGGGTACTTGGTATTGTTTGAGCGATTCCCAAGTGGGCTGAAACTTGCCGGGGGCGATGGGTTCGGACCGGGTGCTGACGATGACGCTGGGTGTGGCCGATTCCGGGATCGAGTCCGCAGCGCGCAGCGGCAACGCACCCGTCATCAAGGGGCTGAGCAAAGCGGCAGCTAGTCGGCGATAGCGAGTCGTCAGGGATGTCATATTGACAACTACGCGGGATGTCTCGCGAAACTTACACCCACTTCGGCAAAATGTTTCGCGGCATCTGCGAGTTAGTGGCCGACGTTGTCGGCGACGGGCGCTCCAAAGTCAGGGCTGCCGTCGGCCTTCCATGATAGCGGCTGGGCGCGGGTGGCGCGATCTGGGTTGCGGAGCGGCTCGCCGTGGATCTTTTCGTAGTTGCGCGCGTGATAGACGAGGATGTCGGTTTTGCCGTCGGGAGTGGTGGTGAAACAATTGTGGCCGGGCCCGTATTGGCTGGTGGCGGGATTGCTAACAAAAACTGGTTTGGGCGATTTTTTCCAAGATTTCGATTCGAGCAGATCGCTGTCTTCGTTTGCCGTCAACATTCCAAGGCAATAGTTGGCGTCGGTCGCGCTGGCGGAATACGTCATGAAAATATGACCGTTATGGCGGAGAAAGGCTGGCGCTTCGTTGACGTCGTGCCCGACTCTTTCCCACGAGAGCTTTGGATTGGTGAGCAATGTTTGTTTGCCGGTGATTGACCAAGGAGTGTTCATCTTGGCGATATAGATACCGGTGCCTTTCGCGTTGGGCGCACTCTGTGCCCATGCGAGGTAGCGGTCGCCACGGTGTTCGAGCAGGGTGGCGTCGAGCGTAAACGAATCCCAGTTCATCTTGATCTGGCCCTTTTCTGTCCACTTGCCTTCGAATGGATTGGCCGAAGCATTTTCTAACACATACATGCGAATGTTCCAGACTGCATCGGCGCGGCCGGCCGCAAAATAAGCATACCATTTTCCGTCGAGGAAGTGAAGCTCGGGTGCCCAGATATGATGACTCATCGGGCCGCTAGCGTGTTTGCGCCAGATGACTTGTGTCGCTGCTGTCGAAAGCTCCCCGATAGTGCGAGCGCGGCGCACTTCGATGCAATCGTAAGCAGGCACGGTGGCGGTCATGTAATAATAACCATCCGTGTGAAGCTTGACTTGGGGGTCAGCTCGCTGCGGAGCGATTGGGTTTTTCCACGAGATTTGTGGATCGATTGTAGTTGCAGCGTGAGTGTTGGCGATCGCGGTGAAAAGAGCGAATGTGATGGCGCGAAGGGCTGACATTTGGGTTATTAGCGAGTGGGTGTGAGGCGGAACAAGCATGCGCCGTGTGGCGGTACTTCGGTGGAAAAGTTGGTGCGGAATGTTCCAAGATCGTTTTTTTGCCAGAGGTCGCGAGCTTTTACGGCACCGTTGAGTCCGAGATCGGCGAGTGTCACGGGGATGG
>CAJXYV010000190.1 GCA_913063525.1 uncultured Verrucomicrobiota bacterium
TGATGGTCGAAACGATTTTCGATTCGCTCAACGCCAAAGCGGCGGTGGTCGGCATTGAAGAAGTGTTTGCCGAAGACGGCCACCGCCTGCCGGTGATCATTTCCGCCGCCGTCGGACTCGGTGGGGAAACGATGATTTCCGCGCAGAAAGTCGAGGCGCTGTGGAACGCCTTTGCCCACGTCAAGCCGCTGGCGATCGGCCTCAATTGTTCGCTGGGGCCCGATCTGATGCGTCCGCATCTCGAAGAGCTCTCCGCCTGTGCGTGCACCTGCATCTCCTGCTACCCGAATGCGGGTTTGCCCAATCCCCTCGCCCCAACCGGCTTCGATCTGGAGCCGAAACACATGTACGACCACATGGCTGAATTCGCCAAAGCGGGGTTGTTGAACCTCGCCGGCGGCTGCTGTGGCAATACGCCAGAGCACGTCGCGGCTATTGCCGAAGCCGTGGCCAACTACGCCCCGCGGGAAGTGCCGGTTGTACGGTGAAGATTAACCGCAAAGACGCAGAGGTCGCGAAGGGACGCAAAGGAAGATGAAGGATTATTTAAACAAGCTTTCGAATGTAGCGATCGGTGCCGCGATTGAGGTGCATCGTGAGCTCGGGCCGGGGCTTCTCGAAATGACCTATGAGCTGAGTTTGCAGCATGAACTTCAACTGCGTGGATATGCGAGCGAACGCCAAGTGATGCTGCCGATCCAATACAAAAGCATGATCGTCCCAGAGGCGTATCGCATCGATCTACTGGTCGAGAACTGTTTGGTGATCGAACTTAAAACCGTTGAAAGCCTACTTCCGATCCACTCCGCCCAAATCCTAACCTACTTGAGAATGTCCAACAAACACCTGGGACTTCTCATCAATTTTCACAATGTCCTCCTCACCGACGGCATCAAACGTCTCGTCCACCATTTTCCTTCTTAACTTTGCGTCCCTTCGCGACCTCTGCGCCTTTGCGGTAAATCTTCCCGTCCCATGATGAAAACCATTCCCCACGCCCTTCGCCTTTCTGGCACGGAGGCTTATAACCACACTTCCGAAAAGCGTTTCCTGATGATCGGCGAACGCGCGAACGTCGCGGGTTCTCCTCAATTCGCAAAGCTGGTTCGGGCGGGTGATCTCGAAGCCGCCGTCGAAGTGGCACGCCAACAAGTCGCGAACGGTGCCAACGTCATCGACATTTGTTTCGACGACGGATTGATCGACGGCAAGGCGATGATGAGTCGCTTTTTGCAACTGCTCCAGGGCGAACCGGATGTCGCGAAGGTGCCGATCATGGTGGATTCGTCGAAGTGGGAGATTCTTGAGGAAGGGCTCAAGTACCTTCAGGGCAAGGGAATCGTGAACTCGATTTCGCTGAAAGAGGGCGAGGAGAACTTCAAGAAACAGGCCCGCCACATCATGCGCTACGGCGCAGCAGTGGTGGTGATGGCCTTCGATGAAAACGGCCAGGCAGCCTCGTACGAGGAGAAGATCCGCATCTGCGAGCGCGCCTACCGGATTTTGGTCGATGAGGTTGGATTCAATCAGGACGACATCATCTTCGACCCCAACATTCTCACCGTCGCGACGGGGATCGAGGAGCACAACAACTACGCGCTCGATTTCATCAACGCGACGCGCTGGATCAAACAGAATCTGCCGGGCGCGATGGTGTCGGGCGGCGTCTCGAACATTTCGTTCTCCTTCCGCGGCAACAACAAGGTGCGCGAGGCGATGCACTCCGCGTTTCTCTATCACGCGGGCCTCGCGGGGATGGACATGGGAATCGTCAACGCGGGTATGCTCGAGGTTTACGACGAGATTCCGAAGGAGCTGTTGGAGCGCGTCGAGGACGTGCTGCTGAACCGCCGCCCAGATTCAACCGAGCGGTTGCTGGAACTCGCCGAGAGTTACAAAGGCCAAGGCGGCAAGAAGATCGAAGAAGACCTCGCGTGGCGCGACGAGCCGGTCGAAAAGCGCTTGGAGCATGCATTGCTTCGCGGCATCGACAAATTCATCGACGAGGACACCGAGGAGGCGCGAGTGAAATACGTGCGACCCCTCAAGGTCATCGAAGGTCCGCTGATGGATGGCATGGGCGTGGTCGGCGATCTTTTCGGCGCGGGCAAAATGTTCCTGCCTCAGGTGGTGAAATCCGCCCGCGTCATGAAAAAGGCGGTCGCATGGCTAACTCCTTATATGGAGGCCGACAAAGCCGAATTCCTCGCGGGTGACATCGCCGCCCTGATGGAAGAAAACCCTGCGTTAACTGACGATGAAGCGCTTCGCCTCGCCGAGCGCGGTCGTTCCGCAGGCCGTTTCCTCATCGCCACGGTGAAGGGCGACGTCCATGACATCGGCAAAAACATTGTGGGCGTGGTGCTCTCCTGCAATGGCTTCGAAGTCACCGACATGGGCGTGATGGTTTCCTGCGACAAGATTCTCGCCAAGGCGATCGAGCTCGGTGCCGATGTCATCGGCCTGTCGGGTCTGATCACTCCGTCGCTGGATGAAATGGTTCACGTCGCCAAGGAGATGGAGCGGCAAGGTTTCAAGGTGCCGCTGCTGATCGGCGGGGCGACCACTTCCGCCGCTCACACGGCGATCAAGATCGCAGAGCATTATTCGGGCCCGGTGGTCCACGTGTTAGACGCCTCGCGCTCGGTGCCGGTCACCACCTCGCTGCTATCAAAGGACCAGCGCGACCACTTCGCGTTAGAGAATCGCGAAAAGCAGCAAAAGCTGCGCGACAACTTCCTCGGCGGACCGAAAAAGGAAACGCTCACTCTTGCAGAGGCCCGCGCGGCCGGACCGAAGTTCGACTGGGCGAGTTACGTGCCGCCCGTGCCTTCATTCACTGGCACCAAGGCGATGAAAAACCCATCCCTGCGCGAACTCGCGCGCTTCATCGACTGGACGCCGTTTTTCCACGCTTGGGAACTCCGCGGCGTGTGGGACCGGAAGACCGACACTCTCAAAACCAAAAACGCCGAGGGCGCTGCCGAGGCGGCGAAACTCTACCAGGACGCGATGATTTGGGTGGATCGGATCATCGCGGAAGACCGCTTCCGGGCCGACGGCATCTTCGGTTTTTTCCCGGCCAACGCCGAAGGCGACGACATCATCGTCTGGGCGGATGAGACCCGCGCCACCGAGCGCATGCGTTTCCACAGCCTGCGCCAGCAGATCAAAAAAGATTCCGGCAAGCCGAACGTCGCGCTCGCCGACTGGGTGGCCACGGGAAAAACCAAAGACTACATCGGCGGATTTGTCGTCGGGATTCACGGCGCTGACGAATTCGCGGCGGAGCTGGATGCCGCCCACGACCCATTCGGCTCGATCATGGTCAAGGCCATCGCCGACCGCTTTGCCGAGGCGTTTGCCGAATTCCTCCACCATCAGGCGCGCGTCGAGTGGGGCTATGAAACCGAAGACGAGCTGACCCACGATCAACTCATCCACGAAAACTACCGCGGCATCCGCCCCGCGCCGGGTTACCCCGCGCAGCCGGACCACACCGAAAAGCCGCCACTGTTTGATCTGCTGGGCGCTTCTAACGCCACGGGTGTTACCCTAACCGAAAGCTGCGCCATGCACCCCGGCGCGGCCGTCTGCGGACTCTACTTCTCCCATCCCGACAGCCACTACTTCGCCATTTCCGAGCTGCAGAAAGACCAAGTCGAAGACTACGCCCTACGCAAGGGCATCAGCACGGCAGAGGCGGAAAGATGGCTCGGTCCTTGGCTGGGTTACGCATGAGTTGAAATATGAGCTTTGAGTCGGCGCGGGTCTGCCACAAAGTGCCGGTGTGAACATTGAAATCATCAACACCGGCACCGAACTGCTGCTAGGCAACACGCTCAACACCCACGGCGCATGGTTCGGCCGGGAGTTGTTCAAACTCGGTCTGCGGATTTCCCGCCAGACCACGGTGCCCGACGGCGACGCGATCCGCGAGTCGTTAGAGGAAGCGATCAGCCGCGCAGATGCGGTGATTGTGACGGGCGGACTCGGACCCACCAGCGACGACCTGACGCGCGAGATCACCGCCGAAGTGTTAGGGCTAGGGCTGATCACCGACGAGGCCGCGCTGCGCTCCTTGGAAGGCTTCTTCGCGCTGCGTGGCAAGCCGATGGTGGACGCCAATCTCAAACAGGCGCTCTGCCCCGTCGGCGCGGATATTTTGCCGAACCCGAACGGCACCGCACCGGGCATCTACGTGCCGCCGCGGCTCAACGGCCAATCGAATTGCGCCGTGTTCCTGCTGCCGGGACCGCCGCGCGAACTCTATCCGATGTACCACGCCGAAGTGGTCCCGCGCCTGCGCGCCTTGGCGGGCGTCGAGACCTTGAGCGAGGCGCTGGTGCTCAAATTCACGGGAATCGGCGAAAGCGATTTCCACGACGGGATCGACGCCTTGTTAGCCGCGGTTCCGGGTCTGGAATACGGCTACTGCGCCCACATCGGCGAAGTGGACCTGCGGATGATCGGCGATTCTGCAGCACTGGAAATCGGCCGCAAAATCACGCTCGATCGCTTCGAATCTTTCCTCATCAGTGACGACGAAAGTTCGATGGAAAAAACCGTCGTCCGCCTACTCAAGGAACGCCGCA
>CAJXYV010000191.1 GCA_913063525.1 uncultured Verrucomicrobiota bacterium
CCGCCGGCCTCACCAAGAACAATGAAGGCACGCTCGTCCTTTCCGGCGCTAACACATACAATGGGTTGACTTCGGTCACAGCGGGGACCTTGGCGCTGGGCGCTGCGGGTTCGATCGACAACTCCAGTGGGGTTTACCTCGGCACGGGTGGTGGGACCTTTGATGTTTCAGCGAAGTCAGGCGGTTACACGGTGGCGAAACTTACGGGATCAGGCAATGTGACGGGGGCGCTGGCGGTTTCGACGCAGTTGGCGATTGGCAACTCGCCGGGAACGGCGAACTTTAGCAGTGACCTGACGCTGGGCGCGCTAAGCACTTACACCTATGAGGTCGTGGGATCATCGACCGTGGGTGGTTCCTACGCTGCATTTACTGCCGACTTGGGCAATATCTCCGGCAATCTGACCATCACGGAGAGTGCGGTTCTTGATCTGGTGCAGCTCGGGACTTACACGGCGAACGACAAGTTCACCTTGTTCTCCTATTCGGGCACGGTCACGGGAACCTTCGCTGGTCTGGCGGATGACTCGAGCTTCACCGCAGGCGGCGGCGACTGGTTGATCAATTACAATGACATGACGGCCGGCGAAAACGGCGGTACCTACTCGAAATTTGTGACGATCACCGCGGTTCCAGAGCCGAGTGCGGCGGTGCTGGTGGGTGGACTGGGCGCGCTGGCGCTGCTACGCCGCCGCCGCGCCTAATCAGTTATAGCCAGTGGACTCGGTAGAGGGAACCACTAGTCGGACGGCAAGGTGTGCACCGCGAGGTGTCATGCTTAATGAAGCCGCAGGAACCGACGGGATGACCGTTGAACAACTGCGGCCATGGCTCAAAATCCACTCGACCATGATCCGAAGTAAGCTGCTGGACGGCAGCTACCAGCCAACCGCCGTGAGGCAAATTGCAATACCCAAACCTGATGGGAGGGGCGAACGCATCCTCGGCATCCCCACCGTATTGAACCGGCTGAATCAACAAGCCGTGTCGTAGGTGTTGGGGCCAATGTTCGATCCTCACTTCTCGGAGAACAGCTACGTCCTTCGGCCCGGACGGAGTGCTGAACAAGCGGTGCACAAAGCCCGCGAGTATCAGCACGAAGGAAAGCGCTGGGTCGTGGACCTCTATCTCGAGAAGCTCCCCGACCTCGTCAACCACGACATCCTCATGCAATGCCTCCGCAAGCGGGTGCAGGACCCATTCCTGCTCAAACTCATCGGCAGGTATCTGGAGGCGGAAAGGATTGAATGCGGTGGAAACCCCACGCCAACAGGCCGCAGACTCACCGCCGCCGATCTCACGACTGTGGATGCACTGCTCAATCAATCCGCCGCCACAGATTACCGCCTGAGAGACCTAGTAACACGCATCGCCACGAGTCAATTTCTCACCACACGATGACCGTGCCCCTTCCCTTGCCAAACACACCGCTGGCTCGTGGCTTTCTTGCTCATCCTCCCGCACCTCGGACGGGCTGGGCCCCTTCGGCATGGACTCGCACGCGTCAATTTCCCGTCGAATGGTAGGGCGCGTTTATCTTCGCGTGCGTCATCAGTCAACATGAACGGGTTGACGCCATTATCCATGGGCGATAACGGCGCGGGTTTCAAAGGCTCGCGTCGCAAAGGCGGCGACCTGCTCGCCGCGCAGGACCATATGACTTTCCGGCCTGCCGAACCGCAAATCTGACAGTGAAACGAACTCAAAATGTGTTCACCAGCCCGCGCTCGATGGCGAGCATGACGGCGTGGGCGCGGTCTTTGGCACCGAGTTTGTCGAAGATGCGAACGAGTTCTTGTTTGATGAGACTCTCGCTGAAGCCGAGCTCGGCGGCGATGAGCTTGTTGGAGTTTCCTTGCGCGAGGAGCTTGAGAATCTCCAGCTCGCGCTCGGTGAGATCGGGGCGCAGACGACGGGCGGCGGCTTTTTTCGCGATGGCGGGTGGGAAGGCGCTGTGGCCGGTGGCGATGCTGCGGATGGAGTCGAGGACGAGTGCGCAGTCGGAGCTTTTGGTCAGATAGCCGCAGACGCCGGCTTCGATGGCGCGGTGGATGTGCTCCTCGTCCTCGTGTGCGGAGAGCAATAGCACGCGGGCGCCGGGAAACTCCGTGCGGATGGCGGTGACGATCTCGGGGCCGGTTTTGTCCGGCAACGTGTAGTCCATGATGACGACATCCGGCAGATGCTGGCGGTAGTGTCCGAGCGCCTCCTCGCCGTTGCAGGCCTCGGCGATGACTTGCATGTCGGGCTGCTGATTGATCGGCAGGGCTAGGCCGATGCGCGCCATGAAATGATCATCGACGAGCATGATCCGGGTGAGTCGTGGAGCGGTGTTTGAGTCGGGCATGGGTGTCATGATGGCGAGAGGGGAAGCGTGACGCGCACGGTGGTGCCGGTGCCGGGTGCGGATGTAATTTCGAGCTGTCCGTTGAGCTTTCCGGCACGCTGCTCCATGCTGAGAAGGCCAAAGTGACGCTGCTCATCGCCACGAATGATGCCGGGGTCAAAGCCGCAGCCGTCGTCACGCAGCTCCATGATGATATGGCTCGGGGTGCCAAGGAGGCTGAGGTGCACTTCGCGGGCTTGGGAATGCCGTCCAGCATTCGCGGCAGCTTCGTGGGCGATACGCAGCAGGGTAGTTTCGACGCGGGGGCCGAAGCGCGGCAGAGAGCTATCTACATGCATTTGAAAAACAGCGCCGCCGAGCTGGGCGAGCGGCTTCACACTCTCCTCCAGCGCGGTGTGGAGACCCTGCTCGGCGAGGGTGACTGACATGAGATCCTGTATGGTGCCGCGGCTCTCCACACTGGCACGCTGCACCATCCGCTCGGCCATTTGTAGAGTGGTAATCGCCTTGGGCGGATCGGCGATGTTGTCGCGCGTGCTGCCGATGAGCATGCCGATGCCGGTGAGCTCCTGTTGCAGGGTGTCGTGCAGGTCTCGACCGATGCGCTGCCGCTCTTGCATCCGACTTTCCTGGGTGATGCGTTCGGCGATGGCTTCGGTTTGCCGTTTCACGGTTTGCTGTAGGAAGATGTTCCAGAGTAAAATGGCGAGCGTGACGAGCGCGATACCCCAGAGCGCCCAGGTGAGTCTTTGCGTTGTCCACCACGAGGGCGCGGCGATGAGCTTTATGGCATTCATATCCTGCATGTGCAGGATGAAACTGGCGGGCTTTGGCATTTCACGGATAGGCCAGCCTTGGACGAGGCGAAGCTCGCAGACGCCGCTGAGATCGAGCAGGCTGCCTGGAAGCAGCCTGTCGATTTGTTCTGCGGTAACATCGGGGCCGAGGATAGCATGGCTGACCACCCCGTCGTGTGCGACATGCAGGCGATGCCAGCCGTGCTCGTCACGATCCGATTTGATCAAGGCTGCTTGGATGGTGATGAACATGCCGTCGTAGTCTTCGAGTCGCAGGATGGGCTTGCCGCCGGGCGGGACTCTCATCAGCTCATTCAAAGTGACGCGCTGCGGTGCCGGCGCCTCAGCATGGCCTTTGATGCGGAATACGGACTCGGCGAGGACGGCAAAGTGCGGCGTCTGTTCCACGAAACCGGATGCCTCGACGACATCGCCAACGGTTAGCGGATCCTTTTGCCGACTATTGACGCGGAAGGTGCGCTGCTCGCATTGGAGATAAAAAAACTCACCCTGCCGGTGCAGCGTGACAGTGCCTGCGATGCGCCGCCGGTGGAGTACGGCAGGGCTGGGGCGAAAGGCATTCAGCGCCAGCGGCGATGCGAGCGGCGCTGCGAAAGGGTCCGCTGGGCCATGCTGGAGGATGGTGAGGTGCTGGGGGCCGGCGAGTCGCAGATTTACCCCGGTGCATTCGCCGCGTGGATTGAAGAGCGCGAAGCAGGTGCCTTCCAGCCGCAGCCGTGCATCCACGAGCGACTCCGGCATGCCGCCATCCGGCGCGGGGACAAAGGCGGAGAAAGTGCCAGTTTCCTCCGCGATCTCGAGACGGTAGCTGCCCTGACCATCTTTGTGCATCCTCCTCACCACGCCTTCCAGGCTTATCAGGGCACAGTCGTAGCGGCCATTTTGCAGCTTCCAGAGCTTGCAGGGGCTGCTGGGCGGCAGAGTGCCGGGGCCGAGGCGTTTTACGCTGCTGACTTCGACGAGGGGGGAAAAACCCGGGCCGCTGACGCCGACAACCTCGATCTTCTCGCCCACTTGCAGGTCGGCGAGCTGCTTGTTGAGATTCCGGCTCAGGGTGCAGTACACACCTTCGGCCCCGTCGTGGAGGACAAAGCCGGAATTGCTGTTGTAGCGCAGCAACTCACGGTAGCTGACCACGCCCGTGATGCGGACGGGCAGTCTTTGCACTACAGCCTCTCTGGGCAGTGCTTTCACAGCCGCACAGTTGGTGAGCGGCGCGGGGGCGGCGGGCTCTTGGGCCACCGCAGCGGCCACAGCCACGGCCTGCGCTGACAAGGCGAGCCATCGGCGAATGTGTTCACAGAGTTGATGCATGAAATCGGAGTGCTACAATCGTTTTGGGCCCGCGCCAAATGTTCGATCGGACATTTCGATTGTCCGATCGATATGATGCGCTCGCGATCAATCTCT
>CAJXYV010000192.1 GCA_913063525.1 uncultured Verrucomicrobiota bacterium
CAAGCGGAGGAACACGTTCGCCAAGCGGAGGAACACGTTCGCCAAGCGGAGGAACTCCTCAAGTCATCGAAGAGACTCTTAGGCCACTTGGAAGGCGGCGGCTTGCTCGGGCGTTAATTCCATGACCTGCCACGGCAGGCCGTGGATGTTGAGGTCGGCCATGAAGGCGTCGGGGTCGTGCTGTTCGATGTTCCAGACGCCGGCTTTGCGCCAGTCTCCCGTCAGCACTTGCTTGGCGCCGATCATCGCCGGCACGCCGGTGGTGTAGGAAATCGCTTGGGAGCCGACTTCGGCGAAGCAGGCCTCGTGGTCGCAGATGTTGTAGATGTAGATCGCCTTGGCCTTGCCGTCCTTGAGTCCGGTAATGACGTTGCCGATGCAGGTGCGTCCTTTGGTGCTTTCACCAAGGTCGCCGGGGTTTGGCAGCACGGCTTTGAGGAATTGCAAGGGCACGATTTCCACGCCCTGATACATGACCGGGTCGATGCGGGTCATGCCGACGTTCTGGAGCACCTTGAGGTGGTTCAAGTAGTTTGGCGAGAACGACATCCAGAACTGCGCGCGCTTGATGGTCGGGATGTGTTTGACAAGCGATTCTAGCTCCTCGTGGTACATCCGGTAGATTTCATAGGTGCCGACGCCGTCGGGGCAGGTGAACGGCTGGTGTTTCGACATCGGCGCGGTTTCCACGAAGTCGCCGTTCTCGAAGTGGCGGCACTCGGCGGTGACTTCGCGGATGTTGATCTCGGGGTTGAAATTGGTGGCAAACGCGCGGCCGTGGTCGCCGCCGTTGACATCGATGATGTCGAGGGTGTGGATCTCGTCGAAGTGGTGTTTCAGCGCCCAAGCGGTGAAAACATTGGTCACGCCGGGATCGAAGCCCGAGCCGAGCAGCGCGGAAAGGCCCGCCTTCTCAAAGCGCGCCTGATACTGCCACTGCCACGAGTATTCGAACTTCGCGACGTCCAGCGGCTCGTAGTTGGCGGTGTCCATGTAGTCGCAACCCGCGAGCAAGCAGGCGTCCATCAGGTTGAGGTCTTGGTAAGGGAGGGCGACGTTGATGAGCAGCTTGGCACCGGTCTTGCGGATCAGCGCGGCGGTTTCCTCGGCGTTGTCGGCGTCCACCTTGGCGGTGGCGATGCTGCGGCCGGTGCGCTGTTTCACCTCGGCAGCGATGGCGTCGCACTTGGAGAGCGTGCGGGAGGCGAGGGTGATTTCGCCGAAAACTTCGGGAACCATGGCGCATTTGTGGGCGACGACGCTGCCGACCCCGCCGGCTCCGATAATAAGGACTTTGTTCATGATCAGGAAAAGAGGCACAAGGCTTGGAAGAATCCCACCCCGCTGGCAAGAAATTCCCCTGCGCGGCGGATCATTTTAGCGGAATGAGGGGGATCAACGACTTCGGGATTGTCACCCTTGGCAAAAAAGGCATGCTCGTTGCGATGGTAAGATACCGCCCCAACGTCGCCGCATTGGTCGTCAATTCCGCAGGCAATCTGCTGATTTGCGAGCGGAAGACGACGCCGGGTGCGTGGCAGTTCCCCCAAGGCGGCGTGGACGCCGGCGAATCGCTGGAAGCAGCACTGCACCGCGAAGTTTCCGAAGAGGTCGGGCTGCTGGCGCAAGACTACGAGGTGGTCGACCACCGCGACGGCTACCGCTACCTCTACCCCAAGCGGGTGCGTGTAAAAAAGATCCGCAAACACGGCAGCCACGGCCAGGAGCAAACGTACTTTCTCTGCCACCTCAGGACAAACGCGCCGCAGGTGAACGTGAAGCAGAAGCGCCCAGAGTTCCGCGCCTATCGCTGGATTTTGCCGGAGGAGTTCGACCTCGACTGGTTGCCCGCCTTCAAGCGCGACGTGTACCGCGAAGTGATGCGGGACTTTTTCAAGGTCGAGCTGTGAGGCTCACGCGGATTTCGAGATGCCGCCGGGATCACGGCCGATCCCGAAAAGCAGGGCGACCACGCGCACGGCAAAAGTGATGCGCGATTTCCACGGGCGGGCGAGACGAACGATCTCCCAACCGGAACTTTCGGCGATGGCGGCGAGCCGCGGCGAGGGGTTCACCACCGTGGCAGTGTCGCAAAGCGTGAGCATGGGCAGGTCGGCGCAGCTATCGGTGTAGCCGTGGCAGCGGCGGAGTTTGCCGTTTTCAAAGTAGGCAGCGGGCAGGAGTCGCTGCAGGCGCTCGACTTTGGCGCGGCCTTTGTGGTTTTCCAAGTCGGGGAAAAACGGGCCGAGTTCGACGGGCGTGCCGAGGGTGAGGTCGAAGCTGAGTTCGCGGCCGATGTGACGGACGTAAAACTCCGGGCTGGCGGAGGCGAGGATCAGGAAATGGCCCGCCTGGCGCTGGCGTTCGAGCTTTTCGAGCAGCGGCGGATAGATCGCGGGCATCAACGAGGCGGCGAATTCGCGCGAGTATCGATCGAGGACCTGCGGGTCGATCCGCCAGAGGTAGCTGAGGAAAATGCGCTTCATGCCGCCTGCACCGAGCAGCCCGGCCAGCGGTAAAAACGCGAAGAAGACGGGCAGAAACACCGCGCGCCACGGTTCGCGGCGGATGATGAAATGGCGGAATAACAGCTGGCAATCCCACGCAATCAAGGTCCCGTCGAGATCGAACAAGGCGATGCCGACGGGCGGAGTGGCGGGAATGTCAGCTGGCACGGCTCAAACGTAGTGCAGCTCGACCGCTTTTGCGTCGATGGCTGCGTCGTTGTCGAGCAGCTCTTGGATCGGATCCCAGCGGCCGGAAAGCAGCGCTTCGCGGGCGGAGTCTGGCATGGTCACTGCAATGTCGAGACCGCCCGAAGTGCGGACGCGCAGGGCTTGCACATCGATGGTCACTTCGGTGGTCGGGTCGGCTTCGACCGCATCGCGGATAGCGACGACATCGGCTGGAGAAGCCATGACGCAAGGCATCGCGAGGGTGGTCGAGTTGCCGTAGAAGATCTCGGCAAACGACTCGGCGATGACGCCGTTGAAGCCGTACTTGCGCAGCGATTGCGGCGCGTGTTCGCGCGACGAACCGCAGCCGAAGTTCACGCCAGCAACAAGGATGGAAGCCTCGGCAAAACGGGGATCGTTGAGCGGGTGCTGGGTTTTGTTGCCGTGCTCGTCGAAGCGCACGTCATAGAAGGCGAATTCTCCGAGGCCATCGAAGGTGACGCATTTCATGAAGCGAGCCGGGATGATGCGGTCGGTATCGATATCCGCGCCGGGGATGAAAACAGCGCGGCCAGTGACGGAAGGAACGGGTTCGAGTGCCATGAGAGAAATGGAAGAGTTGAGGTTTTGAAATAAGTTAGCCGTCTTCGCGGTTGATGAGATACCAAGGGCGTTTCACATCGGCCGGAAATGGCGCAGATTGGTAGAAGTCGGCAACCGTAACGGTGAGGTCGATCGATTCCAGATGGACGGGCGATTCGGGCTGGGTGTAGAGGTGCTTTTTCCAGCCGTCGGAGCGGCGCAGGACGAAGATTTCCGGCCAGTCCTGTTCGATGTAAACGATCTCCTCGACGCTAGGCATCCGCTTGTAAGTGGCGAGTTTATCGCCGCGGTCGTTGCGCGAAGTGGAGGGCGAAAGCACCTCGATGATCAGGTTGGGGCTGCGGACGATGTGGCTGTTATCATCCGCGGCTTCGCAGGTGACGACGACATCGGGGTAGTAATAGGACTCCCCGAGATCGTCGGCGATCTGGACTTTTACCGCTTCGATGAAGGTGCGGCACGGGCCGCCGCGGAGGTGGTCCTTGAGCAGGATCGCTGCGTCGAGGCAGATCTCGTTGTGACGGAGACTGGCTCCGGCCATGGCATAGATGCGGCCATCCACAAACTCATGACGATCCTTCGACCGCAGCTCTCCTTCGAGATATTCTGCGGCGGTGATCGGCAGGTTTCTGGCGGCGCTCGGTGGCATGACTGCGACGAAGTTACGCGACGTTATCCGGAGTTTCCAGATCGAAAAGCTCGCGGGCGTCGGCGATGCTGCCGCGGATTGCCGCAGCGGCAACCATCACAGGCGACATTAGGACGGTGCGTCCGGTGGACGAACCTTGGCGGCCTTTGAAGTTGCGGTTCGAGGAGGATGCGCAAAGTTGGTCGCCGACGAGTTTATCGGGGTTCATCGCGAGGCACATGGAGCAGCCTGCGCCGCGCCATTCGAAGCCAGCAGCGCGGAAGATTTCCGGCAGCCCTTCTTGTTCGCACTGGATGGCGACGATCTGGGAACCCGGGACGACCAGCGCTTGCACGCCCGCCGCCACGTGATGGCCTTGGATGTACTTCGCCACTTCGCGGAAGTCGGAGATCCGGCCGTTGGTGCAGGAACCGATGAAAGCGACGTCGATTTTCACGCCCTTGATCGGGGTGCCGGCATCGAGTTTCATGTAGGCGAGTGCTTCTTCGATCGATGCTTTTTCCAGCGGGGTCGAAGCCTTCGCGGGGTCAGGGATGTTTTCGGAGATGAAAATACCGTGGTCGGGCGAGATGCCCCACGTGACGGTCGGCTCGATGTCGGCCGCGTTGATGCGGACGATGTCGTCGAAGTGTG
>CAJXYV010000193.1 GCA_913063525.1 uncultured Verrucomicrobiota bacterium
TTGCAAAGCGGATCACCGGATCACCACCGCCGTAGAGGCAGTAAACAAAAGGACTACCATGGCCAAAGCTGGTCTTAAGCGATGAACCGCCCGATGCGAACGCCGCCGTCACGAACCAATCCGAGTAGCCACCGCATTCCGCCGCTGGAAACTGCGCACAAGCCGAGTGAGCAATTTTCAAATCCCCATCCTTGGTCACGGCGCCCGCCATGATTGCCTCTTTATTGGCCACAATACTGGTGCCTGGATAGCAAATCGACAGCCCCTCCGCCGTGCACAACATCCCGAGCGGGTGCGCGAACATATTGTTCGAAAAATTCTCCCACAGCAGGGAGCTCCACCATTGCCCGGTAATGGTCGGCCCTACGATGTCGGCAGTTTTAAAAATCTTTTCCGGCAGCGGCTTGCAGGTGCCTGGCAGCAGCGTGGAGTAGCTGCCTGCGCCTGCGGTCACGATTTTGGAAGAGCCATCCTCCGCAGCGAACAGCGTCGCGCAGCACGCCATGACGGTGAACGCGGCGGCTCGCCCAGTGCTGATGCGGCAAGCCGAAAATTTGATCGGGTTTGTGAGTTTGATTTGCATGAAAAATTTCGCGTACGGATCCATTTCAGGATCATCAAATGGGACTCAACAACCACGAGCGATGGGTTTTTCGTTAGCCGTGTCTTCACGGATCATTCAAATCGCCGGGGTGCCGTCAACTTTTATTTGCATCAAATTGCATTAAATTGATTCCAGCACTTGAGCTCTGGCCGGATGCGGATCAATCCAAGGCCCCTGATCGCATTCTGGCCCGACCGCCCACGCCAAATGTCGACCGTTCCTAGCTCCAGTCAATTCATGCCCTGCCAAATTTGATCTTGCATCGGCAGCCCGGGAAACCAAGACTGCAAAAAAGTTGCATAATTATTCATAATTTTCAACACTCCCGTTGAGGATGGTGCAACTACGAGAATTCCACCCTTATGCCACGCATTCACACGACGTTATTGATCACCTGCATCATGGCAATCTTCGGATTCAGCGCACCATTACGGGCCGCCTCGATTCGCTTTCTGCCGCTGGATGAGGAAATCGCGGCCCGCAAGCTGAGTTTTCGCGGTGCCAAGAAGGCGACGAAAATCAAGGACCTCAGCGCCCAGAAGCGCAGCGCCGCCTACCCATTTGTCGCCGGCAAGACCTCGCTAGTGCTGGTGGCTCTGGACCGCGAGGATTCCAGTGGCAAGCCCGTCACGGTGGCGATCACACTCCCCCCTGAAATCAGCTCGCCACTGATCCTGATCCTGCCCGACGCGGCGGCCCCCTCCGGATTGCGCACCCTCGCCGTTGAAGACAGCAACATCGGCTTCCCCTGGGGCTCCCTGCGCTTGATCAATACCACGGGCACACCATTTTTATTCAGCTACGGCGGCCAGGTCAAACAAGTCAGCGAAGCCTATGCCGCTATGGACATTCTGCCGGACAGCGAGGTGCACAACATGGGCGTGCAGCTTCTCAAGCCAGAAGATCCCCAGGCAGTGCTCTACTCCGCAGTTTGGGAACACGACCTCAATATCCGGAAGTTGATTTTCATTTTGCCCGGAGCCGATGCTCAGCCGCTCAATCTGAAAATCATTCCTGAGGATAAGCGATCCAAGAAAAAATGAGACTGCCGATCCGATGCTGACTCAATCGGTCCGCGCCTCGCCCTTCCAACTGCCTTCCAAGGCCTCGCGCAGCGCGCAGGTGCAAAGTTAAGATTTGCCGATTCCCCCTCGTTTGATTGGATGCTGCCGCACTTGCGCATCATGAAACTACCCATCGCCATCGGCACGCCACTCTCACCGTCCGCCACCAAAGTCATGATGCTGGGCAGCGGCGAGCTCGGCAAAGAAGTCATCATCGCCCTCCAGCGGCTTGGGGTTGAAACCATCGCCGTCGACCGCTACCCGGACGCGCCGGGGCATCAGGTCGCCCACCGCTCGCACGTGATCGACATGACCGATGGCGCGGCACTTCGTGCACTGGTGGAAAACGAACAACCGCATTTCATCGTGCCCGAAATCGAAGCCATCGCCACCGACATGCTCGTCGAAATCGAACGAGCAGGCCTGGCCACCGTCATCCCCACCGCACGCGCCACCCAGCTGACGATGAACCGCGAAGGCATACGCCGCCTCGCCGCCGAAACCCTGGGCCTCGCCACCTCCCCCTACCAATTCGCCAGCAGCCTCGCCGAAATGCAGGCCGCCATCGACGGCGGGATCGGCTACCCGTGCATCATCAAGCCGGTCATGTCGTCCTCCGGCAAGGGCCAGTCGAAAGTCGACGGCCCGACCGAAGTCGCCGCCGCGTGGGACTACGCCGCCAGCGGTGGCCGCGTCAACCAAGGCCGCGTCATCGTCGAAGGCCTTGTCCGCTTCGATTACGAAATCACCCTGCTCACCGTGCGCTCGCTCGGCGCCAACGGCGAAACCGAAACCCACTTCTGCGACCCGATCGGCCACGTCCAAGTCCACGGCGACTACGTCGAAAGCTGGCAACCTCAAGCCATGAGTCCGCTCGCCCTCCAACGAGCGCAAGACATCGCCCGAAAAGTCACCGACAACCTCGGCGGCCGCGGCCTCTTCGGCGTCGAGCTGTTTGTCAAAGGCGACGACGTCTGGTTCAGCGAAATCAGCCCGCGCCCGCACGACACCGGCATGGTCACGATGTGCAGCCAGCTGCAAAACGAATTCGAACTCCACGCCCGCGCCATCCTCGGCCTGCCAGTCAGTGTCGCCCCGCGTGCCGCCGGTGCCAGCGCCGTGATATACGGCCAACTCGAACAATCCGGCATCGCCTTCACCGGCGTCGAACAAGCCCTCCGCGTCCCGCAAAGCGACATCCGCCTCTTTGGTAAACCCGAATCCTTCGCCCGCCGCCGCATGGGAGTCGCCCTCGCCACCGGCAAGGACACCGACGAAGCCCGCAGCCGCGCCAAACTCGCCGCCAGCCTGGTGACTCCCGTCGCGTAGCCGATTGTGCCGCCAGAAAGCTCCTCCAACGCGTTGGAAGAGTCTTCACGCCAGTCCGAGCGCGGCTTTAGGCCGGGACTTTGTCGAGACCGAAGGCGTCGTGGACGGCGCGGGCTGCATCTTCGATGCGTGGCTCGTCAACGGTCACGGCGATTTTGATTTCCGAGGTGGAGATCATGCCGATGTTGATGCCTGCGTCGCCGAGGGCCTTGAACATGGTGGCGGCAACCCCCGAGTGGGAGCGCATGCCGATGCCGACGGCGGAAAGTTTGGCGATGCCGGATTCGGTCTCGATTTTCGAGTTCGGCGCGAGCTCGGCGAGCACGGTCTTGAGCGCGGCCTGGGCCTTGCCGAGATCGCTGGAGTGCATCGTGAACGAGTGGCGCGCTTGGCCGTCGTGAGCGATGTTGGCGACGATCATGTCGAGGTTGATCTCCGCATCGCCCAGCGCGCCGAGGATCAGCCCGGACATGCCGGGTTCGTCGGGGATGCCGGTGAGGGTGACGCGCGCTTGCGAGCGTTCGATCGAGACGCCGCGGATGACGACGTTTTCCATGTTGGGATGTTCTTCTAACACAAGGGTACCAGGGTTATCGTTGAGCGATGAGCGGACTTCAAAAACGACGCCGAATTTTTTGGCGAACTCGACCGAGCGGGACTGCATGACCTTCGATCCGGACGAGGCCATTTCCAGCATTTCGTCGTAGGAAATTTCAGGGAGTTTGCGGGCGTTTTTCACCACCCGCGGGTCGCAGGTGTAAACGCCATCGACGTCGGTGAGGATCTGGCAGACGTCGGCTTTCAGAGCCGCCGCCACCGCGATGGCGGTGAGGTCGGACCCGCCGCGACCGAGGGTGTGGATCATGCCGCTGGGCGTGACACCCTGGAAACCCGCGACAACGAGGGATTTTCCGGCGTCGAGGAAACTCTGCATCAGCGACGGATCCATGTGCAGGATGCGGCCGCGGGTGTGGGAACCGGTGGTCTGGATACCCGCCTGACCGCCGGTGACGGATGCGGCATCCACGCCCAGTTCCTGCAGGGCGATGCTAAGAAGCGCGATCGATTGCTGTTCGCCGGTGGCGAGCAAGACGTCGAGTTCGCGCTCGCAGGGTTCTGCGGAAATCTCCTTGGCCATCTTGATCAGGCCGTCGGTGACGCCCGACATGGCGGAAACCACGGCGACGACTTGGTTGCCGTCGTCGCGAGTGCGTTTCATCCGCGCGGCGACGTTGCGGATGCGATCGATGGAGCCGACGGAAGTGCCGCCGTATTTTTGAACGATGAGTGCCATGGCTGAAGCGGCCCGCAGTGAAAGGGAACTTGGCAAACTTGGCAAGAACTTGAAGTGCGGAGTTTTGAGTGCGGAGCGCGGAGTGAAATATCAGACGCAGGCGCCGACCCGCTTCCTATTCCATTCCGCACTCCGCACTCGAAACTCCTCACTCAAAACCCCACCGCTCCGCCCAGTCCTTGGGCAGGCGCATGGGTTTGCCTTCGGGCATCTGGACGAGGGCGAGGGATTGGCGGGCGGTGACGAGTAGGGCACCGTCGGATTCGC
>CAJXYV010000194.1 GCA_913063525.1 uncultured Verrucomicrobiota bacterium
TGAAGACGAGCGAATCGACGCGCTCGCCCGAAAGTTGTTCGGCGGCGAGGACTTGGCCCGCGATCTCGGAGGCGTCGAGATTGCGCGTGAATCCCGCGAGGCCCGAGGCACAGAATTTACAACCATACGCGCAGCCGACTTGCGACGAGACGCAGAGCGTGCGGCGGTCGGACTTTTCGCCGTAAAGCGCGGGGTTGGCGGGGATCAGCACGCTTTCCACGTAGCGGCCGTCGTGCAGGCGGAAGAGGAACTTGCGGGTGGTGTCGGCGGAGCCTTGGGTGGTGCTGTGTTCCAGCGAGCTGAGGCGGAACGATTCGCCGAGCTTAGTTCGCAGGGCGGCGGGCAGGTTGCTCATCGCATCGATGGAAGTGACCTTCTTTTTCCAGACCCATTCGAGGATTTGGTCGGCGCGGAACGTCGGTTCGCCCGCGTCATTGAGCCAAGCGGCGAGAGTTTCCGGAGATTGGCCGGTGAGAGATGGGAGCATGGAAGAATTTCAGATTTCAGATTTGAGAAGATGCAGGTCGAGGCCGCTGGCTTGAAATTGGCGGAAGTCTTTGTCAGCGGTGACGAAACGAAGCTGTCCTGAAATCGCGAACGCTGCGAGATAAGCATCCATCCACAGCTTCGGCGAGGCGGTATTGCGGTCGGCGAGTTTTAGCCACAGCTGCCGAGTGCCGGGTGGTTCGCTTTCGATACGACCGACCCTTGGGTCGGAGTGCCAACGATTGAGAATTTCGATCGCGTTGTGATTGGTGATTGTAGCGAAATCGTAGGCTCGATGGAGAGCGGGTGCCGTGATCAATCGGAGCCAAGATTGCTCAGTAGCGCGGCAGAATAGTGCCATGGAGTCTTTCGTTAGGCCCGCAAGGTAGTTCTGCGCTTGCTCCCGATGCTGGTGTTTTAAAAAGGCCAGAGCGAGCCAGACGTTGGAATCAAAGAGCGATGCCGACACGTTGGAGATCTTCCTCTAGCTGAGATTGTTCGATCATTTTTTGGAGTTTCTCGTACGAAGGGGATGTTTCTGAAGGTGGTGTGCAGTCGAAGTAGGGCAATCCGCCGTCGGCGGGGGAGACGATCCTTACAATTTTATGCGGTGCCACAGCGCAAGCCGCTCCAGTCGTCGCCGGTTTGGACTTGGGGTGTTGCGTGGTAGCACGAACTTTCATGCATCATATTCCCATGAAAACCCTTCGATGTCAAACTGCCGCTCACTCCAACGCCGATCGCAGATCGGACGCCGCGCTGCGGGCGCTGGCTGGCGGATCGGGGACAAAGGCGAAATCCTCGTCCATGGCCGGACTGAGGAAATCGTCGGAGGCTTCGATGTCTAAGCTGGTAGCGGTCAGCGGATCGGTGGTTGCGATACTTGGCGCGGTGAATTGCGAGCTGCGTGGAAGTTTATCCACGGGGTCGAGGTGGGCGATGCTGGCGGTCGCCTCGGGGGTGGCTTTAAGTTCCTCAAACTTGCGGGCGGTGACGAGCACGCGGGTTTCGAAGTTACCGATGGCGCTGTTGTAGTGGTCGACCGCGCTACCGAGCGAGCGGCCGAGTTTCGAAAAATGCTCGGCGAGTTTGCCGAGGCGCTCGTGCAAGGTGCGGCCGAGCAGGGAAATCTCGCGGGCGTTTTCGGCGATGGATTCCTGGCGCCAGCCGTAGGAAACGGCGCGAAGCAGTGCGATCAAGGTGGTCGGCGTGGCGAGGATGATGCCTTGCTCGACGCCGCGTTCAATCAGGCCGGGGTCGCTCTGGAGCGCGGCGGAGAAGAACGATTCGCTCGGCAGGAACAACACAGTGAACTCGGGCGTGTGGGCGAACTGCGCGGTGTAGTTTTTCGACGAAAGTTGCTGGATGTGGGTGCGGACTTGGCGGGCGTGGCGTTCGAGCGCCGCGTCGCGTTTGGCGTCGTCGGTGGCTTCCAGCGCATCGAGGTAGGCGTCCATCGGCGTTTTGGAATCGACGACGATCGTCTTGCCGCCGGGCAGGCGGACGATGAGGTCGGGGCGCAGTTTTTTGCCCTCGTCGGTGGTGCTGTGGTGCTGGGTTTCGAAGTCGCAGTGTTCTTGCATGCCGGCGAGTTCGACGACGCGGCGGAGCTGCATTTCGCCCCACTGGCCGCGGCCGGTCGGCTGGCGCAGCGCCTTGACGAGCGATGCGGTTTCGCGCTGCAAGCCGAGCTGGCCTTCGCCGAGCGCGCGCACTTGTTCCCGCAGCTCCGAGTACGCACCTTCGCGGGATTTTTCGATTTCGCCGATGCGCAGTTCGAATTTCCCGAGTGACTCGGACATCGGCTTGATCAGCGTCTCGATGGCGACTTTGCGCTTTTCGATTTCGCCCTTCGCTTCCTCGGTCTGGGTCGAGAGCGAGGTTTTCGCGAGTTGGAGAAATTGCTCGGACGACGAACGAAGCGCGTCGGCAGAGAGTGCCTTGAAAGTGTCGGAAAGCTTGATCTCCGCGCGTTCCAGCAGCGCCTGCTTTTCCGCGGCAGCCTTGATTTCGCTGTCAAGGCGCGAGCGCAGTTCGGTGAACTGGTTGCGAAATGTCTGCGATTCCTGCTCGTGGCGAGTGGCATCGGCGCTGGCTTGGGCCAGTCGGGCTTCGATCTCCGTGGCGCGGCGCTCTTCAGATTTCAAGCGCTCGGCAGCGGCGGCGAGTTTGCTGGATGCAATGAGATGGGCGACGAGCCAGCCCAGAAACAGCCCCCCGATCACGAAGAGGATTTGTGGCAAATAAAGAGCGAGTTCTGGAGGAATCATAGTTTTGTCCTTGCGGGGATCGGTTAGCTCGGTTTCGTAGTGGCGTTGCTGAGCGCTTTCGTGGTATCGAATGGCTCGGCAATACGCAAACCAAACTCCTCACTACCATGGCCCACACACTCCCCGATCTCGGTTACGCTTACGATGCGCTCGAGTCCCACATCGATGCCCGCACGATGGAAATCCATCATTCCAAGCATCACCAAGCCTACATCACCAACCTCAACAACGCCCTTGCCGGCAAGCCCGAGCTGGAAGCGAAAAGTGCCGATGCGCTGATCCGCGACCTCGCCGCTGTGCCCGAGGACATCCGCACCGCCGTCCGCAACAACGCCGGTGGCCACGTGAATCACACGTTCTTCTGGAAAGTCATCGCTCCCGGCGGTGCCAAGGCTCCTTCGGGCGAACTCGCCGCAGCGATCGACCAGGCCTTCGGCTCGTTCGATGCGTTCAAGGAAGCCTTCGGCAAGGCCGGCATCACCCGCTTTGGCTCCGGCTGGGCGTGGCTCTGCAAAAAGGCCGATGGCTCGCTGGGCGTCTGCTCCACCGCCAACCAAGACAACCCCGTGATGGGCGCCGATTTCGGCGGCTGCGGCAACACCCCGATCCTCGGCCTCGACGTCTGGGAACACGCCTACTACCTGCACTACCAGAACCGCCGCCCGGATTACATCGCCGCCTTCTGGAGTCTCGTGAACTGGGACGTCGTCGCTGCGAACTTCGCGGGCTGATTATTCCGGCTCTTTACAAAAACGCGTCCGCCTCTCGCCCGAGTCGGGCGCGTTTTTTATAGGTCCTACCAGTCCCATAGGCCCCATCTTTCTTCATTCCCAAATCCGCTCCCATCGGCAACTCTCCCCCCGTGAGCGCGCCCGAATGCCCAAAAATCCCGCAGGTCGTCGAGCCGATTTCCGAAAAGGAAATCGCCGAACAAAAAATCTTCGAGCTCGAGACCCCGGACCAGACGCTTCTCTCCGGCCCCAGCACTCGCTGGCGCGATCTAGCGACCTTGCTGCGCATGACCAAGGATCTGCTCATCGGCTTCCGCGCCCTGCACTTTTCCGGCCCATGCGTGACCATCTTCGGCTCCGCCCGCACCCAGCCTGGTAGCCGCTACTATGAAATGGCCCGACAGATGGGCGAGGCCTGCGCGCGCTTGGGCTTCACCGTCATCACCGGCGGCGGCCCCGGCATCATGAAAGCGGCCAACCAAGGTGCCTTCGAGGCCGGCGGCCGCTCGCTCGGCGTCAACATCGAGCTGCCCTTCGAGCAGCAGGCCAATCCCTACGTCCAGCGCTCGGTGACGATGAAATACTTTTTTACCCGTAAGGTGGTGCTCGTGAAGTATTCCTACGCCTTCATCATCCTACCCGGCGGCGCCGGCACGCTGGATGAGATGTTCGAAACCATGACGCTGATCCAAACAGGCAAACTCAAGATTTTCCCCATCGTCCTGATGGGTAAAGACTACTGGAAGCCGCTGATCGACTTCGTCTATCAAATGGCAGAGGAGGGGACGATCAGCCCCGAAGATCCCGAGCTCATCTTCTTCACCGACGACATCGCCGCCGCGACGGCCCACCTGCAGCGCCACGCCGTCAGGCAGTTCGGCCTGCGCCGCAAACGCGCGCCCAAACCGATCAAACTGCTCGGCGAAAAAGCGCTCTAAGCCCGGCGGCCAAAAGAATTTTCAAAATAGTTGAAAATAGTTCTTGCCGGCGGGTCGGCGGGGTGCTAATCCTTCTGCGTCGCAAGACAAGGCGGTCCGACTGAGATGCCTCCCGGGTTAATGGGT
>CAJXYV010000195.1 GCA_913063525.1 uncultured Verrucomicrobiota bacterium
ATCGCTTTGATCGAACGGCTGTTTGAGGGCGCGAATCCCGATTCCGGGGTGGTGATGGTGGTGGCGACGGCCTCGCTGCTGGGCAACTGGCGAGCCGAGTTTGGCCGCTTTGCGCCGGGCCGGCGGGTCAGGATTCTGCACGGCGCGAGCCGCGATACCGAGCGGGCGAAGGTTCAGCCCGGCGATGTCATCCTTACCAGCTACGGCACGCTGGCGCGGGATCTGGCCTATCACCTCAAGTCCGACTACCGCGCGGTGGTGGTCGACGAAGCCAGTTTGATGCGCAACCCCGATACCGACCACGCCAAGGCCGTCTGGAAACTGCGCGCCTCCTACCGCATCGCGCTGACCGGCACGCCGATCGAAAATGGCGTCAAAGACCTGTGGTCGATCTTCCGCTTCATCCAGCCGGGTTGGCTGGGCGGGCGCGAGGATTTCAAGGACCGCTACGAAACCCCGCTGGCCACCGGCGAATCGGCGGCTGCCGTCATCGAGCGGCTGCGGCTCAAAATTTCGCCCTTCCTGCTGCGGCGGACCAAGGAGCAGGTCGCCCCGGAGCTGCCGTCGAAACTCTTCATCGACGAATTCTGCGACCTCAGCCCCGACCAGCAATCGGTTTACAAAGAGCTGCTGGTCGAAGGCCGCAAACGGGTCGATGCCATCGCCGACTCCGGCAACAAGGGGGCCGCGCGGATGCAGATGCTTACTGCGCTGCTGCGCCTGCGCCAAACCTGCTGCGACCTCGCCCTGCTGGGCAACGAGCGATTCAATCAGCTCGTGGTCGGTCGGCGCTCGGCCAAACTCCAACGCTTGTTGGAATTGATCGAAGAGGCCGTCAGCGGCAACCACCGCATGCTCATTTTCAGTCAATTCCAGACCCAGCTGAAGGAAATCGAAACGTGCATCGCCGAGCGCGGCTGGCAGAGCCTGCGCCTCGACGGCCAGACTCGCAACCGCCAGCAACTGGTGGACAAATTCCAGCAGCCCGACGGCCCGCCGGTGTTTCTCATCAGTCTCAAGGCCGGTGGTTACGGCCTCAATCTCACCGCCGCCGACACCGTCGTGCACTTCGACCCGTGGTGGAACCCCGCCGCCGAGGCCCAAGCGACCGACCGCGCCCACCGCATCGGCCAGACCCGCCCGGTCACCGTTTACCGCCTGCTCACCCGCGGCACCGTCGAAGAAAAAGTCGTCCGTCTCCAAGCGAAGAAGCGCGAGCTGGCCTCGGCGATCGATGAAAACGGCGCAGGCGACGCTGCCGGCTGGAGCATGGACGAGCTGGAATCGATGTTTACCGAGTAGGTTTCCTGTTTCCGCGACTGCTTGAAGATGGGCTCGCACGAAGACACGAAGGCGCGAAGGAAGAAGCTTCAGTGACGCGGCTGGAACACTTTCACGCCGTAGACCCACTCTGAAAAACTCTTCCTTGGCGACTTGGATTTGCCGAGGTGAAAGGCCCTTCAGATTTCGGATGCGGGGGCTTGGAAGTCTTTGGCCCGCAGGCGCAGGTTGAGCAGTTCGACGGCCAGCGAGAAGGCCATGGAGAAGTAGATGTAGCCCTTGGGGACGTGGAAGTGTAGCCCTTCGGCCATCAGCGTGGTGCCGATCATGATGAGGAAGGAAAGTGCGAGCATTTTGACCGATGGATGGCGCGAGACAAAGCTGCCGATGGCACCGGATGCGAGCATCATCACCCCCATGGATAGCAGGACAGCTACCATCATTAGCGAGACGCGGCTGGGGTCATTGACCATGCCGACGGCGGTGATCACCGAGTCCAGCGAGAAAATGATGTCGATCATGGCGATCTGTAGCAGCACGCCGCCAAAACTGGCCGCAGCGGCACTCGTGGCGGTGGGTTCGCCCGCACCTTCCAAGCTGTGGTGGATTTCTTTGGTCGATTTCCAGATCAGGAAAAACCCGCCGCCCAGTAGGATGAGGTCCTTGATCGAGATTCCCAGTCGGCCGTGGTGTTCGGCGGCGCGGGGTATCATGTCCCACAGGGTGGGATGGACGGGGATTTCAAACAACGCGTTCTGCAAGCCCATGATCCATGCGATGGATAGCAGCAGCAAAAGGCGCGCAATCATGGCCAGACTCAGGCCCATCAGCCGACCTGACTGGCGTTTTTCCTTGGGCAGTCGGTCGACGAGGATCGAGATGAAAACGATGTTGTCGATGCCGAGCACGATTTCTAGCAGCGTCAGGGTCAGCAGCGCGCCCCAGGCTTGAGGGTCGGCGAGCCAGTGGAAGTCGAGTGCTAGGATCATCATGAGAGGCTTGTGAATTTAAGGGCGTGCTGTTTCATTTGTTGGGCCATCAGGTTGAGAGCGTTGGCGCGTGTCGGCGCGAGGTGCTCTTTGAGGCCGGTGCGTTCGATGAAATTCATGTCAGCGGTGAGGATGTCGTCGGGCGTCTCATCGCTCAGCACGCGGACAAAGAGGGCGATCATGCCTTTGGTAATGAGGGAGTCCGAGTCGGCGGTGAAGTGGACTTTAGCGCCGTCGTAGCTGGCGTCGAGCCAGACTTGGGATTGGCAGCCTTTGATCAGGTGCTCGGGTGTTTTGGCGCTGGGTTCGATGGGTACTAGCTTTTTGCCGAGGCTGATGACGTATTCGTAGCGCTCGGTCCAATCCTGGAAAAAGGCAAGTTCGTCCACAAGGTCAGCCTGTTTATCTGCAATGCTCATGTCTGCTCACAGTGGAGCGTGGGAACCGACACTCTGCAAGCCGGATCAGGTCGCCGGGGCGAGTCTTTGCAAGAGCAATGCAGAAACGAATGCGAGGGGAGGGGTGACCAAACACGCGATGGCGAATGGATTCCAAGACCCGAGAGACAAAGAAATCGGCAAAAGTACGATCCAATCGACCAGCGGAATGCCCGCCAATAAACTGGAAACGTGGACGGGCACCGGTTTGCGGCGGACGGTCAAGCACACCACTAGCCAGAGATAATATGCGATTGCTCCTGAAAAGGCAACAGGCAGGAGTAATGTAAGCCAAGTTGCATTCTTCGATCCCTCAAGGTAAGCGACCAGTCCAGAATTGACAACGGGCAGGCAAAACAGCAGCGAGACACATTCCTTAATCATCAAGGCCGCAGTCGTCACCAGTAGAGTTCTCGATGCGAACATCGCGATTTTCGGCGCGTGCGGCATCGCTTCGTATCTCGCGCTCAGCGATAGGCCTGCGATGTAACAAAATAATCCGCTCGCCGCAGGCCAGATCCCATTGAGGTGGGGGGCAAACGCCACAAAACCGAGCACCGGCAGCAAGGCGCGGCAAAGCCCCATCGGAATCACCAGCCACGGGCTGCGCTTGTGCCAGACCGTGTAGATGACGATGCAGCCAACAATCGCCAGTGCGACAATGCCACTCGCGGAACCAACCGATGCCGCGGCACCGACCCCGAGCATCGCTAAAACCACTGCCAGCGCGAGATAGAGTGTGGGCGGGAATAAGCCGCGCGGCAGTGCGCGCTCTGGCCGGTGTTTCGCGTCCCACGCCCGATCCATCCAGTCGTTGAGAAAGTTTCCGGCGATGTAAAGCAGCACGCCGGCAAGCGCCAGTCGCAGAGTCAGCCCCCAAGCGATGGGTGCATCGCCAAGAATCGTCGCCACCGCCACGCCCAGCCAGACATTGCTGACCACGCTGGGGATATTGGCCACCCGGGAGGTGGCCAGCAGGGCGTGGAGTTTTCCGGATCGATTCATGGGCGAGTTTTGACCCGAAAACCGCAGTTAGGAAAGGCATCGTTTCGCGTCAGGCCATCCGCCTCGGGGTAGCGGTCGGACGCATATCTCCAATCAACGGCGGACAGCGCAGGGTAGGGAGTTCATGCTTTAGCCTGTCTTTTGGTGAGTGAAGAACCACCTGAAGGTGGAACTCCTTACCGGGAGAATGCGGCTTCAGCCGCGCTAGAAGATGGAAACTTTGTAAATCGGGTTCAACGATCCGGGAAAAGCGCGCGCCCAAGGCTGTTTAAAATTCGCAAAATCACGAAAATAACACCGATGACCAGGCCCACCGTCAGCAGCAGTCCAATCGCGATGACACCCAGGAAAATCCACAGCGGCCACCAGCGGCTGTCGAGCGAGCGGACGCGGCCCTGCCAGCCTTGCCAAGGCTGACCCGCGGGAGCCTCCGTGTGCGGGTCGCGCTTCGCGGTCGGCACGGCTCCATCGATTTCGACGACTTCGACTTCGATGGCTTGAGTTTCTTGGGTCATGCGAGTGCTTGGGTGAGAAATTCCGCCAGAAATCCGAGGAAATCAACTGAATGCTTGGGAATCTGCCCGGTCTTTCAGCGATCCACCGTTTGTGCCATCCCAGCGCGTGCCCCTGCCTGTCGCCACGCCGACCTTGGCCGCCTGGTCCGAAGGTTCATCTTTCGAACGCGAATGCTCATCTTGGGATCGTGAAAGTCCATCTTCGGACTGCGAAGATCGATCTTCGAAGTGCGCGGATCGATCTTCGAAGT
>CAJXYV010000196.1 GCA_913063525.1 uncultured Verrucomicrobiota bacterium
AGGGCCTGTAGCTCAGCGGTTAGAGCAGGGGACTCATAATCCCTTGGTCCAGGGTTCAAATCCCTGCGGGCCCACTGATTCATGGGATGACAGGCGAAAAAATGCGGAAAACGTGCCCAAACGCGTGACTGGGCCTTGACATCGGCGACGATTTCTCTGGAATCACCCGCATGGCTAAAAAAACTGCTCCCGTTAAAGACAAGTTCAACAAAACTCAGATCCTCGAACAAATCGCCGCAAGCACTGCGCTGAGCCGCAAGCAAGTGTCGTCCGTGTTGGATGGTCTGGCCGAAGTGATCGAAGCACACCTGGACAAGCGCGCTGTGGGCGAGTTTGTGCTGCCGGGCCTATTTAAGATCACGACCGTGCGCAAGCCAGCGGTGAAGGCGCGCAAGGGGATCAACCCATTCACCAAGGAGGAAGTGACCTTCAAGGCGAAGCCTGCTTCCACAGCAGTGAAGGTGCGTCCTTTGAAGAAGTTGAAGGACATGGCACTGTGATCGTGTGAGAGCCGCGGTTTTCTGCGGTTCTTTTTTCTGGCGGCCCTCGGTTTTTTGCCGAGGGCCGTTTTTTTATGGAGGGACTTATGGGAGTCATGGGATTCATGTCGTATCATATGCGAGATGGCGCTTCTCGATTGACGTTTGGGCGGTGGGGCTTTTGACTTTGGGGAGTTGGAAAGCGGCATGAAATCACCCAAAAAACTCTTCATCCGCCTGATTTTAGCTAGCGCAGTGCTGGTGGTGGCTTTGCTGGTGGTGCGTGCGTTTTGGCCGCGGTCACCTGCCCCGCTGACGGCGGTGGAGAAACCGATTTTGGCACCGGAAGATGCGGTGCACGCGGGCTATGCGGGGTCGGCGGCTTGCCGGGACTGCCATGCGGCAGCGTTTGCAAAGTGGCAGGATTCGAACCACGGGCTGGCGGAGCGGGAGATCAGCAAAAAGAAGGATCACGCGGCGTTTGAGCCGAGGCAGACGCTGGTGCACGGCCAGGAGAAGACCGAGGTGTTTGTGGATGCGGATGGGCTGGCGAAGATTCTCGCGCGGGGGCGGGATAATCAAGAACAGGCTTTCCCGGCAGTGCGGGTGATCGGCAATAATCCGCTGCGGCAGTTTCTGGTGGCGGCGCCGGGTGGGCGGCTGCAGGCGCACGATGTGGCGCTGGATCCGGCAAAGAATGAATGGTTCGGGGTGCACGGCGAGGACGAGCGCGGGCCGGGCGACTGGGGGCACTGGACGGGTCAGGGGATGAACTGGAACTCGATGTGCGCGGCGTGCCACAACACGCGGCTGCGGAAGAATTTCGAGCCGAAGACGAACAGTTACCACACGACGATGGCGGAAATGAGCGTGGGCTGCGAGGCGTGCCACGGGCCGATGAAGGATCACGTGGAGTGGCAGAAGAAGCCGCCGCTTTCCGGACACGGCAAGGACCCGACGCTGAAGCCGTTTTCGCGCGATCAGGCGACGGAGACCTGCGCGGCCTGCCATGCGCGGCGTGGGGAAATCACGGGCGATCTGGTGCCGGGCGAGTCGTTTTACGACCACTTCAGCCTGACGGTGACCGACGAGACGGAGACGTTTTACCCCGACGGCCAGATCCACGAGGAGGACTACGAGTACACGTCGTTTCTATCCAGCCGGATGCAGCACGCGGGCGTGCGCTGCGCGGATTGCCACGATCCCCACGACAACAAGCCGCTGGCGGTGGGAAACCAGCTGTGCATGAACTGTCACGCGGGCGGCAGCAAGTTCCCCGCGCCGGTGATCGATCCGCAGGCCCACAGCCACCACGGCGCGGACAGCACAGGGAACCAGTGCGTTTCCTGCCACATGCCGACGACGACCTACATGCAGCGTCACCCGCGGCACGACCACAGTTTCAGCATCCCCGATCCGCAACTGACGAAGGATCTGAATGTGCCGAATGCCTGCAACCGCTGCCACGCGGACAAGGACACGGACTGGGCGATCTCGGCGAAAAAGCAGTTTTACGGGGAGAAGCCGGACCGGGCATCGCGGACGCGGGCTCTGCTGATCGGCAGTGCGCGGCGCGGGGAGCCTGCGGCGCGGGAGGGCTTGATCGGGCTGCTGGCCAGCGCGGAGATCCCGGCTTGGAAGGCGACGGCGTGCCGCTTGCTGACGCGCTGGGTGCTCGATCCCGCGGCCAGTCAGGCGCTAATCCACCAGCTGACGCACGAAAGCCCGCTGGTGCGGGAGGCGGCAGTCCGGGCGCTGGGCACGGTGACGCGGGAAAACATCGCCAGCCTGCGTCCGGTGTTGCAGCCCTTGCTGGAGGATCCCGCGCGCTCGGTGCGGGTGGCGGCGGCGTGGGCGCTGTGCGACACGCTGGATCTGGAGACGCGAGCGGGTAAGGAACTTTGCCACATGCTGGACATCGGCGCGGACCAGCCGTTCGGGCGGATGCAGCTGGGGCAGTTCGCGATGATGCGCGGGGACAATCCGGCGGCGATCCGCCAGATGCGCAAGGCGATCGAACTGGACCCGAATTCCCCACCCTTCCACCACGATCTGGCGATCCTGCTCAGCACCACGGGCGATCCCCAAGGCGCGGCCAAGGAGCTGCAAGAAGCGATCCGCCTCGATCCACAGGACCCGGAATACCCATACAATCTGGCGCTGGTCTGGAACGAGCTGGGCGAATCGGCGAAGTCCACCGCGGCGCTGGAAAAAACCGTGGAGCTGGCCCCCGGCTACGCGCGCGCGTGGTACAATCTCGGACTCGCCCGCAGCGGCAGCAATCAGCCGCAGGAAGCGATCGTCGCGCTGCGACACGGAGAATCCGCCGACCCCAGCGACGCCTCCATCCCCTACGCCCGTGCGACAATCCATGCGCGGCTGGGCCAGAAGCAGGAGGCAATCGCCGCCGCCAGTCGAGCGCTCCAGCTGCGCCCGGACTTCGCGGAGGCCAAGGAACTGCTCGAAGCGCTTTCACGGTGAAGCCTGAAGATCAAACCACGAAAGGCACGAAAGATGCACGAAAGGAAGAATTTGGAATACTGGTTTTTGGCACGAACCACAAAATCGCCAAGCCTACCGGTCTCTGATTTTTCGTGTCTTTTCGCGCGTTTCGTGGTTCTATTTCCCCTTTCCCGATGAACATTTCCAAGCTCCACCACCTTGCGGTGATTTGCTCGGACTATGAGAAGTCCAAGCACTTCTATTGCGATCTGCTGGGTTTGCAGATCGTGTCGGAGGTTTACCGGGCGGAGCGGGATTCCTACAAACTGGATCTAGCTGTTCCAGGCGGGGTGCAGATCGAGCTATTTTCATTCCCCGACGCGCCAGTACGAATGAGCTACCCCGAGGCATGCGGGCTGCGACACTTGGCATTTGCAGTGGCCGATCTGGACAGCGAGATGGCTGGGCTAACGACAAAGGGAATCATCGTGGAACCGATCCGAATGGATGAGCTGACGGGCAAACGCTACACGTTTTTCGCCGATCCCGATGGCTTACCGATCGAGCTTTACGAGGAGTGAATCAGCGATGGCGTGAAGCCATGGGGCTCATTCTTCCTCGAACTTGCGAGTGATGAGGTCTTCGATCGCCGCCAGTGCAGCATCGGCATCGAGGCCTTCAGCACTGACGCTGATGATCGAACCGTGGCCGGCGGCTAACATCATGAGACCCATGATGCTTTTGCCATCGATCTCTTCACCGTCTTTTTCAACGAAGATATCCGCTTGGAAACGATTGGCCGTCTTGACGAACTGAGCCGCAGGACGGGCGTGAATGCCGAGCTTATTGAGGATGGTGAAGTCTTTTTTGGCCATGGGAAGAGGCTTGCGCCGCGTGGATCTTAGAAAGTTAAACGGCCCGCTCCAAGGCAAAAATCAGCGCATTGTTCGGGAAATCAAATGCCGCGAGGCAGCTACTCCCCGGACGGGAACGGAAACAAACAAAAAGCCAGTCCGATGAGACCGGACTGGCTTTTCGAGAATGAGAAAAACGAGCGACCGATTAAGGAAGCAGGTTGATCGCGCGGGATTGTTTGATCGCGGTGTTGATCTTGCGATGCAATTTGGCGGAAACTCCGGTCACGCGGCGTGGCAGGATTTTACCGGTTTCGGTCGTGAACTTGGTGAGAAGCTCAGGATTGGTCGCGACAACTTGATCCGCAGGGATGTCGTGACGACGGCGCGTCATACGGCGGTTCGCCTTGCGGAAGTTGATACGGCGCTGGATAGTTTTTGGCTCGGACATGGGAAAAATTTAGCGGAGTTCGCGGTGAAGGGTGCGGCGCTTGAGGAAGTGATTGAATTTCACTTTCTCCAGACGGCCTGGGGTGCGGAGGCTCTTCTTGTTACGCGTGGTGACGTAACGTGAGGTCGGCTTGCCCTCGGCTTTCGCTTCGGTGCATTCTAGGATGATAATCTCGCGTGGCATGAC
>CAJXYV010000197.1 GCA_913063525.1 uncultured Verrucomicrobiota bacterium
CTCGGAGGTTGAAATAACATTGCCCCTCACCCTATCGGGAGAGAGGCAATGAAGCTAAAATTCCAGGGGAACCCTCAGATCAGCGGTAAGCCTGAGTAATCGTATGCTTCTGGCCCGCGATCGTTATCACCATGCTGCGGCGCTGATTCGTCGTGTTCTGCGCCAAAGTGAGAACCACGCGACCGTTACCGTTGCCGTCAAACACCGTCGGATTTGTGTGGTAGATGTTAAGCTCTTGGCCATCGGAAATTCCGTCGCCATCGGTATCAGGATTAGCAGGGTCAGTGTGAGGAATGAATAGCGACTCATCCTCGTCAGTAATTCCGTCACCATCAGAATCCAGTTTATAAGTAGCATTTCCATCCGCATCTACACTTAATATATAACCGGGATCAATCACACTGGAAATTGGGTTTTTAGCACTTATCCATGTGCCGTCAGTCGGAATCTCCATGGTCCAATAGCCAGTAGTATTTACGCTAACGGTGTAAGTTACCGGTGCAGCAGAGGTTTTGTAGGAAAGAGGAGTAATACTGGTAATGCTCGGACTCAATAGACCCACATTAGGCACAATCGAGAAGGCTGAATTATCGCGATCGCTGGTGTAAAAACCCTTGATCGATTGATTCGCTTGAACAACCACCGCAAATCCTCTGGCCGTATTTTTGTACAGTCCTTTGGTATAATCCGAGCTGGTGTAGCTCACGCTGACCAATCCTGAGCCATTTGCATAACTCGTCTTGATCGAATCAGTCTGAGTGGTCGGCACCACGATCGAACCATTGATTGCCCAGGTACCAACCTTGAGAATGCCGTCGAAATTGCCACCGGACCACTGATAGAGCGCATTATTGACCGAAACCTTCATGCTGTCTAAAGGCAACTTGCCCACCAGCGGCAGCACAAAGTTCGAACCCAGTAATTGTCGGCGTTGATCAAATCCACTTGGGAAGAAGGTGTTGGCAACACCATCGTTGAACAAGCGGACCGAACCGTCAAAGTCACTCTGCCCCGGGATCGTCCGGAACAGAAGCGAACCCACCAGCACTGTCTTGGAATTACTGCGCGTATGGAACATCGCGTAGCTGCCATCCGCCGTCGGTCCCGAGTAGGAGCTGCGGGAGCCGTCGGGCATGTAGACGTTGAAGCTGACCACCCCATTCTTGTCGATTCTTCCCGTGGCGACCGCGCTGCCAGTAGGTCCATCAAAATCACCGGATGTCAGCGAAGCCTCAAAAGTCAAGTTTCTCGCCACCGTGGCCACTGGACGAGCGGGACGAAGCTCGAAGTAAAAGACCTCGTCAGTCACCGTCGTAAATGAGCCCTGAATGTAGAACTTGTTGGTTCCAACGTTCACCATCGTCATGTGCACGTCGCTCAGACCTGCTTGATTTTTCAAAATCCCAGTGGCGTCAAAAGAGCCATCCGGCAGAAATTTCCCAGCGTAGGCCGCATCCACGGTGAGACCCAAAACTTTGGAACTGAATGTGCCTGTTTTAGTCAAACGCAATGTCTGCTTGAACGAGATCCCCGTATCAGGATCCATGACCAACCCTTCGTAGTCGCCATAAACGCTAGGCAGGGTAAACACAGGCAGCTCAGTTCCCGTTGGAGCGGTATTTACCCAGCCGCTGCCGCTGTCATTAATTCCATCACTGTCGGTGTCTACTAATATCGGGCTACTACCGTAAACGTTGAATTCGTCCGTATCTGAAAGACCATCGCCATCAGTATCAGCTAACAGTGGATTGGTGGCTGGGCGCTCGAGCACATAACCACGGCTCGTGGTGGTCACAGTAGGCGTCAGCGTGACTGTGGCTTGGGCGTTGCTACCGATGCCAATCACGGCAGTCGCCCCAGATCCGCCGCCACCGGAAATCGTGACGGTTGGATAGCTGGAATAATTTGTCCCTGGGTTGGTCAGCGTAATACTGGCCAGCGTGCCGTCACCATTGATCGCAGCAATTGCCTCGGCTCCAGAGCCACCGCCGCCACTGATGGTCACTTGTGGAGTTGTTTTGTAGCCATTGCCTTTGTTGATAATCACGAAAGGTGAAGCTGCCGTAGCTGCACCATAATTGGCAACCAACGTAGGAAGAACCGGAACTGCAGGAGTTACCGCACCGTTGTCAAGAGTGACCACCGGTGCCGATGTATATCCGTATCCATAGCTGGTCATGGTGATCGACAGCAAATTGCCAGCATCGTTGAGATTCGCAACGGCGGAAGCACCAGTACCACCGCCACCTGTAATGTTCACCGTGGGAGGCGTATTATAGACCGCATTGCCCATGTTATTGACATCGATACTTTTCACCACACCAATCGGTGCTAGGCCCAGCCCGCCACTCATAACAACCCGTGGAACCGAGGTGAAGCCAGTTCCTGGATTGGTGATCGTGATGCTTGTCACCTTTCCGGTCACCGTATCAATCGCAGCCGTACCAGTAGCCCCGCTGCCACCACCACCCACGAATTTAACAGTGGGAGCGGACGAGTAGCCGCTGTTGGTACCAGCTGTTGTAGCAATCGTGACAGACGCGACTTCCGCAGTGCTTTGGGCGGTGCTCCAGGCAAAGGACGTACCCGCAGCCAGATAAACTCCTTCATAAGTCCCAGCTCGATTGCCGGGGAGAAGATCGAGTGGCCAGTTCGAATAAGCATTGAGAATAGGCGACTCAATGCGGCCCGAATACTGACGAATCGTTGCGCTTGCGGATGCACCTGAGCCACCGCCACCCGTGAAGGTGACGATTGGCGGGGAAACGTAATCCTTACCAGGATTCACAATCGAAATCCGCGTTACGGCACCACCGCTGACCGTTGCGGTTGCAACTGCTCCCGAGCCCCCGCCACCCACAAAGGCCACGGTCGGAGGTGATGTATAGCCCGCTCCACCCGCGACCACTGGAACTGTCGAGATGACGCCGACAGCAGCCGCTGTCAAATTAGTTGTGGCAGTAGCACCAGAACCATTGCCATTGCTGATGACGATCGTCGGCGCCGTATTAAACCATGCGGTACCATCGGATGTGAGATTGATCGCGGTGATGCGTCCGTCCGCCAAAGTCGCCTCAGCCGTCGGATAAGTTCCCAAATCCGCAACCGGCACGGGAGCGGTGCCACTGGTAGCTGCGGGCGACCAAGTTCCTGCAGTTGGCACCGAGGTGTAACCTACGCCGCGCGATGTGAATACATATCCGTTGATGCGCCCAGTGTTATCAAGGGTCGCCGTAATGGATGCTTGAGTCGTAGCGCCTCCGCCGCTGAAGGTCATGGTCGGAGGGCTTGCGTAAACACCATTGGTCGATGGGATCGTCACTGATGCGAGGCCGCGAGTGGCATCATTAAAAGTAATGGTCGGCTGCACGGTGTATTCCTGGCCGCCGCTGGTCACGACGATCTGGCCGATGCGGCGCGACAGGACCGAATCAACAGGCTTGCTCAAAGTGAGGGTGCGAGACGCTGTATTGATCGCCGTGATCGTAGTGCCAAAGGGTACTCCCGAAGCTACAAACGGACGTCCCACTTTGAACGCCTTGATATCTACCACGTTTTTAACCAGATAATTATCAGGAGTCGGCGAACCAGTGACCCAAGTCGAAGTCGAACTGAACGAGGTAGGAGCGAGGTCGGCAAAACCAGCTGAGCCGATTTCGGCTCCCTGCAGCGGAGTCGGCGAATTCGACGTTGGGGCAACCCACTGGAAAAGCCCCGACGTCACTTTATCGTGCGCGCCGATCCAAAGACCACCCGAAGGAATAGTGACAGATGGATCCCAGATGTTGGGCGTTGGGTTTGCTAAAGCTGTAGTCAGCAGACCGCGCTTAACTTGATAAAGTTTCTGCGGACTGTCGATAATAGCGAGCCAGCCGCCCCTCGAAGCAGCATCAGCTACGGCCTGTTCGAAGGTGTAGTTACCATTAATTACTTGAAATGGATAAACCTCAGCCCGGTCCAAAGTTCCGTCAGCATCGGTATCCGTATTGTATGGACTGGTGCCGTGGAGCAGTTCTTCGGTATCTGAAAGGAAATCGAGGTCCGTGTCTTGGGCGCGAACAAGAGGAGTGAAGGCGAGAGCCGAGAGCGCGACGAGCGGCAATGCTCGAACAAAATAGGGTTTCATATAGGTTGGAAAAAACTTCGCTGGATCAGTGAAAAGAACTACCCCGCAAATCTGAGGAGGAAACCGGCCGCCGCCAAGAAAAAAACCCGCGCAGCCG
>CAJXYV010000198.1 GCA_913063525.1 uncultured Verrucomicrobiota bacterium
GGCAAGCTGGGTGTAAACGGGCACGACATTGCCCCGCTTCGCCAGCTCAGCGAAGGCTTCCAAAGATGGCTCGACCGGAATGGAACTCACAACGCCGCGAAGCTTGCCCGGGAAACGGCGTAGAGCAAGCCTTGAGCCGCGCGCGACTGAGAAACTTAGGGGTAAGCATTAAGCGGCAGCACCTAGGATTCCACCTGCGGCGGCGAATGCAGGCGGGCCGAGTCCGCGACTGCTGGATTTACCAGCAGCGCCGCATCTCGTTCAAAAAGGGATCGACGTTTGTCCGTGGAGTTTCAGAATCCGGCCATGCCCGGTCGCGAAGATCTCAAGAACTTGTCCCTGCTCGGAAAATCCGAGAACCGTCTGCCTGCCAGCCCCGATGAGGCGAAGCTCGACGTTTTCCCCAACCTGCGCCCCGGCCGGCGCTACTGGATCACGCTCAATTGCCCGGAGTTCTCCTCGCTCTGCCCCGTCACCGGCCAGCCGGACAGCGCTCGCATCGTCATCCGCTACGTGCCCGGCGAAGCCTGCGTGGAAACGAAAAGCCTCAAGTTCTACCTCGCCTCGTTCCGCAACCAGGCCTCGTTCAACGAGGAAATCGTCAACCGCATCCTCGACGACTTGGTCGCGGCGATGAACCCGCAGCAGCTCATCGTCCGCGGCGAGTTCGCCCCGCGCGGCGGCATCCAGCTGACCACCGAGGCAACCTTCCCCGACACGCTCAACCCCGCGTCATGAAAGTCTGCGTGCTGCTGAGCGGAGGAATGGATTCCGTCGCCGCCTTTTACGAAGTGCTGCAGAACCACGAAGTCGTGGCCTGCCTGTCCTTCGACTACGGCGCCAAGCACAACGCGCGCGAGATCCCGTTCGCCAAACTCCACGCCGAGCGCAACGGCGTGCTCCATCAGGTGATCCCGTTAGACTTCATGGACCGCCTGTTCAAATCCGACCTGCTCCAGTCCGGCGGCAGCATCCCTGACGGCCACTACGCCGAGGAGTCGATGAAACAAACCGTCGTCCCCTTCCGCAACGGCATCATGTTAGCCATCGCCGCGGGTTACGCCGAAAGCATCGAGGCCGACGCCCTCGTCATCGCCGCGCACTCGGGCGATCATGCGATTTACCCCGACTGCCGCGAGCCATTCATGCAGGCCATGGCCACCGCCATGACCGAGGGCACCTACGCCAAGATCCAACTCCTGCGACCCTTCATCGCAACCGACAAAACCGGCATCGTCCGCCGCGGCGCGGAGCTCGGCATCGACTTTGCCGAAACCTGGTCCTGTTATAAGGGGCAGGAAATTCACTGCGGCGTCTGCGGCACCTGCGTCGAGCGGCGCGAGGCTTTTGCACTCGCTGGCTTGCCCGACCCCACCCATTACGAGCAGACTCCCGCCCTACCGGTCTTGATTCACTAAGATCCATCAAACCACAGATGAACCGGATCAACACAGATGAAAGACAGGATAAGAAATGGACTCAGCCTCTTGATCTCTTCCCATCTGCGTCTATCCAGTTCATCTGTGGTTGAATGAATCCAAATTGAGACTGGATTAACAAAGACGAAAGACAGGATAAGAAATGGACTCAGCCTCTTAATCTCTTCCCATCTGCGTCTATCCCGTTCATCTGTGGTTGAATCAATCCCCATCAAGAATCCGCGGTTAAATAAATCTTCTTCCCTATGCCTTACCGAATCTGCAAATCCCTCGAAGTGGAAAATGGCCACATGCTCACCAAGCACCCGGACAAGTGCCGGTTCCCGCACGGCCACACTCGCAAGGTCGAGTTCGTGATCGAGGCGGACGAGCTCGATGACAACCAGATGGTCTGCGACTTTAAGATCATCAAGGAGGCCGTCGGCGAATGGTTAGACAGCTTCGACCACGCCCTCTGCATGAACACCGCGGACCCGGCCTACGAGGATTTCAAAGCCCGCTACGGCGACCGCGTGATCGGCTTCGACAACCAGGACCCGACCACCGAGCTGATGGCACGAACAATCTTCGACCACAGCGAAAAAGCCCTTGCCGCCTACGCCCAGCGGACCGACACCCGCTACCGCCTCGCCTCTGGCGTCCGCATCGTCCGCGTGCGCGTCTGGGAAACCTCGTCCTCGTGGGCGGAATACGAAAAAAGTCTCTAACTCATGGCCACTCCCAAATCCACCCTGCCCGACATCCAAGCGACCCCGGACACCCGCGGCATCGCCATCGACCAAGTCGGCGTCTCCGACCTGCGCTACCCGATCCAAGTGCTCGACCAGGACGGCAATGCGTTTCCCACCGTCGCCAAGATCTCGATGTCGGTACATTTGCCCCACCATTTCAAAGGCACGCACATGAGCCGCTTTCTCGAAGTGTTGAGCAAACACGAAGGCGAAGTGACGATGCGCACGCTGCCCGACATCCTCCACGATCTCAAAAAGCGCCTCGACGCCGAGGAAGCGCACATCGAAGTCGCGTTCACCTACTTCGTGACCAAAAAGGCGCCCGTTTCCGGCTCGCCCGCCAAGGTCGCTTGCGACTGCGTGTTCCAAGGAACCTCCAACGGCAAGACTGACGACTTCGTGCTCTGCGTCACCGTGCCCGTCACCACGCTCTGCCCTTGTAGCAAGGAGATCAGCGAATACGGCGCGCACAACCAGCGCGGCTACGTCACGTTAGAAGTCCGCCCCAAGGCCACCGCCAAGGGCTGGGAACTCATTCTCATCGAAGACCTCATCGAAGTCGCCGAGAAGTCCGGCTCGGCCCCCGTCTACGCGCTGCTCAAGCGCACCGACGAACGCTTCGTCACTATGCAGGCTTATGATAATCCGGTGTTTGTCGAAGACGTCGTCCGCAACGCCGCCGCCCTGCTGCGCGCCGACAAGCGCGTCTCCTCCTTCACCGTCAAGGCCGTGAACCACGAGAGTATCCACGACCACAACGCCTTCGCGACGATCATCGGCCACGCGATCGACTGATTATCGATCCGAAGTTAGAAACCACGAAATTCACGAAAGGACACGAAAAATGAAGAGTTTTAGGATCAGCCGATCCATGCCTTGGATAAAATCCCGTGTGCTCCCCCTTTCGTGAAATTTCGTGTCTTTCGTGGTTTGATTCATTTCCCCAAAGACTAAGCCGCCCGTGCCGAAAATCATCCCGCCGGAAGTTTTGCTAGAAGCCTACGCCGCCGGGGTCTTCCCGATGGCCGAGGACGGCGAAATCCTCTGGTTCTCGCCCGAGCAACGCGGCCTGATACCGTTAGACGATCGCTTCCACATCCCGCACGGGCTCGCCCGCAGCCTCAAGCGCAAGCCCTTCGAGATCCGCTGGGACACCGCCTTTCGCGAAGTCATGCTCGGCTGCGCCGCCCGCGACGAAACGTGGATCGACGACGTCATCCTCGAAAGCTACTGCGCCCTCCACCGCGCCGGCCACGCCCACTCCGTCGAATGCTGGGACGCCGATGGCCTGCAAGGCGGACTCTACGGCATCGCCCTGCCCGGCGTCTTCTTCGGCGAAAGCATGTTCTCCCGCAAAACCGACGCCTCAAAAATCGCACTCGTCGCCCTCGTCGAGCGACTGAGGGAAAACCAGTTCAGCTTGTTAGACACCCAGTGGCTCACCGAGCACCTCCAGCAATTTGGCGGTTACGAACTTCCGCGCGACGAATACCTCGCCGCCCTCCAGCAGGCGCTCGGCCAGAAGCCCGCCTAGCTAACCAAAACGAAACGATGCCGAGCTGCCCTTGAGGAGGGTTGATCTCCGGTCAACCTGGGTCGACGGCACGTCGCCCTCCTTACGGCAAGCGCTCGCTGCGGGCGGAGTGGTTAGTGATTCCGCGCGCCACATCGACAGTTATTTTCGCCCACAGAACTCACCTTCAATGGAAAGACCCTGCATCGCCTGGTAAAGACCGCGTCTCGAGCCTTTGATGAGAAACCGCTGATTTGCAGATTTACGGATGGATGCCACAGATTAAGCCCCCCCCTCGCTCAGTCTTCAATCCATTGAATCAGTCACCCTCTCGGTGTCAAAAAATAGGTTTGCGCTCGGCTTTCATCAGCATCCTCACCGGCTTCGTAAGGATTCTCACCGATTGGATAAGGATTCTCACCGGTTGGATAAGGATTCTCATCGGTTGGAAAAGGATTCTCAGCGGTTGGATAAGCATTCTCACCGGTTGGATAAGCATTCTCACCGGTTGGAAAAGGATTCTCACCGGTT
>CAJXYV010000199.1 GCA_913063525.1 uncultured Verrucomicrobiota bacterium
TGAAACCCGCATGAACCCTGCCGATCCATCGCCAGCCGAGTCATCCGCTGAATTGACGGCGTGCCAGTTGCAACCGCCTCTTGCGGCAGCAGATGTCACTTTCAAATGCGACAGCGCGGAGGATGCGGCCCGGCGCTGGGAGGCCGTTGATGCGAAACAGCACCAGACATTCTGGCGCATCGCAAGGTTCTCCATCTTGGCAATGGTGTCGGTGGCCGTGCCGGCGTACGTCTGGCGTGAAGACATCAGCCGTGAATATTCGATCACTCAACAGTTCGCCGGACAGACCAACGCCAATGGATTTCTAGTCGCGTCCCCGACCCCGGAAAAACAGATAGAAACCAGTCACCTAGATGCGCGACAGAAGCTTTTGTTGTTCGGAGATACCTCGCAGCGTTCGAAGGCGGCGAGAATCAAGGCGCTGTGGGACAGCGAGCCGGCGAATCCCGCCTATTTTGCAGAATACGTGGAGGCCTACCTTTCTGAAAACGACGGCATGCTTCCTCCCGACTTTCTCACAACCGCGCGGCGCATCGATCCGCAGAACGCATGGTTCACCTACCTGGCCACGGCGGCGGAGGCCAAAAACAGCGTCGAGCGACAACGCCAATCCAAAGAGTCCAAGGCCTCGGGCGAGGCACCTTCGTGGAAAATTCTCGACCAAGCTCGGCTGGAATCTGCCCTCAAAATCCTCCGTGAAGCACGCCACCAGCCCCGTTGTGAAAACTACCAAGCGCAACTGTTCCGGGAAAAAATTCCACTGCTGCCTCAGGGGGATTATGTGAAATCCGTAAATTCGATGGCCTACTTCTACTCAGCGACATGCCGTGGAGAACTCAGTTTGCGGCAATTGGGAGATGATATCGCAGCAAAGGCGTGGCTCTTGGGAGAAGCCAAAGATTCCGCGGGTTTCCACGAACTGCTCGAAGATTCCTATTTATTCCTCCGCAACATGACCCGCATCGAGCCAAGTGACATCATCCAGGGGTTGGTTGCCGCTGCTTCGGCAGAGACGATGAGCAAAAACCTTTATTCCACCGCCCAAAAACTCGGGTTTCCCGATGACGCGGCGCGACTCAAACAAGTCAGCGACCGCCTGACAAACCGGTGGGAAGCCCACAAGGCACGCACCCCTTCGGCGTAAGCGTTACCCCAAGCGCCGTTCATTTCGTTTTGCTACGCGCGGCGCGGCACCGTTATCTTGGGCGGTTTGACCATCGGCTCGCCGTCACGCGGCTTGGCGGCGTATTTTTCCGCTGCGCGCTGCTTGCCATTTTACGGGCGTAATCTCGGCGACTTCACTCGCCTTCAAGGCTGGCAAACGCGTGAGAACATCTTCCACGTACTCTCTCGGATTGATCCCGTGTCGGCGGCAGTTCTCGACAATGGTGTAAAGGATAGCGGATTTCTGGCCGGATGCTTCGCGGCCGATGAAGAGCCAGTTTTTAGCCCCGAGCTTGGTAGGGCGGATCGCGTTTTCCACGAGGTTGTTGTCGATCTCGATGCGCCCGTCACTGAGGTAGACGACGAGGTGATCCCATTGGTTGATGGCGTAGCGGATCGCCTTGCCGAGTTGGCTTTTGGGTAGGATCGATTTGCGCAGCGCGAGTTTATCAAAAAGCCTTTTGAGCCGTTGATGGATGAACTGACTTTGCGAGGCGCGGAGGGCTTCGCGCAAAACAGAGCTAGCACCGGATTCTCTGAGATCTTTTTCGATTCGATAGAGATGGGCTATCTGCCGCAATATCCAGCCGACCAGCTTGGGCGATTGATCCTTGGCTTCGAAAAACTTCCTCCTGACATGGGCATGGCAGCCCATGAGAACGATCCACGATTTATCATCGGCCCATGCGGGGTACGCGGTATAGCCATCGCATTGAATGACGCACCGAGGTGGATCGGGCGCATCATCTTCCGTCGAACTTTGAGCAAAAAGTTCGACAATGCCGCCTTGGTCGCGACTTTTCCGCCAACGGTAGAGCACGCTGCCGCCTGGAATATTCGAAGTCCACAGGTAGCCCGTTCGGGCTTTGCCATGGCCGGGTTCGAGATAATCGATGGGGGTTTCGTCGAGCTGCCGATAAGAACTTCGCCAGTGTTCGAATTCGATTTCGCGGTAAATGGCGGACAACCAATCGGAGGCTAACAGCGTCCAGTCGCAAAGGGTTTTGCGGTGGATCCGCACACCCATGCGGGCAAACATTTCCTCCTGTCGATAGTAGGGAAGATGGCACACATAGCGGTTGTCGATCACCTCGGCGATGAGCGCGGGAGTCGCGATGCAGCGGTCTTGCAGGGAGGGCGGCAAGGGCGAGATGATGGGCTTGGCGAGGGCATCGCCGATGCGAACGTACTTGGCGCGGATCAGGCGGATGCGCTGGAACTCGGCGCGCTTGAAGTGGAGTTGTTCGCGAACTTCTTCGCCGATGCGGCGCCACGCTTCGGGTTCCGCTAGCACCTCGGCGGGGTGGATGGTTTCCTCGACGAGCGGGAGATGCTCGGGAATGCGAGGCGGCCGCGGTTGCTTTTTACTCTTGGGCTTGTGTTGTGGATCTTCAGCCGCCGGAACGTCGTTTGGGGTTTCGGCGGCTCGCTCTTTTTTTGCGAGATCGGGGTTGAGCCAGAGCTCCAGCTGCGCAGGGTCGATCGTCTCGCTCTTGCTACCAAAAATGCGTCGGCAAAGGGCATCGATCGTCTGCTTGAGAACGACGATCTCGGCCGCTTGCAGCGCGATTTGATCAAGCAGTTTTTGTCGTTCGGCGTCGTCCATTAACGACGTTTGTAGTAGCAATTGGCATGCCTTTTATGACATAAAGATCATTTAATTTCATACCATGGACGCTGGCAGCCGCCGCGCATATCGATGCCGTCCAGCAGCAGCGCCAACGCAGTGGAACTGAGGCGGATTTTACCATCCCGCACGTCGCTACCCTTCGGCCAGGAGAAGGTGCCTTTTTCCAAACGCTTGGCTAACACCCACAAGCCGCTGCCGTCCCAGTAGAGGATTTTGAGCAGGGTGCGGGACTTATTGGTGAACGCGAAGAGCGAGCCGCTTTTGGGATCCTCCTTGAGCTGGTTGCTCACCGCGTTGTGCAGCCCGTTAAAGCCGCACCGCATATCGCAAGGCTCCACCGCCACGAAAACCTTCAGACTACCCGAAAAACTCAGCATGACGGTGGGGTTGAGAGTTCCCGAATCAAGGCGGCGGCGAGTTGGACCTGGCCGTGGCTGGCGAGCGTGAATTTCACTCCACCGCGCAATGTCACCTCAAGGGCACTGGTATCACCTTCCGCGAGTGAGGACTCGACCACCGTTGGAATGAACGACAGTGCCATCGGGCTCGGCAATCTCGGCAAATTAACAGCATCCCCAATCTTCTGTTTTCGTCGCCAACCGGCGAAAGTTTGATAACAAACCCCGTGATGCGCAGCGAACTGTGGCCCGCTCATGCCGCTATCTGGATAGGCGGCCAACAGGGTCGATCTTTGATTCGAGGTGTAGCAAAGCCGTCCCCGCCGGTCATATTTGATAAGAGAGTCACTCGTAGCAGTCATAATCTGCCACGCTATGACCGGTATGTGATCCCCCCACCAGAAATCTCAGACGGCGCTTCAGACCACGCTTACGTCGAAACTGCGGTAGCCGTAAGCCTTTCTCATGCACAGGTTGATCCGCAGGTTGAGGCCCTCGACAATTCCGCTGTTATAGAGTTTGCCGGCCTTGAAGTAGTTCATCAGCAGGTCCTCGTGGTTGCGCAGCGTGCCGACGAACTTCTTCATGGCCGCGAGTTTGCTCCGCATGGCGCGGGCGCACCATTTTTTGAGGAACCAACCCGCCCAGCGCGGACTTTCGTATTGCCAGAAGGCGTCGAAGGATTCCTTGAGGGCGAGGGCGCGGATGGATTTGAGGTCGTATTTGAGCAGGTCGCGCAGTTGGGTGGCCTGCCGGATGGTGAGGTTGGACCGGCGCTTGAGGAAACAATACCGGGAGTTTCTGAGGACGGGTTCGTAGCCGTCGGCGGCGAGTTGTTTGGCTTCCTGGCGTCTGACCTCATCAACGGCCTCGCCGAGTTTCTTGGCGATGTGGAAGCGGTCGAGCACGTTGAGAGCGGCGGGCAGCATGGCGGCGATGAGCGGCTTTGCCGCTCCGGCGGAAACCTGTGCGAAAGGCGCGCCGAGCATTGCGCGGCTGGCGGCAT
>CAJXYV010000200.1 GCA_913063525.1 uncultured Verrucomicrobiota bacterium
GCCCGCATTTCCGCCGCTCTCGATGTCCCCAAGCTGGTGGCAGAAGCGGCCGCTGCCTGGGATGGCGGCTACGCCATCTGCGGTGCCATCGGCAATGGCGACATGTTTGTTATGCGCGATCCGCACGGCATCCGTCCTTGCCACATGCTCATCACCGACGAAGTCATCGCCTTCTCGTCCGAGCGCGTGCCACTGATGACTGTCTTCGAAGCAGACGCCAACGAGGTCAAAGCCGTCGATCCCGGCTCGATGATCACCATCAAGTCCGATGGCACCCTGTCGGATTCGGCGTTCACCCCGCCGCAGCGCTACACCCCGTGTTCGTTCGAGAAAATCTACTTCTCCCGCGGCAACGACCCCCTCATCTACCGCGAGCGCAAAGCCATGGGCGCCGCGCTCGTCCCGCAAGTCGTCGAATCCATCAAAGGTGCTTTCGACAAAACCGTCTTCTCCTTCATCCCTAACACCGCGGAAACCGCCTACTACGGCCTGATGGACGGCCTGCGCCTCTATCGCCGCAAGGAAGTTCGCTCGTCGATCCTCGAAGCCTCCGCCGCCGGCACTCTCACGCCCGAGCTTGTCGATGACCTGATCCTCCGCAACTGGCCCAAAGGCGAAAAGATCGCCCACAAGGACATCAAGATGCGGACCTTCATTTCCCAGGAAAAAGGCCGCGACCAGATGGTCTCCCACGTTTACGACATCACCTACGGCGTCGTGAATCCTGGCGACTACCTCGTTGCCCTCGATGATTCCATCGTCCGCGGCACCACCCTCAAGCAGTCGATCCTCAAGATCCTCGCCCGCACCAAGCCGTCCAAGATCGTCGTCTGCTCCACCGCGCCGCAGATCCGCTACCCCGATTGTTACGGCATCGACATGTCCGAGCTCGGCAAATTCATTGCCTTCGCCGCTGCTGTCGCGCTCCACCGCCGCGCGGGCCGCCAATCCCTGCTCGACCGCATTTACGACGACTGCCAAGCCGAGCTCAAAAAGCCCATCGGCCAGCGCGAAAACCGCGTCAAAGCCGTTTACGAAGCCTTCAGCGTGGAAGAAATTTCCGCCGAAGTCAGCCGCATGGTCTACCCCGAAGGCATCGAGTGGAACGGCGAAGTGGAAGTCATCTTCCAAACCATCGAAAACCTCCACAGCTCCATCCAAGGCAACTGTGGCGACTGGTACTTCACCGGCAACTACCCCACCGCCGGCGGATTCTCCATGGTCAACCAGGCATACATCCGCTGGTACGAAGGCCTAGGCGGCCGCAGCTACGACCTGCCGCTGTAAATGGGAGAGATAGGATTTATAGGAATCATGATTCCCATGCCTCCCATAATTCCCATTCCCCACCTCTCATTCATCCTTCCCATCTCACGCACTTTCCCCCTAGTATCCCCCCGACATGAAAACCTTGCTGCTGCTTCTCACCTTATTCACCGGTGCCACCGCATTTGCTGCCGATGGCGGCTACCTCTTCGTCACCTTCAAAGGCGAAGCCACCCCGCTGACCGAACAAATCTACTTTGGCCTCAGCCAAGACGGTCGCCAATGGGAGGCGCTTAACGACTCCAAGCCCGTCCTCGTCAGCAAGCGCGGCGAAAAAGGCGTCCGCGATCCCTTCATCCTCCGCTCCCACGACGGCAAAAAATTCTATCTCATCGCCACCGACCTCTCCATCAACCTCCACCACGGTTGGGATCGCGCCGTCACCAAGGGCAGCAAGTCGATTGTCATCTGGGAATCCGAAGACCTCGTCAAATGGGACGAACCGCGCCTCGTCGATGTCGCCGCCAGCGATGCCGGCTGCACCTGGGCCCCCGAAGCCGTTTACGACGAAGACACCCACGACTACCTCGTCTTCTGGGCCTCCAAAACGCGCAGCGACAAATTTGCCAAACATCGCATCTGGGCCGCCCGCACCGCCGACTTCAAAACTTTCGGCAAGCCCTTCATCTACATCGACAAGCCCAACGACGTCATCGACACCGACATCGTCCGCGATGGCGGCAACTACTACCGCTTCTCCAAAGACGAACGATTCAAAGCCATCACCATGGAAGTCAGCCCCAAACTCATGGGCCCCTGGCAAGACATCGCCCAGTTCTCGCTCGCCAAACTCGTCGGCTACGAAGGCCCCAGTTGTTACCTGCTAGAGCCCTCCACCCCTGAAAAGCCAGCCACCTGGTGCCTCTTGCTCGACCAATACAGCAAAGGCACCGGCTACCAGCCATTTGTCACCACCGACTTGGCGGGTGGCCAGTTCACCCCCGCCAGCGGCATGAGCTTCCCCTTCCACTTCCGTCACGGCACCGTCCTCAAACTCTCCGCCGCCGAATACGATCGCGTCAAAGCCGCCTACGCCAAAAAGTAATGGGCAGCAAAGGCGCCTATAGGTCCTATTCCAAGTAGCTGGGTCCTCCGGCCCCAGACCGTTGTTTGGGCGTCTCGCCCAAAGTAGTGCAATCTACGCTGTAAAAGTTGATCGCGCGGGCTAGGACGCAGCCGCCTTCCGCATCACAAGTTCTCATCGAGGCTCCGCTTCAACTCGACGTAGGCTGGCAGCCCACCTTCTTTCCGGCACCAATGTTCAACTTGCTTAAGATCGATCCGGTTCGGCAGACTTCGGCAAATAAGCAAGGCCTGCGATCTGTGGCCCTCTTCCACCGAGTCGTCAGATTTTAACCGCGGGTTTCAGGGATGATCACAGATCAAGAAACAAGGATCCAAAACGCGTCTCCCTGTAGGATGGTTGAGAAAAATTGACTTGATTCTTGGGTCATATGACCCGAATCATAGGTCATGACTTCGACGGCACTGGAGGATTTGTTCGGCGGCAGAGCGGCAGAAGCCGTACTCCTGCACTTATTCCACTACGGCGAAACCTACGGCCGAGCCGTAGCGCGCGACTTTACCATTTCGCTGGATTCCGTCCAGCGACAACTCGACCGATTCGAGCGGGCTGGAGCACTCGTTTGTCAGCGACAAGGGCGGACCTTGCTTTACACATGGAATCCAAAATCTCGTCTGGCAGGCCGCCTGCGCGATCTGGTCGGCGTGGTCCACGAAGGGATGACCCTGCAAGCCAAAGAAACGATCTTCAAACAGCGTCGCCAGCCCAGGGCCAAGGATAAACCCGTCATTTCATAGCTTGGCAGCTGGGTCCTCCGGCCCCAGACCGTTGTTTGGGCGTCTCGCCCAAAGGCTGAAGATCGGGCTCTAGTAACATCGCAGCTTGACCCCGTAGCCCGGGAATGCCATGATTGCCTCATGGCTCAAGTCAGTGCGACCGTAACACTCAAAAAATGGGGTGAACACGTGGGTATGGTATTTCCTGATCCCATCGCCGCGGCGATTTCTTTGGCTTCTGGCACCCAAGTCGAGATCGACGTGTTCCATCAATCCCTAGTCGTTCGCAAGATCGATGCATCGTCACGCCTTGACGAGTTGTGCTCGCGCATCACCCCACAGAACCTTCACACCCCCGTCGACTGGGGCAGCCCCCAAGGAAGTGAGGCCTGGTGAAAACCACCTACATTCCAGTTCGTGGCGACGTCGTCTGGACTGATTTTGACCCACAAGCAGGTCGCGAACAGGCAGGCAAAAGGCCAGCTCTCATCCTTTCTCCAAAAGCCTACAATTCTAAAACGGGGCTCGCCGTCATGGTTCCGATCACACGCCAAGTCAAAGGCTACCCCTTCGAAGTTGCCATCGACATTTCATCGTTGAGTGGCGTGGTGCTGACGGATCATCTGAAGAGTCTCGATTGGAGGGCCCGCGGAATTCGCTTGGCTGGAAAAGTTTCCGCCGAGATTCTTGAACAAGTCACCGCCAACATCGCCACTCTTCTCGCCATTTAATGGGCTCGTCGCCAATCCCGTCTGGCAGGCCGCCTGCGCGATAAAGGCGCATCGGTCCCATAGGTCCTATTCCCAGTAGCTGGGTTCTCCGGCCCCAGACCGTTGTTTGGGCGTCTCGCCCAAAGACTGAAGATCGTCTCGCGCAAAGGCGCAGAGACGCAAAGGTTTTTCAGATTGGGGTTCCAAGGCTTGGGATTCAGGCGGCACCAAAACTCTTGATCCCCCCTCTGCCTTTGCGTC
>CAJXYV010000201.1 GCA_913063525.1 uncultured Verrucomicrobiota bacterium
TGGAGACCGTCGCGGAAGCGCTTGTATTTCGCGGTGCTCTTGTTGTGCAGGAAGGAAAAACATTCCGGCGCAAAGCGCGGGATCTCGTCGAAGGTTACGCCCGCGGTCGATGCCAAGGTGTCGCCGATGAGCAGGTCGTAGTTCCCGACCAAGCCGACGACATCGCCGGCGAAGGCGTCGTCGACGGTTTCGCGTTCGCGGGCGAAGAGTCGCTGCGAGTTGGCGAGGCGGACTTTTTCTCCGGTGCGGCCGTTGATCACGTCCATGTCGCGCTCGAATTTGCCGGAAACGATGCGGACGAAGGCGATGCGGTCGCGGTGTTTCGGGTTCATGTTCGCCTGGATCTTGAAGACAAAGGCGGAGAACTCCTCGGACGCTGGGTCGATTTTCATCCCGCCGCTTTCGCGTGGGGTAGGCGGTGGCGAAAGTTCGAGAAAACGATCGAGCAGCAGCTGCACGCCGAAGTTGTTGGCGGCGCTGCCGAAAAAGACTGGCGTCAACTCGCCCGCCAGCACCTTGGCGAGGTCGAAGTCGGCACCCGCGCCTTCGAGCAGTTCCAGCTCGTCGCAGACTTGGGTATAGGTTGCTTCTTCCATCGCGGCTTTGACGCTGTCGTCCTCGATGCCTTTGACGCTGACGGGAGCGCGGTAGGCGCCGTGCACGGTGCGCTCGAAAAGGTGGACCTGCTTTTGCTCACGATCGTAAACGCCGCGGAAGCGCGGGCCGTCGCCCAGCGGCCAGTTGACTGGGTAGGCGTGGATGCCGAGCACGGATTCAAGTTCATCGAGCAGATCCATGGACGGCCGGGCGGGGCGATCCAGCTTGTTCATGAAGGTGAAGATAGGCACGCCGCGGCGGCGGCAGACTTCGAAGAGTTTGCGCGTCTGGCTTTCGATGCCTTTGCCCGCATCGACGACCATCACGGCGGCATCGACGGCGGTGAGCACGCGGTAGGTGTCTTCCGAGAAGTCTTTGTGCCCCGGGGTGTCGAGGATGTTGACGACGCAGTCTTTGTACTCGAATTGCAAGACGGTGGAGCTGACGGAGATACCGCGCTGCTTTTCCAGATCCATCCAGTCGGAGGTGGTGGCGCGCTGGTTTTTCCGTGCGGTGACGCTGCCCGCGAGGTTGAGCGCACCGCCGTAGAGCAGGAACTTTTCCGTCAGCGTCGTCTTGCCGGCATCCGGGTGGGAAATGATCGCAAACGAGCGACGGCGTTTCACCTCACGCTGGAGGGCGGGCGAAGGAATGGCGTAAGGAGAAACAGACATGTGAACCGTGGCGCAGTGGCCACGGGGAGATAGCCGCGAAATGGGCCAGCATCAAGGGAATTGCCGCTGCGGAAAACGCCGGTACGGTGGCGCTCCGATGAGCACCGGAAGTTGAGGGGGGCCCTCAGCTTCCGATGCCATTTTTCCGGGGGGGAGCCTGTACATCGTCTGTCCGCAGCACCTAGGGGGGAGATACGAGCATGCGGTAACGCACAGGGTTTTTGTTAAAGCACTTTATACTTTCGCACAACTGCACAATAACATGATTAAATGACCATGTTATTTTGGCGGTGGCAAGCGTTTTTTTGAGTTTTTTTCACAAGTCGCCTGAATTGATTTCAAGATCTGATCGCAACAAAGGTTGCAGGTTAGAAAAACCAGTTCTTCCTCCTTGGCCCGGCGACTGGAATTTGAGATGACCACTGCATGCGAGTCACCATTCTCCTCCTTTGCGCGTCGTGTTTCATCAATATCGCGCAAGCTGCGGCTCTATCGGACGTGGATCGGGAAACCCTGCTGGAACGTCTGGAGAAAATCCAGGATGCCTCGGATTCCAACATCAATGCGCGCTACCGCATCGCCATGGCGGCCTACAATAATGCCGTTGGCAGCAACGAGGCGGCGATCGAGCTGTACCTCGACTGCATGGAGAAAGTGAACTTCAAGGACCAGCAGAAGAAGGCGGCAGACTTCCGCGAATGGAAGCGCAAGGAGTCGGAAAAGCTGGCGGACCCGGGCTTGCGCATCGCCATTCACTATCAGCTGCGCTGGCTCATTCTCAGTCTTCAAGCCACGTCGGAAAAAGCGGACCGCGCCAAACTGGCCGGCGAAGCGCAGCAAGTGGTCGATGCCATTTTCAGCGATCCCGCAAAGCTCAAGAACCAAGCCGCCCTGCTGAGCCAAGCGGTGACGTCATCGGTTTTTGCCCGTGCCTACGCCATCGATTCGGTCAAAGTGGAGGACTGGCCGCTGTCGCCGACGCAGCTGGATCAAATATACGATCAGCTGCTGTTGCCGCCCTATCGCAGCCCCGATCGCGCGGCGGAGCTGCGGACGACATGGATCAAACGCATCCTGCAAGAGGGCGCGAAGGCGGAGCACTGGGTGGCAGATCGCAAGGAGGACAAGCGCATCGGCATGGCCTCCGCCATGCAGCCGCCTACCTACGAAAAGTTTCTCGAAGAAGTGCAACCCAAGCTGCAGTGGGAGATGGAACTCGACCTTTTCCACAACGGCGACGAGAGCGGGGCGTCGGTCCGCATGCTCGCGAACTTGCAGAAATACCTCAATCATCCGTCCGCCCGCGAATGGGGGGAGCAATTCAAAAAACTGCTCAAGCCCGAGGTCGCGGCGGCACCCTTGAAGACGGCGGGAGTGGCTCCCCAGTGAACTGGGATCAAGCTTGGCGGGCGGCAGCGAGAATCGCCAGATGCACGTCTTCCGCCGTCGTGACAGGATAGGCCGAACCTAACAGCACGGGGCATTCGTTTTCGGCGACATGGTCCCGGCCGTGCGAGCCTTTGACCAGCGACGCATCCAGCGGGATGACGTCTAGCAAGCCGCGCAGGCCGAGCTTTTTCTTGAGGAGAAACATCGCGATTTTCAGCTTGGGAAAGGCGATGGCGAGATTCAGAAACAGCTCGCAGGGGTCGTAGCCTGGCTTGCGGTGGATATCAATGGTCCGCGCGTAGTCGGGTGCAAGCGCGTCGTCCTGCCAGAAATAATACGTGAACCAGGCATCTTCCGCGGCGATGGCGATGAAGTCACCCGCACGTTCGGCGGCGATGCCACCGCCCCAAGTTTCCGCTGCGCTGCGGACTTCATCAACGCCCGAAGTGGATTCTAACAAGGCGCGGACTTCCTCGCGGATCGTCGGGTCGTTGATGTAAACGTGCGCCGCCTGATGGTCCGCCACGGCGAAGGCACGGCAGGCACCGCAGTCCAGAGTCTCGCGGCCCAGCTCGTCCTTCACCTGAATCCAGCCCTTTTCGCGGAACAGGCGGTTGAGATGGATGGGTCGATTGACAGGAGAAATCCCGTATTCCGACAGCACCAGCACGCGGACTTGGCGCGACTCGTAGAAGTCGATGAGATCCGTGGCGAGCTGGTCGATTTTGCGCAGCTCTGCGGGGATGTTCGGTGCCAGCGGCCCGTCTTTCTGCAGTGGGTAATCGAGCTGCGGCAGGTAGACCAGACTCAACGTCGGCGCGTGTTTTTCCTCGATCCACTTGGCGGATGAGGCGATCCACTCGGAAGAAGCGATGCCTGCTGCCGGACCCCAGAAAGCGGGGAAGGGGAAGGGGCCTAGATCGTTTTTCAACTCCTCCCGCAGGCCCATCGGCTGGGTGTGGATGTCGAAAACCTTCCGGCCATCGGCCGGATAGAGCGGGCGCGGCGTGATCGAAAAGTCAGCGCTGGAGTACATGTTGTACCACCAGAATAACTTCGCGCAGGTGAAGCCCGGGATCTCGCGGCGGAGTTTGTCCCAGAGTTTTTCGCCCTGCACGAGGTGGTTGCTCTGTTTCCAGAAACGAACCTCCGCGCTTTCGCGATCGTACCAGCCATTCGCAACGATGCCGTGCCCGGCGGGCGAAGTGCCCGTGACGATGGACGACTGCGCCGTGCAAGTGACCGCTGGAAACGCTGGCTGATACGATTGCAGCCCGTTTCGCTCCGCAAACCGCGTCAGACCCGGCATGTTCTCGCCCAGCAACGAGCGGGAAAGTCCGACCAGATTGATGACAGCAAGGCGCATGGCGGCGATGGTGGAGGATCGAG
>CAJXYV010000202.1 GCA_913063525.1 uncultured Verrucomicrobiota bacterium
GCACCATGCAGAGCCGCAACACCCCCGGCCTCTATTTTGTCGGCGAGTGCATCGACATCGACGGCATCACCGGCGGCTTCAATTTCCAAGCCGCGTGGACCACCGCCCACCTCGCCGCCACGGCGATTGCCAAGCAATCGCCGACCGACCGGGATCAGCGTTTATAAATCGGGTTCTGCACGCGGTAGCCTTCCTTGTGGGCCACGTAACCGCCAGCCGCGCCCGCGGCGAGAGGCAGACAAGAGGCGAGCGATGCCACACCAAGAGCAACCGCGAGGAGCGATATGAGTCGAGCTTTCATGACCGGGGGGAATTTGATTTCACGATCAACTTCGTGCCGTTAGAGCTACGGCGCAACCGTTATCTGGCAGGATTTTCTGGGGCATCCCCTTGTAAAAGGTGAACGGGCACTTGGAATGCTTTCCCAGGTCTGCAACGAAGCAAGATCCGCGCAGTTTCTCACAACAGGCGCAGTGGCAGCAAACCCCCAACTCATTAGTGTCTGTGCATGAAGCTTTCTTCCACCTCCCAATGCGTGCTGACAAGCGGGCGGAACTGTGAGAACTTGGAGCTGATGGCTTCGCGGCAACTCCGCTTGCATCAGTGAGGCTGCCTTTTCCCCCGAAAACCATTCATGAGTACGTCCCTTGCTGCGTCCCCGTCTTCTGCGCTGCGTTTTCCCGTTTTGTCGGCAGACGAAGCGGCGGCCCAGATCAGGCATGGCGACACCATCGGCTTTAGCGGATTCACCCCCGCAGGCACGCCCAAAGCGATCCCGCGGGCGCTGGCGCAACGGGCGCTGGGCATCCACCAACAGGGCAAGTCCTTCCAGGTCGGGGTGGTCACGGGTGCCTCTACCGGGCCCTCGCTGGATGGATTACTGGCCAAGGCGAACGCCATTTCTTTTCGCACGCCCTATCAGTCCGACCCCGATCTGCGCCAGCGCATCAACAGCGGCGAGACCAAGTTCTACGACATGCACCTGAGCATGCTGCCGCAAAACGTGCGCTACGGCTTCCTCGGGAAATTCGCCTGGGCGGTGGTGGAGGCCTGCGAGGTGACACACGACGGCCAGATCGTGCTGACCTCCGGCGTCGGTGCGGCGCCAACTTTCTGCCATGTTGCCGATCGCATCCTGATCGAAATCAACCGCAACCACCCCGCCGCGCTGCGTGGCTTCCACGACATTTACGAACCCGCAGACCCGCCGCGGCGCCGCGAGATCCCCATCTACCGCCCCGACGACCGCGCGGGCAATGCCTGCATCCAAGTCGATCCCAAAAAGATTGCCGGCATCGTTTACACCGACTTTCCCGATGAGTCGATCTCGTTCGAAGATGTCACCCCGATCACCGAGGAGATCGGTCAGAACGTGGCCAGTTTTCTCGCGGGCGAGCTGCGGCGCGGCGCCATTCCGCGGGATTTTTTGCCCATCCAGTCGGGCGTCGGATTGATCGCCAATGCGGTGCTGAGCGTGATGGGCCGGCATCCGCAGATCCCGCGCTTCAGCATGTTTACCGAGGTCATCCAGGACTCGGTGATCGAGCTGATGCGGCAGGAGAAAATCGGATTTGCCAGCGGCGTCTCGCTGACGGTGAGCGCGCCGATGTTGAAGTCGATCTACGCCGATTTACCCTACTTCCGCTCCCGACTGCTGCTGCGGCCGCAGGAAATTTCCAACCACCCCGAAGTCGTGCGGCGCCTGGGCATCATCTCGATCAACACCGCCCTCGAAGCGGATCTTTTTGGCAATATCAACAGCACCCACGTGCTGGGTAAAACCTTGATGAACGGCATCGGCGGCTCGGGGGACTTCACCCGCAACGCCTTTCTCTCCATTTTCACCTGCCCGTCCACCGCGCTGGGCGGCAGGGTCAGCACCCTCGTGCCGCTGGTCAGCCACATGGATCACAGCGAACACTCGGTGCAAGTCATCATCACCGAATACGGCGTGGCGGATCTGCGCGGCAAAGATCCCTACCAGCGTGCGCGGCTGATCATCGACCGCTGCGCCCACCCCGATTTCCGCAAGGATCTTTGGCATTACTTTTCCCTCGCCCACGGCGGCCACACCCCGCAAACCCTCGGCTCCGCCTTCGCCATGCACCAGCAATACCTCCGCACTGGCGACATGCGCGGCGTAAACTGGGACGCCTGAATCCGCCCGGATTAACCCGATCGAATGGAGAGACGCGGCGGCCGCCTCCCCATCAGCCAGGGTATTCGCCCGCGATGTACCCCTGCAATTGCTGGATGGTGTGGCGCTGCGATGACATGACCCAACTGACGAGGTCGCCGATGGAAACCAAGCCAACCAGCTCGCCGTCATCCACCACCGGAAGATGACGCACGCGGTGCTGAGTCATCAACTGCATGCACGTTTCGATGCGGTCGTGGCAGCCCACCGTGATCGCAGGGCGGGAAATGATTTCGCCCACGCGGGTATTCCGCGAGGTGCGGCCTTGCAACACGACCTTGCGGCTGTAGTCCCGCTCCGAAAGCACCCCGACCACCTGGCCATCCTCCATCACCACCAGCGCGCCAACGTTTTTTTCGCCCATCTGGCGGATCGCATCGTAGACCGAGTCCTCCGGCCTCGTGATCCAGGTTTCACCACTTTTGTTGTGCAGAATATCGTAAACGGTTCCGTGAATTTCCATGGGTTTCCTCCTTTTGAAGTAGTAGTAAACTGCCCCAATCGGAGCCGTCCGTCAAGGACGCAGCTCTAAGCCCGGTTCCGGCAGCGCCAAGCGTGGGCGAAAAAGGCCGCGGCAAACAGAAACATGAAAAATGAGAAGAACTGTCCTTTGGTGAGGAATCCGACCATGGCGGCGTCGGGCTCGCGGAATTGTTCGCCGAAAATCCGGAAAATGGCATAGAGCGCGAAGAACAAGCCGGTGATCATTCCCGCTGGAGCTTTCGGGAAGCGCAAGCGAACCACCCACAGGATGGCGAAAAGCAGAGCCCCTTCCAACAACGCCTCGTAAATCTGCGACGGGTGGCGGGCGGGAAGGTATTCGCCCAACGTTGCCGAAAGTTTGGGATTCTGCCGAGCCGCGGCGATGAGGGCTTCAAGCGAATCGGCGTTGGCCAACTGGGGATCGACGCGGACGCAGGCCTGCCAGGCGAGATCCTGCGTTTCGGCGGATTCCTCCGCCAGCGACAGCGGAAACTTCACCGCCCACGGCACACCCGTAGCGATCCGACCGTAGAGTTCGCCATTGATGAAATTCGCCATGCGCCCGAAAAACAGTCCCAGCGGACCCACAACACAAAGGCCATCGGCGAGCGCCGCCCAGGACACCTGGTGTTTTTTCGCGTAGAACCAGGTGAATAGCGCCAGCCCCAGGATGCCGCCGTGGCTGGCCATGCCGCCTTCCCACACGCGAAAAATCACCAGAGGATCGTGAATGAGGCTCCCCCACCCCACTTTCGGCAGGTGATAGAAAAAGATGTAACCGAGCCTTCCACCGAGAAACACGCCAAACAGGGCGCAAGCAGCAATGAAGTCGCCGACCTTGTCCGGCTTCAAAACCCACAGGCCCCGCTGCGCCAAATTCCGCAACAGCAGAAAACCCGCCACAAATCCCATCAAGTAGGCGAGGCCATACCATCTCAGCGCCAAGCCGCCGTAAATGGGCAAAGCGATCGGGTTCAAGTCATGCACGTAAGTCGCTAACACCCCCACAGCACACACAATCCCCGCCCCGCAAGCAAGCCGCGATCGAAGTGGGAATTTAACGCGGAGGCGCTGGGGCCGCAGAGGAAATCGCGGAATTTGGCGAAGTTTTGAGGGTTAGAAGCTCACGCCACCCGACAAAAACGACAATCTCTCCTCAGCGTCTCACCTCAGCGATCTCCGCGCCGCGTTTCGCTTTATCCAAGCCCCCCCATTCTTCGGGATAGGAATTTTAAAATCCTTGTTTATCATCAACTCATGCCGAGCAAGAAGGAACTCCTCGACCTCCAATTCATCGATGCGCGCCACAAG
>CAJXYV010000203.1 GCA_913063525.1 uncultured Verrucomicrobiota bacterium
GCCCAGCCCGCAGAGGCGGCCACGCGCTCGGTCGCGACCCTACTCTCCGAGGATCGAGTCATCGCCGCGGGGCAATCGTTTACCGTCGCGCTGGAATTATCGCATCCGCAGGGCTGGCACAGCTATTATCAGCATTCCGGCGGGGTCGAGCAGCCGCCCGCCATCCAGTGGCAGCTGCCCGCTGGCTTCACTGCCGGCCCGATCCAGTGGCCGGTTCCCGAGGTCAAGGATGGCTACTTGGGGAAAAGTTTCGTCTATCTCGGCAGCCCGGTTTTCCTTGTTGATCTCACCGCCCCGGCCTCGCTTGCAATCGGTCAGTCCGTCACGCTGGCGGCGAATGCCTCATGGCAGATCTGCAAGGAAAGCTGTATCAACGAAAATGCGACGCTCTCTCTGACCCTGCCGGTGGCGGCAGCGAATGAAAAAGACCCCGCGCACACCGAGCTTTTCGCCAAAGCCCGCAGCAACCAGGCGAAGCAGATTCCATCGTTAAAAATCACTGCCCAATCCGCTGGTGGCGAGATCCAACTGCGCCTCGAACCCGCGGCCGCGATCCATGGCGAACCCACCGACTTCATCCCGAACCAAGCCTTTGTCCAACCTGCCAGCGCAGGTGGCAGCATCAAACGCGACGGCGATGCCTGGCTCGTCAGCCTGAAACGCGCCACCCAAGACGCGTTCGACAAGCCGATCCCGCAGGGCAAGTCCTTCTCGGGCATTCTGGTCGGCCCCACGGCCGTCGAAATCCCGACCACCGTCATCGCGGGGCCCGCGCCCCAGTCGCTGCCATTTTGGAAGTACTTGCCGATTCTCGGCGGGATGCTGTTAGGCGGCTTGATCCTCAACCTAATGCCCTGCGTTTTTCCAGTGATCGGTTTGAAGATCATGGGATTTGTCCAGCAGGCTGGTGAAGACCGTAAAAAAATCGCGCTGCACGGCATCACCTTTGCGCTCGGCGTGCTGGCATCCTTCGGGGTGCTCAGCGGGATTCTCTTTGCCGCCCGGGCGGCGGCAGGGGCGGGGGCGATCGGCTGGGGTTACCAACTGCAGAATCCTTGGGTCGTCTTAAGCCTGATGCTGTTGATGTTTGTCCTCGCGCTCAACCTGTTTGGCTTGTTTGAACTCGGCACCTCCGCAGCCTCCGTCGGTGGTTCGCTGCAATCCAAACAAGGGCTGGCCGGCTCGTTTTTCTCGGGCGTCTTGGCCACAGTCGTTGCCACCCCCTGTTCGGGGCCATTCCTCGGCGTTGCGATCGGCGCAGCCATCGCACTGCCAGCGTTTCAGTTTTTCGCCGCCTTCGCCGCCATGGCGATCGGGCTGGCGCTGCCCTATCTGATTCTATCGGTTTTTCCACGGCTGATCGACCTCCTGCCGCGTCCCGGCGCATGGATGGAAAGCTTCAAGCAGGCAATGTCGTTTTTCCTCTTCGCCACCGCAGGATACTTGCTGTGGGTCTATGCCGGGCAGATCGGTTTGGACAATCTGCTAGGCCCGCTCTTCGGGCTCACGGGCATCGCGGTGGCCGCGTGGATTTACGGGCGTTGGAACCTGCCCCACCGCACCCGATCAACTCGCTGGGCCGCCATCATTTTGGCGGCTTTGGTTGCCGCGGGAGGCTTCCACCTCGCCAAGCCCCCGCACAAATCCGCACTCGTCTGGGAGACCTGGTCGCAGGAGCGCGTCGATGAACTGTTGTCGCAAGGCAAGCCCGTCTACATCGACTTCACCGCCCAGTGGTGCGCCACCTGCCAAGTGAACAAAAAGCGGGCCTACACCGCCGAGATCATTCAGCTGATGAAAGACAAAGGCGTCGTCGCGCTCAAAGGCGACAAGACCAACGCCAACCCCGCTATCGAAGCGAAGCTCCAAGAGCTCGGCCGCTCGGCGATTCCCGTGAACGTACTCATCGTCCCCGGGAAAGCCCCCATCGTCACCCCCGAACTTCTCTCCGCAGCATACCTCAAAGAGCTACTCAACCGGGAAATCCCTGCGAAGTGAGCCTCAGAGTATCATCCCCATCACTCTCATCACTCCCATCGAGGGGGGCGGCAATATCAGATCGTTTCAAGGGATATTCGCGGCAGCCGTAACCGTTGCGGCAGCCGCCCGCCGATCCGTGAGCGGCTAAGAAAATCCCCCGTACTCGGCTAGTAGGCACAACAAAATCCCTTCCCGAACATCGCCCCGGGATCATGCGCATTAACCAGCAGTTGCAAAATTATTCGACTGAATTACGAATTCGTTACCTCAAATCACGAACTAACACTCATGAGTTCTTAACTCATGGCCTTGAGTTAAGAACTCACTCAAACGATTTGCTAAATCAGTAAAATGAGTTGCTAACCTAGTAAATCGAATTGCTAACCTGCATAAATGAATTGGAAATTTTAAGATTTAAGTTACTAATTCAATTGAGCGGGTTACGAACCTGACTTGACAAGGTCGAGTCTCGGCAGACAATTTTCTGAGCCGCATCCGCTGATCTCGCGGAGCAACTCGCTCGATTACACGCTCGGGGGCTTTGTTGCGGTGGCGCAGCCGGTGGGAGCCACGACGCTGCGGAGCGGGCGAAAAACTCGCCGCCGCATCAGGCAGAGTAAGATCCATGGCGGACCCGCGCAGGTCTGCGTCTAGCGGTTGAGTTTATGCATGCGCAGGGCACTGGCCGGGGGATCGCCCTGGCAGCCGAGCGATCCAGTGATTTTAAGCCCTGAAGGAGAGCCGCTGTCCGGAGAGTGGTTGGCGCCCTGCTGAGTGTCAGGCTTCGATCGTTTTCAAACGCTTTCGGATGGCATCTAGGGCCGATTGACTGCGGGTTTGAAGTCCTTGCTCGCGTATGCGGCGCGTGAAGGACTTCGCTTAGCGCCCTTTGTTCCAACTGCCGAAGAAGCTATTTCATGGGTTTTGCCTCTGCATTCGTCAGGATGTAAACATCCTCGTCCTCAGAATACACGAGGATCCGTTGAAATAAACGTCCTTCATGGAAATGAAAGTGCACTTTGTAATATTTTTCGCCACCACTGCCCGTCAGTGTGAAAACGACGTCCTTTCCCTCAACTGTCGCATGTACCGACTGGTCGACCTTCAGATCCAAGAGATCCCTGGCGAACAATTCAGGAACCGAGTAGGTGACTTTTTTGCAAATGAAGCGCAATTGACGCGTGTGAATATTTCTTGGCCCTCCGTACCCCCACCAGTACCAGTTGCCCACCGACTCAGTCACCAATGTTGCTTGTTCTGCCAGCGTTTTGACAGGGATGTGGTTATTGTATGAGTTTTTTGGCGTGGTGGTGTGAGACACCGTCTTCCATGTTGGGGCGGCTTCGACAGGGGTAATGGACAGCAAGACCGCGACGATGAAGAAAAAACGATGCATGAAGAGGGTTGGGTTGCATGCCGATCTATGCAAAAACTTTTGAGGTAGTCAATAATTTTTAGCTGAGAGGGCTGCCTCGTCAGATCCATGTTCTTGCCCTTCGAGTGTTACGCTTCGATCGTCTTCAAACGCTTTCGGATGGCATCCAGGGCCGATTGGCTGACTGCGAGTTTGAAGTCCTTGCGATTGCGCGGGTGATAGACGCGGAAGGCTTCGGTCGGACCGCTGCGGGCTGCGACGGCGATCCATGCCGTGCCCACGGGCTTGTCGTCCGTGCCGCCACTCGGACCGGCGATCCCCGTCACGGAAACTGCGATGCATGCGCCGCTCGCTTTCAGTGCGCCTTCAGCCATTTGGCGGGCGACGACTTCGCTCACCGCGCCGTGGGTTTCGATGTCTGCCGCGATGACGCCAAGCATGTCAGTCTTCGCCTGATTCGCATAAGTCACATAACCGTGGGTGAAGACCTCGCTGGCACCGGGCACATTGGTGATGCGGTTCGCGATCAGTCCACCCGTGCAACTCTCGGCGGTGGCAAAACTCATGCGGCGTTCCTTGAGTAGGCGGACGACGGTTTTTTCCATCGAACTTTCGTCGTC
>CAJXYV010000204.1 GCA_913063525.1 uncultured Verrucomicrobiota bacterium
GGCGGCATGCTTCTGGCGTCAGCTTTACCATGGTTCTTTTCATCAAAATCGCTCTCGCCTTGTTTCTCATCGCCTGGTCCGGACTGGGGCTGTGGATGCTGGTGAAATACGACCAGCTTTTCGGCTATCACCCAGACGATCCCGCCGAATCGTCGGGCGCGCGGGCGCTGAATGTAACGCAGGTTTCCTCGGTCTGGTTCGGCTTTTTTGCGGTGGCCTTTTACTTTTTGATCCGCTGAGAGGCGGCGGCCTAGCTGGAGCACTTGCCGTTTTTCAGGCGATGGATCGTCACGGGGACGATAAAAATCAGCAAGGTGAGAGCGGAGGTGCCCATGTCAAAGTAGTGGCTGGAAAGAACTCCGTGGATGGCATTTGCGGCTGCGGCCAGCACTTGCGATTGAGTGCTTAGGTAGCTATGGAACTCATGACCCGTCTCTAGGAAATGACGCGGCACGCTGAGGACTAGCTTCACGCCAAGCACAGCGATGACAATAAAAGCGCAGGTTTCTAGAAAATGATAACGCTGCATGAGCTTTACAAAGCCTTGGGCCGCAAAGCGCATGGCGAGGATGCCGAGGAATACCCCGGTGCAGACCAGCACCAGCTTTGAGGGCATGGGATAGTTTTTAACGTAGGCAATGGCCGCAACGACATTGTCGATGGAAAAGGCGAGGTCCATGATTTCCACCGCGGCAACAGTCGCCCAGAATGGGCCTAAAAGGCCGATCGTGCAGCGATAAAGAAGTTTGCCCTCGGTTTGCACGGCTTCAACGCCCTCTTCAATGACCGATTCGTGTTTGGAGAAATGGCTCCACGCCAGCCACAACAGGTAGAGACCGCCGAGCGGCTCGAGCCACCAGATGGTGATAAGCCAGGCGGCGAGGGCGAGGCACAGGCCGCGGAAGGCGTAGGCGCCGATGATGCCGTATTTCAGCGCCTTGCCGCGCTGATCTTCCGGCAACCGCATGACCATGGTCGCGAGCACGGCGGCATTGTCCACCGACAGCACACCCTCGATAATGACGAGGATCAGAATCACCATGAGGCCGGCGGCGGGGCTGGGTCCGAGAATATAGTAGGTCCAATCCATGATATTTCGGAGTCAAGCTGCTGGAGGAAGTGGCTTCTGGCAACGGGAATTTGTTGCCACTGGGAGGAATCCCCGCCCTTGCGTCCCTCCCCGAGATCGTTTAAGCCATCCGTAACAAATTCTGGATCATGGCAGCAGGTTACACCGAAGACGACATCAAATCACTCGACTGGCGCGAGCACATCCGCATGCGCCCCGGCATGTACATCGGCAAACTGGGCGATGGCAGCTCGCCCGACGACGGCCTCTACATCCTGCTGAAGGAGGCGGTGGATAACTCGATCGACGAGCACATCATGGGCCATGGCAAGGAGGTGCGCATCACGATCGACGAGCAGGGCCGCGCCGAGGTGCGCGACTTCGGGCGCGGCATTCCGTTAGGCAAACTCTTCGACTGCGCCGCGCAGATCAACACCGGTGCCAAGTACGACAGCGAGGCGTTCAAAAAGTCCGTCGGCCTCAACGGCGTCGGCATCAAGGCGGTCAACGCGCTGTCCGACTTTTTCGAAATCCAGTCGTGGCGCGACGGTGAGACCAAGGCACTGGAGTTTTCCAAGGGCCAGCTGACGGTGGACATGAAAAACCCACGCCGCGATGACGGGGCAAACGGCACGCGCCTGGCCTTCGAACTCGACCGCACCATTTTCCCCGCCAAGGCGAAGTACAAGGAGGCCTTCGTCGAGAAGATGTGCCGCTACTACTCGTACCTCAACCCGGCGCTAACGGTTAATTTCAACGGCAAGAAGTTCCGCTCGAAGGACGGGCTGCTGGACCTGCTGCGCGAGGAGATGGAAAACGAGGCGCTCTATCCGCCGATCCATCTCATCGGCAAGGACATCGAAATCGCCTTCACCCACAGCGTCGAAAGCGGCGAAGAGTACTACACTTTCGTCAATGGCCAGAACACCTCGCAGGGCGGCACCCACCTCGCGGCATTCCGCGAAGCGCTGGTGCAGGTCATCCGCGGATTCTACAAGAAGCAGTACGAGCCGTCCGACATCCGCGCCGGCATCGAGGCTGCCGTCTGTGTGAGAATCATCGAGCCGGTCTTCGAGTCGCAGACCAAAACCAAACTCGGATCGGCCAGCATCGAGCCCGGCGGCGAGTCGCTGCGCACGTTCATCGGCAATTTCCTCAAGACCAATCTCGACAACTACCTCCACAAGCACCCGCAGGTGGCGGAGGCGATCCAGAAGCGGATCCAAGCTGCCGAGCGCGAGCGCAAGGACCTCAAAGGCATCCAAAAGCTCGCCCGCGAACGCTCGAAACAAGCGAAGGTTCACAACAAAAAACTCCGCGACTGCCGCGTGCGCTACGACAGCAAACACAAGCGCCGCGAGGAATCCACATTGTTCATCACCGAAGGTGACTCGGCCTCCGGCTCGATCACCAAGAGCCGCGACGTCGAAACGCAGGCGGTGTTTTCGCTGCGCGGCAAACCGCTCAACACCTACAGTCTGCCGCGCAAGATCGTTTACGAAAATGAGGAGTTTGCGCTGCTGCAGGCCGCGCTCAACATCGAGGACGGCATCGAATACCTGCGTTATAACAGAGTCGTCATCGCCACCGATGCCGATGTCGATGGCATGCACATCCGCCTGTTATTACTGACGTTCTTTTTGCAGTTTTTCCCCGAGATGATCCGCGACGGCCATCTCCATATCCTGCAAACTCCTCTGTTCCGGGTCCGCAACAAAAAGGAAACGATCTATTGCTACGATGATAACGAGCGGCAAAAGGCGCTGACGAAACTGGGCAAAGCGGCCGAGATCACGCGCTTCAAGGGCCTCGGTGAAATCTCGCCCGACGAGTTCAGTTTCATGATCGGCCCCGACATGCGGCTCGACCCCGTCGAGTACGAAGAAGGCAAAGGCGTCAAAGAATTGCTTGCGTTTTACATGGGTAAAAACACCCCCGACCGCCAGGACTTCATCATCGAAAACCTCCGCGAAGACGTCGACAAGCAGGTGCAGGTCGTTTGAGCTTTGGCGACATCCTCGATGGTGAAGTGCGCAACCTCCCTAAATTCATCGTCAGCAACCACGAAGGTCACGAAAAGACACGAAAAAATAAGCCTCGGTTGATCCAATCCGATGAACCGGCCCATGCAAACGCTCTTTATTCTTTCGTGAAATTTCGTGTGTTTCGTGGTTTTAATTTCTTCTGTTAGCCTACCCGCCATGGACATCCTCGCCAAGAACCTGCTCATTCTGGCCTCCGCCGGGTCTGGCAAGACATTCCAGCTGGCGAACCGGGTTATCGGGCTGGTGGCGAAGGGCGTCGCGCCCGAAAAAATCGTGGCGCTGACGTTCACCCGCAAGGCGGCGGGCGAGTTTGCCGACTCGGTGCTCAACCGATTGGCGGTGGCAGTTAGCAAACCCTCCGCAGCGGATGATCTGCGGCGTGATCTCGCGCTGCCTCATGCCGACTTTGCAGAGTCGTTAGAACGCGTGGTCCGGGCCTTGCCACAGCTGACGTTGGGCACGATGGATAGCTTTTTCGCCAGGGTGGTGCGCGGGTTCCAATACGAGCTGGGACTGACGGGTGGAAAATTTGATCTGCTGGAAGGCCCGCGAGCAGCGGCGACCGCAGACGAAATCCTTGCCGCGATTCTGGGTAAAACTTTAGAGGAGGAAGGTTCGGATGAGTTTTTGCAGGCCTTCCGCCGCGCGACGATTGGCAAGGAAAGTCAGGGTGTGATGAACGGGCTGCGGGATTTTGTGGATCGCTGGCACGGCCGCTATCGCGCCGCGAAGGATCTGGAATGGGGGCCATCCTTTCTAGCAGATGCCGATCTGGACGATTGGGAAAAACAGAAAAACAATCTATCCGCCACGGTGATGCGTGG
>CAJXYV010000205.1 GCA_913063525.1 uncultured Verrucomicrobiota bacterium
TGGCCGCTGCGGCCCAGCGCCTCTAACAATGAACGGGAAACCGGATGCAACGAGCCACTGGCCAAGCGAGCCAAGGCCAGACGAGCGTCCGCCGCCAGTGCTGCGACCGACTCTGGATTTGTCAGTACCGGGCGTTCGAGCGTGAGTGTGCCGGTTTTGTCAAAGATGAGGGTTTTGACCCGGCGCAATCTCGCCCAGAGCAAGGGCTGACGGATAAACACCCCCACCCTTTCCATGATCGATCCTGCAATCTCATCGGCCATCGGCAATGACACGCCGAGAGCGCACGGACAAGAGACCACAAACACAGAAATCATCACCTGCAGGGCCTCTGCGGCGTTGCGATGGCGGCTCCACCAGACAAACGCAGCCACACCAATGCAGAGCACGGCTAGCAGATATAACTTCAGCAGTTTTTCCAACGCCGGCACCCGCACCGCCGGACGATCGGTGAAGACCAGCCGCGCTAACATCGACTCTTCCCACGTCTCCGAAGCCGTGAGAATGACCGGCAATTTCCCCAGATGAATCGCCCCCGCAGGCAGCGTCCGGCCGGGCATAAACGTGCAGGACTCGGCCTCGCCATTGATCCACTCTAACGAAAAGTCGGCAGCGACATGATCGAGCACGGCGGCGACGGGCGACGACCGGCCGGGCTCTAGCTCGAAGCGCAGCCCCGTGGCGAGGTCTGACAAGCTCAACGGCTCGGCGCGATCGGGCGAGCGCAGGGTTTCCGGCACGGGGCGGTGGCGTTGCAGTCGCTGGCGATTTCGCTCCATCGCCGAGAGCTGAAAATAGCGGCCCGCCAACATCAGGCAAACGAAGGTGGAGACAAAATCGAAATACATCAGCCCCCGGATGTGGAGCACCCAACCCACCACCGAACCGCAGAACGCGATGATCAGCCCGAGGGCGATGGGCAGGTCGATGTGGAGCGTCTTCATCCACGCAGCCTTCCAAGCGCGGCTGATGAAATAACTGCCACCGACCAGCATCGATAGCGTGGCAGTGAGAAGGCCGATCAGTTGAAATAAGCCCGAGAAGGCGAAGTCGTCGGGCATCCCGAGGTAACTCGGCAGCGTGAAGCCCATCGCATTGAGCATGAAAGCACCACAGAGCCCGAGCCGGGCACCGATTTGGCCCGATTCCGAAGCCGAACTGCCGCTGCGGCGCGGGGCCAAGGTGTAGCCGAACGACACCAGCTCATGGGCAAACGCGGGCAGATCCATCTCGCCAGCCGCCCAACAGAGATGCACGCGACCGGTGGCGGGGTGTGCAGCGGCCTCAAGTGCGCCAGGCAGACGCAGGAAGATTTTTTCCACTAGCCAAACGCAGCCGATGCACGAAATGCCTTCCAGCGAAAAGTCTCCTTCCACGTGCTTGCCAGGTGTCGAGTCGCTCTCGATTTCACGGACTTTTTCCTCCAACCAAAGGAAATCATGCGCCTCAAATGGCACACTGCGCACCGGCTTGACCGGTGAATCTTGCCGCAGCGTGTAGTAGCGATCCAGCCCCTCGTCGTGGATCAGGTCATAAACAAACTCACACCCCTTGCAGCAAAAACGGTCGGCATTCCCCGCCGAAGAAAAGGGAGTATTACAATGAATGCATTCGGCCATCGCGATCCTTCCTATTTAAATTAATGGCAGCAGGAAGGAAGATCCTTCTGCGGTGCGGGTTCGCTCTTGAAACTGGGTAGCGTGTCGTGCAAGCGCCACATCATCACCAAGGCAGCCGTGAGGGCGAGCCCGCGTTGAATTTTCACCATCGTCGAGGGAGAGACCATTCGCTTGAACCGGTGAAACTGTGCCTGCGCGAGCCAAAGCAGAGGAACCGTCCCGAGCCCGAAAGCAAAGGCGAACTCCGCGCCGCGCCAACCGGAGCCGCTCAATAATGAAGCGCCGAAAAGCAAATACAGCGGGCCGCACGGAAGTAATGGGGTTAGAAAACCTAAGGCTAGCCCGCTACGGATCGGCGTGAGGCGGGCGGTTTTGAATCTCCAGCGGGCCGCCTGCTTCAGCAAGGCCGCCGGACGCGGTAAGCGTTTCTCCAGACCCAGCGCGAATACGAGAAAGACGACCACCAGAATCCAAGGCAAGAGAACCACCGGCGAATGAAATGCCCACTGCAGCGGTTGCCTACCAACAGCTCCACAAATGGCACCAATGATCGCATAGGATGTCAGCCGGGCACCATGATACGCGGTGGCGGCAAACATTCGCTCGCTCTCACTCGCCGGCATCGCGGCCAAACCACAGGCGATTGGACCGCACATACCAACGCAGTGGACGCTGGTGACAAGCCCGACAACTAGCGCACCGAGAGTGGTATGGATTGCATCCATGAAAAGTTAGCGCGACTTCGCAACCTGAACCGGAATCTGCTCCTGCGAAAACTTCGTGGCAACAAAGATCAGCGAGGACCATGCGGCGATCAAAACGAGAAATGCGAAAACAACGAAAAGCCAAAGACGGAACATAAGAATCATGGATTGGGCTTATTGGTGGATGAGTGGAATAGATGAGGGTTCGGGCCTAAAAATTCGACTTCACGCTGCACCGTCGAGTTGCCCGGTTCGGAGTGAATTTTCAGATGGAGGGTGCGAGACCCTTCGTAGGAGGCATTCGGCACAATGACGACCAGCGGACGGGTGGTTTCTTTAAGAGCCTCCAGCGTGACCCCGTCACCGATGCCGGTGATGGCAAAGCCCGGTGGCGGATTATCTAACGAGACCGTGAACGTCATCGGTTGATTGCGCTTATTGAATAGGCGCAGTTGAAAATGGTTCCGCACGGCGGAACTATCGAGGTAGAACGACGGCCCGCGCATTCGCGAAACGTCGGCATTCATCGGTTTTGCCCGAGAAAAAGCAGTGACACCCAGTGCCACGAGTCCAAGCAAACCCAACAGGCCGTAAACAATGAGCCGCGGCCTCAGGATCCGGCGTTTCTCACCGGCCAGACCGCGCGTGGAATCATAGCGAACCAAACCCGTCGGACGCTTCAGTTTCAACATGATATCATCGCAGGCATCGACGCAGGCGGCACAGCCGATGCATTCCAGCTGCAAACCATTGCGAATATCAATGCCTGTCGGACAGACCGTCACGCAGCGGTTGCAGTCGATGCAGGCACCCGCATCCGGAACCGTCGCCTTGCCGCGTGGTTCGCCACGTTTTTCGTCGTAACCGATGATCAGGGTGTCTTCGTCGGTTAGAACCGACTGCAGACGGCCGTAAGGGCACATCAAAACACAGAACTGCTCGCGGAAATGAGCGAAGCAGAAATACAGCGTGCCGGTTAGAAAACCGACCACGCAGAAAGCCGTGGCGTGCTCCAACGGCCCCTGCTGCATGAACGCATAAAGCCGCGTGATAGAGACGAAGTAAGAGAGGAAAACGTGGGCGATCAGCGCCGAGATGCTGATGTAGAGAGCATGCTTGAGGACCCGCTTGCTGATTTTCGTGAGATCGTTCGGTGCGGCAGCGAGCTTGCGCCGTGCAGGGGCATCGCCGTCAATCCAGCGCTCGATGCGGCGAAACACATGGTCCAAAAAAACTGTGTAGGGGCAGGCCCAACCGCACCAGATACGACCGAGGACCGCCGTAATGACAAACAGAAGAAAACCGAGACCACTGATCGCGAAAAACAGCACCCACAGATCTTCGGCGACCAAAGAAAGTCCAAAGACATGGAAGCGACGCATTTCCACATCGAAGAATACCGCCGGGGCTCCATTGATCGGGATCCATGGCAGAGCCACGTAGAGGATAATCAGCAAGCCCGCGACAAGACGTCTGGCCGACGTGAACCGACCTTTGACGTCCGCCGGATGAAGTATGTGGTGCGAACCATCCGAATTGATCGTCGTGACCGAATCAAG
>CAJXYV010000206.1 GCA_913063525.1 uncultured Verrucomicrobiota bacterium
AGGGTCAGGGATGGCTCTGGGACGGCAGTGCCGGCTAACTGCTGAATTTCATTGGCGGTTAGAGCGTTATTGTAAAAACGCAATCCATTGATTGACGCAGCAGAAAAATAAGAAGCTGACGGCGAATTGAAGGAAGCATTGTTGGCACCTAGGTAAAATGGCGTCGAAGTTAATGCCTGATTTACGGATGTGGAATTGGCCAGCACTCCATCGACATAGAATTTCAAGAGCGATCCATCACTTGTCAGGCCAAGGTTATGCCATGCCGCGTCATCAATCTTCGTGGCGGAAATGAAGGAGTAATCACTGCCACTGTTGATGCCGGAGTAAAAGCCGGCAAAGCCATTATTGGAAATAATCTGAAGATCCCGGCTACTTGCGCCATTGGTCGCCATGCCCAATAGGGTCGGACTTTGCCAATAGGGGGAGGCGCTTACCGATTGGGTCGACTTTACGTTGAGGACAATTGAAAAAACCGACAGTCCGGAACTCAGGCTGGAGGGAAGAGAGACATAATTTCCCGCTCCGTCAAATGAGATGGAACTGGAGTTGAAGCTGGCTCCGAAATTTACCCCGTTGTTATTGTTACCTGAAGAGTCGAGGGTGTTGCCATTGAATTCATAGTAGGCAATCAGGCTGGCCTGCGCAGAAAAGGCGGTGGCCAAGGTTAGAATCGCTCCCAGGAGCAGGCTGCGGCGGGAGGCACGCGCCGCGCGTGAGCCAGGTGAAGGTGAGAGCGAATGAGAGGTTTGCAAGGAGGCGTGCGTGTGAGTGGTTGACCGAGCGGACCTGTCAAAGACGGGTCTGGTTAGGTGGCGGAGAAAAAGGCGGTGAAGTTGTTACTTGGGTACAACGGGTGGGATGTTTCAGCCAAAAAAAATCCTCAAGCTTGGCCAGTATTGTATTGGGCTGGATTCATAGATTTTGAGTGCAAAATCATTTTTTCAAAGATGGTTTTTCGGACCACCACGTCAAGATTTTATTTGGCACAACGGGTCTTTTTGGCAGGGCATTTGGCATGAGCCAATTCGTAGTGGAAGATGGTCATGCGGCGGCCTTATTGGTGTGGATTGCCGCCGCATGGCACTTGAAAGACCGGGATATTTAAATTCGCGGCTAGTAGTCGCCCCCTTCGATCTTGAAATTGCGCTCGATCAATTTGCGTTCGGGCGCACCGCCGTCGGGCTGGAACCAGACTTCAAAACGCGCGCCGTAGGATTTGCCCAAGTCGCCTTCGTGGATCATGAAATGGGTTTCCGAGAGGAACTGATCCTGCGGGTCGTTCGACCAACCGACCCATTCGTTGGTTTCTATTTTCAAAGAATCGGCGGAAAGTGGATAACTGCGGGTGATTTCGAAGGCCTTAAGATAGACGCGGCCCGGGGTGCCCGGATTGCAGCGGATCCGCGCACGGTAGGTTCCGTATTCGTCTGAGAGTTCGAGCGAGGATTCTCCGCGGATGATCGCATGGGGCGGTAGGAGTTTTTGGGCGTTGTCCCAGGTCGGTTGGGCTACGAGAGCGGCGAATTCGCGCTCCAATTCGGCGAAGGCGGCCCGCGTGATGCGGCGTTCCTTGGCGCTGCTTTGTTCGAACTGGCCGATCACCAGATCGCCTGCGGCAACAGCGATCGCACTTTCCCAGAGTTGATTGGCGGGCTTGAGTTTGACGGGAGTCAGCGTGTCGGCCGGAAATTGATGAGCGATGCTCTTTGACGGTTTTCCCGGAAAATGAATCGTCGTTCTGGTCTGGAAGCAGGGTCCGTCGGTTTCGAAGAACTGACAGTAAAATCCCTGGGGCGACATCTGCCACTGTTCTCCGATCACCCATCGGCGTCTGGCCAAACGAGTACCCTGCTCCTCGCAAACCCTCCATGCCGGGTGGGCGGCGAGATAACGATCCAGCAGGGCGGGCTGATCTTTGCGCAGCCGCTCCAGAGATGGGACTGCGACGGCAAGAGCGGAATCGTCGCCGCCCGGAATGGCGAGCGCCTTGCGGACAGCGGCTTGAAACGTGTCGGCGGAACCGCCGGGGACATATGGATCCGGGAGGCCAAACTCGGGGACGGCGAGCTGGACGCCTTCTGGCAGTTTCAGGCCATCGTTAAACCTATCACGGGGATAGGGGGCAGCGATCGTGAGAGCAGCGATGAAAATTAAAACCAATGCCAAGGGCAATCCAGCCAAGAAAGCGCAGCCATGGGACCTGTTTTTTCGCGAAAAGGCGACGATAGAAAAGACAAGGAAAGCGAGCAGACCCATGACGCAGGCGATTCCGAAGACATGGGGAACCCAGCGCAGGCTCCAAGGATAGCTCATCATGAATAAAATCCCTGAAAGCGGTGTGGCAAGCAGAAGGAGACCCAGTAACTTGGTTTCGTGTTTGGCCATGATGCGTATCGTCTCACTTTGGGATGACGGAACGAGCTCGGTCGCAGTTGTTGGCTTCATGCGGGGATGATTGAGGCGGCTCCGAAAATCCGACCAAGGAGTGGCTAAGCGAATCTATGGCACAGGGGTATGGGGGATTGATGGGAGTCTATAGACGCTGGATCAAGGATGAAGTGGCGAGGGGCTCGATTTGGGCTGTGTTCTTTTCCAAAAGATCGTTGTTTTTTCGCCCTGAGAAAAGCCCCCTCCAATGAACTGCAGTCATGTGAATCCGCGATGATCGTCCCCATCGAAGTCTTATAGGGCTGATAGGACCTATTCTTTCCTATTCCGATATTCCAGCCGCGCGCGGGTCATGTTTTCGCGCAGGCCGCCCTTGGGGAGGATGCTGTCTTCGGGGGGAGTCATAGGTCCTATAGGATGCATAGGACCTGCTTCTCCAAATCAAGCTTGCACGTAAACTTCCGCGCCCAAGTCATCGCGCGGATGGCGGAACGACGATTTCCAAGGCCTGTTGGATTTGCTCGGTCATGGCTGGCTGTAGCAGGAGCAGCATCTTCAACTGCGCCGGGTGGAGGCAGCGGACTTGGGCGATGAGCGTCTCGGCAGAGCGGTCGGTCCGGGTATCGAGAGGATTGGGCTGGCCTAGAAATACCTGATGGCGGGTGAAAGGAAACACCGTGCTGGCGGATCGAAATTGGGGCGGGGGATCAGCTTTCTGAAAGTGAAAGGGTGGGGATGACACGAAAGGCGAACTGAGGGTCACCAGGTGGTAGCTGCCCGCATTCGGGCGGATCGTGTGCTGGGTGATTTTCTCTTGCTCCGGGGTGAGCGCGCAGAGATTCCACGGCTGGAAATCGGATCCGTCATCGCCCAGCCAGTCGCTTGCAGTCACCAATTGAGTCATCGACTCTGCGTCGAGGCGCTGGTTGAGACGATTTGCCGCCAGTTCGAAGTTCTTGGCGAGCTTCGCGGCCACCTGGTTCGACTGTTCGGAGCTGAGCCGCAGTCCGTCCGCGAGCGCGCCGCGGTACCAGCGCTGCTGGGTCCATCTTTGCGCCAAATGTCCGGCGGGCGTGGCGTTGTGCGGCAAGTGGTCCAGACCGGCGCATTTGAAATCCGCCACAATCCAGCCGACTTCGCGCGCCGTGAGCCCCCGTTGGCAGCGCGATAAATAATCGCCATTCGGGTCTGCGGCCCAGGCGGCAGCGCTCTTGCGGATCGAATGGCGGGTTTTCACCGGCGCATCGTGCCGCGCGCCGAGGTCCGCCGCTTTTTGCTGAACCTGCCAAATCGCCGCCGCAGCCATCGCAATGAAGGCAAACGCGATCCACGCGATCGAATCTGGAAGACTCTTCGACATCGTTTTTACAGGATAGGCAAGATAACCCACAATCGTCCAAAATGCCAAAAGAAAGCCTTAACCCAGCCCTCTCTTCCCTTCGCGTTCTCCACCCTTTGGCGGTGACCCCCTCTGAAT
>CAJXYV010000207.1 GCA_913063525.1 uncultured Verrucomicrobiota bacterium
GCTTCCAAGATTTCCGAGAGCATCGCACACTGGAATGGCTTCTGTGAGGAAATCATGCCACGGACGAATCCAGTCCGGCGCTGCAAAAAGGTCGTCAGTTGTTGATCTCGCATAGTTGATATACGCCTGAAGCGCGGTTAAAAGTGATGACGCCGCGCTTGAGAAGCACGGGGATGATTCCATTGATTGAGTGATGAGCGAGGCTGTGTGCGCTACCGCTTTTGCACAGATGAAGATTTTCGATTCGATTGTCTCTCTTATCGAGGTTGATGTGATGCACTCGTTCGCGATCCGTAAGGCGTCGCCCAAGGTGCTGTTCCATGACATGCCGATGCTCTTTGATACTTCTGCCGTTCGAGCCCGCCGCAGCACCCCTTGCGGTTTTGTATCCGGTGAATCTGTGTTCTGCGGTAAAGTCGAACCATGATGGGATTCCGAGGCGTCTTGCGCGGAGTCGGATTGTGGCAGGAGCGCGGACAAGCTGTTTTGCAATATCGACGCTGCTTCTGGCGCGTCCATTGAGAATAACTTGATCCTCCTCTGGAGTGAATCTTTTGGTCTTGAAGCGTCGAACGCCGATGTCTCCGAGCCTTGACTCGATTGATCTGATAGAACGGCCAAGGCGCACTGCCATGTCTCCGCTAGACATTGCGCGATAGTTAGCCCGGATAAAATCGTCCTCTCGCTGAGAATACTTTCTACCGTTTGTCCGCATAATAGAACCCTCCTTCTTCGTTGTGCGACGCCGAAAAACTGAGCATCAAGAATGTCGATGTCCACGACGTATCCGAGTTCCTCGAAGCCATCAAGCAACGAGTCGAGCGCGCCAGTGGCGTCGCTGAGTATTCCAGGGACGTTTTCCCAAACGATGAATTTTGGGCGCATTTCATTGATACAGCGTAGAAACTCAAGCGTAAGATTCCCTCGCGGATCGTCAAGTCCTTTTCGCAATCCAGCGACAGAAAAGCTCTGACATGGACTTCCGCCGCAGATGACATCGCACGCCGGCAGGTTGTGCTTTCCCGCGGTGCGGACATCATCGAGCACCACGGAGTCCGGCCACTTGTCAGCGAGCAGCTTCCGGCAGTGCGGATCCTTCTCGACGTGGGCGACAACTTCGAGCCCGGCCTGCGTGGCGCCGAGGTCGAAGCCGCCGATACCGGCGAAGAGGGAGATGACGCGGAGCTTGGTCACACAAGAACCCTCGGCGGCATTGGAAACTCGGCGCCCACGCACCGCCATAGGTGCAGCACGCCGGGGTGTTCGTTCACGTAGTCTGATTCCGCCGGGTGGAACTGAACCACGCATTTGGCGTCGTTCCAGAATAGCCGTTTCACGATGCACATCTCTTCCCACGATGGGCACTTCTTCGGCGTGTCAGATAGCGACACTGAGACGTGCTCCCATCCTGTCTCGCGTCCATCCACGGCGATGACGTGCAGCGCACGCCCGTTGGCTGCGCGCCCCTGAACCCGGAACACTCCATACGGGTCGCCTGCGCTCGACGTGTAGCCGAGCGGGGCGTTCAACCATCGGTATTGCTCGGGGAATGTCATAGCGGGCAGGCGATTTTGAGGGCGGCGCAGATGCCCCGGACGGCTGCGATTTCGCTGCTGCCGGTGGAGACGCGACCGGACTCCTCGTATAGCCGGCATGATTCGGCGATGATGAGCGCGATGTCCTTGCCTTTGTCCTCATCGAATGCCTGTAGCGCGAGCCAGGGATGATCCTCGCGAGCCCATCGGGCGTTGTGGGTGAGGATGCCGTGCTCGGCCTTGAAATCGCGGAGCAGGATGTGGCGACTGGTCTTCGTGGGCTCGATGTCGAACAGGGTGGGTGTCTTTGTCTTCATGCGATGAGGCGGCGGATGGTGTCGGTGAGCTCGGTAGTCTTCCCTGCAAGGTAGAGATCGGTGAGCTGCGTCCACTGAAGGGCGAGCCGGTCCCACGCGGGGCTGAGGGTGGCCATGCGCCCGACGGTGGGCCGGGCCTCGGGCACTGCCTCCAGAAAGCGATGGCAGCGCCCGAAATCGGTGGCGTCGTGCGGGTAGTGAAGGATGTCGTTGATTGGGCATTTCCCGCCTGCGAGGTGGTGGGCCATAGCCTTGCTACTGAGCCCGGTATCGTCGGATGCCAGCCATGCGTCCAGCCCCATGCCGGGCGTCGCCCATACGGGGTCGCGCTTGAACTCGGCGATGATGAGGTCGGCGGCCTCGATGACGCGGTTCACTTGGGCCGTGGTGGCGCCAGCCTTGGGGTGCTGGCGATCCACCTCGGCGAGGATGGCGCGAATGAGCTGCATCTGGTCAATTTTCATAGGAATTTCCAATACGGTCGATGTTCGCCGCCGTCAGCGGGTTTTTTGTGTGAATCGTCGGAATTTCCGGCGAATGGGGGTTCAATGTCTTTTTCGGTGGGCAAATGCCGCGACGCTGGGCCGTCCTGCTCGCGTCGGAATGCCATAATCGCGCCCATGATGCCGCCGGGCACCTTTTTGCCGTCAGAAAACGGCACATCGGACGAATCAAAGCCCATTGCTCGGGTTGCGGTGGTTGAGCGCGTCGCTGGCGATGCCGGCGTGGATGCAAAGGCTGCGCTCGGCCAGGGTGTCGAACGATGGCGAGCACGCGAAGATACCGCCGGATGGCAGGGTGATCGACCAGAACCACGGGTTGCGGCTGCGCCCTGGGTTGATGCTGCTGCCCCGGAAGAAATCCACCCGGACACGGGTGGCGCGGAGGGCGGGCACGGGGATGGGCGGCGGGAAGGGCGGGCGCTTCGAGCGGGTCCAGTGGGCGGGGAGCAGGCGGCGGAGGATGTGGCGGATTTTCATGGTGGCAGATTCCTATTTGTTATGAGCTGTGTTGTCTGATGTTATGGCCTAATTACCTAGCTCCAAGGCACTTAAGTTTTTCGCATTCGTGCGAGTTGAGACTGGAAAAAGCGGTTTGCCGATTTGCGGCTGTTCGCTGGCGATTTGTGCAGATTTTGGGCAAGCGTTCAAGGTTTCGCGTGGGTTTTGGTCATCTCGGCGGCGCTTCATGCGTTCTCAGATTTGAGAGCAGCGCCTTCCGACACGAGCCCGAGCTTGATCGCTGCGGCCAGGCCAACCGGCGTGGCGCACAGCTTTTCGAGCTTCTCGTCGTAGCCGGCGAAGGATCCCTTCAGCTCGACCTTGCGCTCCACGGGCCTGCCCTCGGCGTAGGCGAGCACCAGCTCCGCGGCCCGCACGCGGGTTTGGTAGTCGGGCTCAGCGACCCAGCCGCCCGCCTCCTTGTCGTAAAACCGCTTCGTGGCGACCAGCCCCTCCTCCAAGGCGGCGAGCGCCTTCTCGCGCAGCTCTGGCCGGATGAGCACGGCCAGCGCGTCGTCTCCCGCACGCGCGGACGCGGGCGCGAGTTTTGCGGGCCTCGGCGAAATGACCTTCCCTTCCTTTTGTTCCACAGGATTCTTGATTTCTTCGAGTTTGATTTTCGGCAATGGCATTGGTTACGGTTTTTTCTTTGGTTACGGTTTCAGTTTTTCGGCAGGCTCGGGTTGGTTACGGTTTACGTTTTACCTCTCCCTACGGGAGAGAGGGTAAACCGTAACCAACGAACCTCGCCGGGCTTGCGGGTCACGGATTAGGTTACAGTTTGAATCATGGCTTTTCAGAAACGTGACCAATGGGTGTTTATTGTGGAACATTGAGATCGGAAGAGCGTCGTGTAGGGAAA
>CAJXYV010000208.1 GCA_913063525.1 uncultured Verrucomicrobiota bacterium
CAGGACACGATGACGGGTGACACCTACTCCCGCGGCGAAGCGGGTCGCGCCCAGTATGTGCAAACCGGCCGCGTCACTTCCGTCCGCTTTGTAAAAATCGAAGGTGGCAGCCAGGCCGGCACCGTTTTGGGCGCCGTCGCGGGTGGCCTGCTGGGCAGCAACATCGGCGGTGGCCGCGCTTCCCACACGGCAGGCGCCATCGGCGGGGCCGTGGTCGGCGGCGCTCTCGGCTCCCAGGCGGAGCAGTCGATGTCATCGCGCCGGGGCGTCGAGATCAATGTCCGCCTCGACCAAGGCGGCTCGGTTTCCGTCGTCCAACAAGACAATCCGCGCGAAGCATTCTTTGTCGGCGACCGCGTCCGCGTCCTCGACTCCGGCGGCCGCTCGCGCGTTTCCCATTGAGCGGTTGGTCCAACCGCGACCTTTCCCAAGACCCGCGCCGCTCTGGCGCGGGTTTTTTGCTTTCTGGGAAGCGCGGCCGCAAGTAGTCTCGGATGAATCGGGGACTACTTGCGGGGAAATTTCGTGGCTTCGCTGCGGCGAAATCCGCTTGACGTGGCCGCTTCGGGTTGGTGGGCTTTAGTCAATAAACGAGATCTGGCATTCACTTTGCTTAAACTTCGGTCGCTCGTTCTGTCCCAACCTGACATTCTCCAGCACCTGTGCATCGCGCTTTTCATTGAGCTTTAATATCCAACATTCCGTCATGAACTCAAGGCACCTCACTCATCGGATTCTCACTCGTTGTCTTTTCGCGCTCGTTCTCGCCCACGCGAGTGCTGATGGTAGCGTCCTGCGTGGCTGGTACAAGTTCGACAATTCCAACAATTTGGTCCTGGATTCGAGTGGGCACAACAATAACGGAACGCTTTATAACGACGGGATTCTCCCCATTTACTCGAGCATCGGCATGGGTGGAGGTGGGTCTGCCTATTTTGGCGGCACATTCAATACTAGCACTTTTAACTTTAACGGCGGCGGTGGCAGGATCGACGTCCCCATCAACACCAGTCCCGGGACCATGAGCAGCATGACTTGGGGGGCTTGGGTCGATCCGCTCCAGTTTGATCACGGCCGTTTCATCCTCAGCAACGATCTCTACAATGGCAACAGGTTCATCGGGATCGATGATCGGGTGGGCGACAATTACGCGGCCGCGATCGCCAATCAGAATCCGCGCTTATACGACACCGGTGTCGATCCTTCCAGCGGTAGCTGGATTTTTGTGGGCGGGATTTACGAAAACGACTATTCCTCCCCTGGCAACGGTCTCCTCACGATGTTTGTGGGCGACCAGGTCTTTTCAGACATCGCGACGCATTTCAGTGGTAACGGTTCGGCGTTCACCTCCATCGGTGGCAACGCCGGGGGCGAGAGGTACTGGAACGGTTACATCGACAACGTCTTCATTGTCGAAGGTGCTCTGAGTCGGTCACAGATGAACCTAATCATCAACAATCCGACACGGATTGACGAAATCGTTGCCACCGGCGCGATCCCCGAGCCCTCGTCGCTCATGCTCGTCGCCGCCGCTTGCGGAGCCGTCGTCCTGCGCCGCCGCAAGTGATTTGCGAATGCGCGGTCGCAGGCACCGTAGGTAGTCCCGGATTTATCCGGTCTTCCTTGGTGCGCGAGACCGGATGAATCCGGAACCACTTGCGGGGAGCTGTCCGCGCCTTGTTTGGCTGGGTCTGCTGCGGGGCAGCCTTGGGGCTTCGCGGCGATGGCTGGCTGGCTCGTCGATCAGAAAGGGAGAAACGTGAATCTCCCTTTCTCTTTTGTTCCGGAGAACGGGAGAAACGTGAATCTCCCTTTCTCTTTTGCTCCGGAGAACGGGAGAAACGCGAATCTCCCTTTCTCTTTTGCTCCGGAGAACGGGAGAAACGCGAATCTCCCTTTTTCTTTTGCTCCGGAGAACGGGAGAAACGCGAATCTCCCCTTCTCTTTCGTGCAGGAGAAAGGGAGAAACGCAAAAATCCCTTTCTGATTGGCGTCGGAGAAAGGGACAATTACGTTTATCCCTTTCTAATTTGCCTGTGCGGGCTCGAAATTGCGGGCGGAGCGTTGCAGATTCCTTGTTTTTGGATCCTCTTCCGCAGTCGCCCCATCCCGACCCGCCGGACCCCAAGCCGAGAGTCTTCGACCCTGTTGCCGATTAGATCCAAAACATCCGTCTTACGTGGCGGGGGTGTTCTCCGGCCGCGGTGATCGCTGGAATGGCGCGGAGTTTGAAGCGGATCGGTGGGGGCGCGGGGCGCTTTACTTAGGGATCTCGTTGAGCGTGTAGTAGGCGTCGCTGTGCCAGAGGGGTTTGCCGGCGGCAGAGCGGAGGCCCTTGGACTCGAGCTGGTGGACGTGACCACGGACGAGGCCATCGATCTTGAGGCGCACGGATTTTTTGTCGAGCGAGACGGTGGCGCGGGTGATCTGCGGAGTGGCGGGATCAACTTCGGGGCTGCCGTAGGTGGATTGGAGAATGTAGGTCCAGGCCTTCATCGAGTAGCTGGCGGGGTCGGAGGCGGTGACGAGATCGACCGCTTCGGTGAAATTAAGCGTGAAGCCGTCGGGGTTGACGGTCATGGTTTCGATTTCAAAGGGCGTTTGACCGGTCCAGCGGACGCGTTCGAAGGTGAACGGTTTGCTGCCGCGCGAGGCCCAGCCGCGGTTGGACCCGCCGACGAAGAGCAGGCCAGCGTCTGGATCGAGGCGGACGGGGATCAGCCCCGCTTCAAAGCCATCGAGAAAATGGAAAACGGCGCCTTGGTAGAGGCCGTTGACTTGTTCGAGGCAAACGCGCTGGACTTGCGAGTGGCATTGTTCGCCGACGTAGAGTTGTTTGGCCCAGGGGCCGAACTTGCCGCCGCTGGTGTCGCAGGCGATGCCGGTGGGCGATTGACCGACCCGGGCGTGCGGGAAAATGACGGCAGGCGGGATGAACGCGGGGAATTTCAGTCGCTCGGTGAGGATGCGCGAGCCATCGACCACTTCCGGTGGTGCGGGCAGATTGGCCAGCGCGTGGTACTTGTTGCCAGTTGGGTTGCCTTGGAAGGAGCCGGGCTTGAGCCATTTGAGCGAGGATGAGCCGTTCCACAGCCCTTGATTGTCCATGTAAAAGGCATCTCCACAGGCATTGAAACCGATGCCACCGGGCGAGCGGATGCCCGAGCAGGTGGGGATCATTTTGCCGTCGGGGGTGATGCGCATGCACCAGCCGCGCCAGTCGGATTCGGCGGTGAACGAGCCGGTGAGGCAGAGCGCGATCCAGACATCGCCGTTTTTATCGGGCGTGCTGCCGAAGGCGTATTCGTGGTAATCGCCCTTGATGCCCCAATCCGCGCAGACCGTTTCGAACGTGTCGGCCATTCCGCTGCCCGTGGAATCCTTGATCCGGCTGAACTCCGGCCGCTGGGTCAGGTAGAGCCAGCCGTCTTTCCAAAACATCCCGAACGGCTCGTGCAGGCCTTGGGCGAACTTTTTCCACGTCACTTGGGTGAGGTCGTTGCCGTAGGCGCCCGAGCAGATCCAGAGGTCGCCGCGGCGGGTGGTGACGGCGACTTGTTGTCCGGGCATCAGCGCGATCGAGCCGATCTCCATGACTTCACCGGGTGGCAGTGGGATTTCTTCGCGCGAGTAATAGTCGGACTGGCCCGCCGCATGGGCGAAAGCGGCGGTCAAAA
>CAJXYV010000209.1 GCA_913063525.1 uncultured Verrucomicrobiota bacterium
AGATAAGAAACCCACGACCGGGTTTTCGATCTCGGGGCGTCGAGATAAGAAACCCACGACCGGGTTTTCGATCTCGGGGCGTCGAGATAAGAAACCCGCGACTGGGTTTTCGATCTCGGACCACGCGGCTGCCGAGCTGCGGGGAATCTGGAACCGGAGCGCCGTTGTTACTCAGATCACGCGCGACCAGAGAACCTTGAGGTAGCGGGATTCGGGGTAGTTCGAGAGGGTGGGGTGGTCGGCGCCGGCACCGGTGCGGTCGAGCATTTGCAGGCGCTTGTTGCGGCGGTGGGCGGAGGTGATGACGATCTGCTCGAACTCGCCGGCACCGAGGTGGCCGGAGCAGGAACAGGTGACGTAAAGACCTTCGGGGGCGACGAGTTGCAGCGCGAGTTTGTTGAGGTCGGCGTATTTGGCGGTGCCGAGGTCGTCTTCGCGGCCGTGGATGAACTTCGGCGGGTCGGCGATGACGAGATCCCAAGTGCGGCCGTTTTCAATCATCGTGCGGGCCCAGGTAAAGGCGTCGGCGTGGGTGAATTTCACTTTGGCGTTGTTGAGATTGGCGTTGCGCTTAGCCATGGCGATCGCGGTTTCATCGAGATCGACGCCGGTGACGTCGGTGGCCCCGGCAAGCGCGGCGGAAATGCTGAAGCCGCCGGTGTAGCAGCAGAGGTCGAGCACGGTGCGGCCTTCGGCGAGTGCGCCGAATTGCTGGCGGTTGTCGCGTTGGTCGCAGAAGAAGCCGGTTTTGTGGCCGTCGCTGAAGTCGACTTCGTAGCGCACGCCGTTTTCGCGGATTTTGACGGAGCGCACGTTGTCGGATTCGACGCCGCCGAAACGCGGGATGCCTTCGATGCGGCCCAACTCGAGGTCGACGCCGACGACCACACGCTTGGTGTCGAAGCATTCGTGGAGCAGCGGCAGCCATTTGGGCAGGCGTTGCCAGGCGGCGAGGTTGGTGATTTCGACGGAAAGCACGTCGGCAAATTTATCGGCGACGATGCCCGGCATGAAGTCGGCGTCGCCGTGGATGGCGCGGTAGCTGTCGGTGTTCGCGTCGAGTTTGAGGACGTTGCGGCGGAGGTGGGCGGCGCGGCGGATGGCGTTTTCGAAAAACGTTTCGTCGTCCAGCGTTTCGAGCGAATGACTGACGATTCGCAGCGGCATGCGCGACTTGGGGTTCCACAGGCCCCAGCCAAATGGGGTGCCTTCTTTGCCCAGCACGAGCACGAAGGAACCCGGCATCGCATCGCGGGAAACTTCGCCAATCATCTTCGGCCAGATCGAGGGGTGGAACGTTTGGTACTTGAGTTGGACAGTCGGCACGGCGGGAATACGAAGCAGTCGGGGGAAAATGTCGAATGATTTCAGCATCGCGCGGCTGCGGAAGCGGATCGAATGACCGATTTGGACTGGAATTTCGCAGGTTGCGGGGCATGGTCGGCGCATGGGGATGACGCGTTTTCAAAAACTGGCCACCGGGGCTTTGGTTTCCGTACTGATCTTGATGTTTGTGGGGGCGATCGTTCGGGTCACGGGTTCGGGCATGGGCTGTCCGGATTGGCCAACGTGCTGGGGCTGCCTGATTCCGCCGACCCAGGTGGAGCAGGTGGATTTTTCGAAACTGCCGATCGAAAAATTCCAGCGCAAGGCCGAGCGGATGGGGCGCGACCCCGCATCGATCACGGTGGAAAGTCTGCGCAAGGAGTTTAATCCGCGGCACGTTTGGACGGAGTTTTTGAATCGAATGTCGAGCATGCCGGTGGGTTTTTTCACGCTGGCCACGTTCATCGCCGCGTTCTGGCAGCGGCAGAAACGACCGTTGGTCTTCTGGATGGCCTTTGCCTCGGTGGCGGTGGTGCTGGTCAACGCATGGATGGGCGCGCGGGTTGTTTATAGCGGGCTGAAACCGGGAGTTCTCACCGCGCACTTGGCGCTGGCGATGAGTTTGATTGGCATGCTGGTTTACTGCGCGTGGCGTGGCACGGACACGCCTTGGCAAATCCGGATCAATAATGCCGCAGCCTTGGTGAAACTGCGCTGGGTGGTGACGATCTTGTTAGGAGTCATCGTCGCCGAGGGTATCTTGGGTTCGCAGGTGCGGGAGATGACCGATGCGCTGGCGAAGACTCACGCCTTGGCGGCGCGCTCGACCTGGACCCGCGAGTTGGAAGGTTCATGGATCTACCTCGTCCACCGCAGCTTTTCGTGGGCGGTGTTAGGGATGACGCTTTGGGCGTGGACCCTTACCCGACGCCACCGCATTGGCGGGGCGGGGCGGGTGGAGCGGACTGTGCTGGGGATTGTCTACTCACAGATGTTGTTAGGCGTCGTGATGGCACAGATCCACATTTCCTCGTGGGTGCAGGTGCTGCACGTCGGGCTGGCCGCCATCCTGTTGGCCTTTGTCTGGCTGTGGCGCTTTGGGTTGGCCACGTCAATTAGAGATGGTCCTGACGGGACGACTCATCCCAGCCCGGTACGGGGCGCTGGGTGTTTCGAAAAATTCAGAAACCACGGAGCACGCGGAGGAAGATGGGAGGTCACGGAGATTTGAGAAAATAAGCCTGAGTTCTTCTCCGTGTTCTCCTTCTTTCTCCTTCTCCTCCGTGGTCAATGAATCTTGTGGATTGCGGGAGATCGTCGAGCGATCCACCCACGCGGCGTGAGTTTCAGTCGCGCTCTTTGTTCTTCGCTTTGAAGTGTTTCACGATGGCGGCGGTGAGGCCGGGGATGTCGTGTTTCGATGCTTCGAACGTGGGCTTCATGCCTTGTTTGCGCAGCGAATCGCTGGTGACCGGACCGATGCTGGCGGCAGCGCAGTCTTCGGGCCAGTCGAGGCCGAGTGCAAAAAAGTGATCGACCGTGGAGCTGGAGGTGAAGGTGATGAGATCGGCTCCCTCTGCCACCAAGCGGGCGCGGGCACCGGTGGGATCTTCGGTTTCGGCGACGGTGCGATAGGCGACGCACTCGTCGACGATGGCACCTTGTTTGGTGAGTCCTTCGCCGACGACGTCGCGGGTTTCGGCGGCTTTGACCCAAAGCATGGTTAGATTTTCGATGTCCTCTTTCTTGAAGGCATCGATCAGCCCTTCGGCGACAAAACGTTCGGGGATGAGATCGACGGCGAAGCGGTATTCGCGGATTTTCTGCGCGGTGCCTTCGCCGATGGCGGCGATCCTCGGGTTGCCGAGGCTGCGTGCGTCGCCGAAGGAGGCGAAGAATGCGTCGAAGAAGCGCTCGACACCGTTAGGGCTGGTGAAGACGAGCCAGTCGTATTCGTGGGCGTGGGTCACCAGCTCGGCGAATTCGACGCGGTCCGGCGGGCCTTCGATGCGGATGGTCGGCAGCTCGATGACGTCGGCCCCGAGGTCGCGGAGGGCCTTACTGAGTTCGCCTGCCTGCTCGCGGGTGCGGGTGACGACGATGCGCTTGCCAAACAACGGGCGCTTTTCAAACCAGTTGATCTTCTTCCGCTCGTTGACCACACCGCCAATCACGGCGACGGCGGGGGAACTGAAGTTTTCGCGCTCGGCGATGTCGG
>CAJXYV010000210.1 GCA_913063525.1 uncultured Verrucomicrobiota bacterium
GCACTTGGTAAAGCTGACCGAGCACTTGGTAAAGCTGACCGAGCACTTGGTAAAGCTGACCGAGCACTTGGTAAAGCTGACCGAGCACTTGGTAAAGGTGACCAAGCACTTGGTAAAGGTGACCAAGTGCATGGAAAAGCTGACCGGGCGCTTGGTAAAGGTGACCGAGCACATGGAAAAGCTGACCAAGTGCATGGAAAGCTTTTCAATCGACTTGATAAAGGTGATCGACGACTTGGAAAGCTTTTCGGTCGTTTTTAAAGCTCTTCGATGACAGGACTTCGTTGTTCTTGCTGTGGCCAATCCACCTTCTCCGCTAGGCTGGTGCTTCAATGCGATCGACATTTGTTCTAGGTGGCTTCGTTCGAGTATTGGCGGGGTGAGGGTTGGCGTCATTTGACCTTGTCGTTTTTGCTGGATTGTGGACATATCGGCTCACGTTCACGTCCGTATTCCTTCGATCTGCCATGAAACTGTATTCTCCACTTTTGCCCTATCTCGCATTGGCCTCGCTGTTTTTTACGGCCTGCGATTCCAAAAAACACGCCGCTGGCGATTCATCGGGCGTCTCGAGTCACTCCGAACCGGCCAAAACCACACCACCTGCGCCAGAGGATGAAATCACTCAACTCCGCCGTAACGCCGAGCAAGGCGACGCAAAAGCGCAGTTCCGCCTTGGATCCAGCTACGCCGTTGGCCAAGGGGTTGAAATGAATGAAGCCGAGGCGGTGAAGTGGTACCGCAAGGCGGCTGAGCAAGGAAGTGCTGTTGCTCAATTCAACCTGGGATTCTACTATAGCACTGGCCGAGGAGTTGAAAAGAATGAAGTCGAAGCGGTGAAATGGTATCGCAAGGCCGCCGAGCAAGGACATTCCTCTGCGCAACGTGTCCTCGGAGCTGCCTACGTCGATGGCCGAGGGGTTGAAAAGGATGAAGCCGAGGCGGTGAAGTGGTATCGCAAGGCCGCCGAACAAGGCAATGCCGTTGCCCAATACTGCATTGGGCTCCACTACGCCACTGGCCGAGGGGGTGAAAAGGATGAAGCCGAGGCGGTGAAATGGTACCGCAAAGCGGCTGAACAGGGAAATGCGGATGCTCAAGTCAACCTTGCATCTTGCTATGTCTCTGGTCGAGGAGTTGAAAAGGACGAAGCCGAGGCAGTGAAGTGGTATCGCAAGGCGGCCGAGCAGGGAAATGCATTTGCTCAGTCCAGACTCGGGTACTGCTACGCCACCGGCCGAGGGGTTGAAATCGACGAGGTTGCGGCGGTGAAGTGGTATCGCAAGGCGGCGGAGCAAGGAGAGGTCGAAGCCCAATACCATCTCGGATCCAGTTACGCCGATGGCCAAGGGATTGAAAAGGATGATGCTGAAGCCGTGAAATGGTTCCGCAAAGCGGCCGAAAAGGGCCACATCGATGGCCAAGCGAAGCTGGCAACCCACGATGCCCACGGCGATGGCGTGGCGAAAAACGAAGTGGAGGCCTACAAATGGGCGCGGCTTGCATCGGTCAAAGGATCGGACGCCGCGCTGCAACTCATGATGAGATTGGAGCCTCAGCTATCACCCGACCAGCGTGCGGAGGGACAGCGTTTGGCGCAGGAATGGGAGGTTAAGCGCAGCACCGCGTCGAAGCCGATTTCGCCTCAACCGTCAAAACCTGCGAGCGACTAACCGAAAGTCAGTGGTACGGGGTTTTTAATCACGCGGAATGGTTATCTGGTGACCAATCACCACGTGGTGAAGGATAGCCGCAAGGTGCGGATCCAGACGGCGGCGGGTTTTCTGGCGGCCGAGATTGTTTCTGTGGATGCGGCGCTGGATTTGGCGTTGTTGAAGGTGGAGGGGAGCTTTGCGGCGCTGCCGGTGGTCAGCAGTCGCACGGCGCGGCTCGGGATGACGGTAGCGACGGTGGGCTTTCCCAACATCGATCTGCAAGGGTTTGCGCCTAAACTTTCCAAGGGCGAGATCTCGAGCCTGAGCGGGATGCAGGATGATTCAAAACAGTTCCAGATCAGCGTGCCGGTGCAGCCGGGGAACTCGGGCGGGGCGCTAGTGGATGAACACGGCAATGTGGTGGGAGTGGTGTCCGCGCAGCTAAGCCAGAAGGCGGCGTTGGAAAGCTCTGGCACGCTGGCACAAAACGTGAACTACGCGGTGAAGAGCAGCTATGTGCTGAGTTTCTTGGAGGCGATCCCCGCGGTATCAAACGGATTGCTGGCCGGCCGGACTGAAGAGCAGAAGTTTGAGTCGGTGGTGGACGACGTGAAAAGCGCGACGGTGCTGATCATCAGCTATTGATGGGGCGGGGGCATCGATTTGGGTTCACACGAAGGCACGAGGACACGAAGGATTGAAGAGAGATTTTAGCCTCGTCCTTTCGTGATTTCGTATCTTCGTGCGAGTCAGGTAGTTTACAGGTCTTGGTTCGCACGAAAGCACGAAGTCGCGGGTTGAGGCGATCTCATCCTTGTTCTTTCGTGACCTCGTGGCTTCGTGCGAGTCAGATAGGTGATGGGTTTTGGTTCTTTAGGTGGTTGGGGAGCCGGATGAATCCGGGACTCCTAGTGTGGCATCGGCACCGGGCGGGTGTTGAACTTGGAGCTTGGAAGGCGGGGATTTAGCCGCAAAGAGGAAGACTGGGTTAGAGACGATCACTTGGATCCAAGGTTAGGTTGACGGGCGGCCTGTAATGGTGTAGATGAAGCTTGATGAAAACGACCATCGACCTGCCCGATGAATTGCTACAGCGCGCGGAAATGACGGCTGTGGAGGGCAGAACGACGGTGAAGGAGTTGCTGATCCGTGGGTTGAATTACGCCATCGACGCGACTGCCGAGTCGGGGGAATGGAAGCGCCGCGAGCGTGCTGCAAGGCTTATTGGTGCCTTGCAAGGTCGGAACACTGAGCCCGTGGGGGCTTTGCGCCGCGAGGAAATCTATGACCGTGCCCAATGACCGCCGCCGCGTTCATTGATACAAACATCTTCGTTTATGCGGCTTCCGCAGCAGCCGAGGATCAGCCGCGTCACCGCATCGCGCAGAAACTCATCGTTGCGCTTGATTTTGCGATTTCCGCGCAAGTTCTTCAAGAATTCGCCGATGCGACGTTACGAAAAAAGCGCTTGGGTGTTTCAGAGCCGGAAGTCAGGCAAATGATCCATTTCATGAGCCGTTATCCCGTCGCTGCGATTACTCGGGAAACGGTGCTGCGAGCGCTCGATTTACGCTTACGTTTTAAAAAAAGTTACTGGGATGCTTCGATCCTTGCGGCAGCTCTCGGTCTGGGATGTAAGGTTCTTTACACCGAAGATCTCAGCCACGGCCAAGACTACGAGGGGATCCGCGTTCTGAATCCCTTCCGCTGATAAACTGACGGCTCAAAATGATGGCGGGATTTTAGCCGCAAAGAGTCGCGAGACGCATCGACAACGATCGCCCGAAGCCTCTCCCGATCCTTTTCGTGGTTTCATGTTTTCGTGTGAGCCCATCA
>CAJXYV010000211.1 GCA_913063525.1 uncultured Verrucomicrobiota bacterium
CTCCATCACGGCTGAAGTCTCATCCTCGCTGATCAACGTTTGTTTCATCTTGCGGCTGTTCCACGTCACCAAATCCGTCGAGATCTGCGGCTGCACGATCCCCGCCGCAGCTTTGGCGACCGTGTAGCGGTACTTGTAAAACCCGCCGCTGACACTTGGCTTGAATTGGCCCGTGGCGGGACCCGTCGCGGGATTCACCCCGCTGAGCCACGCGAACATCGCCTGCATCCCGCCCGCAGGGATCGCCTGCGTCGGCGCGAGATTGCCGTTTGCAGCGCTCCAGTCTTGGAACGAACTTTGCGCGGCGGTAAACTTGCTGAAGCGAATATCGCTGAGGTAGCCCGTGTCACTGCCCGAGAGGTTTGAGCCGTCCTTGCGGTAGATCCAGCGCACCTGCGCGCCCGCCGGGATCTGCAGCACCTGCGGCTGCCACGCCGCCGTCTTCGTCGAAATCCCCGCGACTTCCACACCGTTCACCTCGCACAACAGCCAATCGTAATTCGCCTGCGCGGAAACCTGCCAATTCCAGCTCAGCAAGCCCGGCCCGTCAAAGGTCGCACCGATCGTCGAGCTCCCATTGTCAGGCGTGTTGCCCGTCTTCAGCGCCTGTCCGCTGCTGCCGCTGGGCAGGTTTACCGCCGCGTTGCTCCAGCCAGCGCTCGTCCCCGTATTGGTAAAGCTGCCGCCCACATAACTGGTCCCCGTCGGTGCCAAATACGATTCACTCGTCACCGGAAAACTAAAATTCGGCGCATTGCCGTCGTTACTCGCGATCGTCACCGTGGCCGCATGGCTGCCGCGGCTCACATCGAGCGCGCGCAGAGTGAAACTCGTGCTGCCATTGATCGCCACACTGGCGCTCGGTTGATGGATAACCTGAAAATTCCCTGATGGAGCGATGCTCACCGCCGCGATCGACAGCGCGGCACTTCCCGTGTTGCCGATGGTCACCGTGATTTCATTCGGCGCCGCCCCGAAACCCATCGCTGCGACTTGGCCGCTGGCGAGCGGCCCGCCACTCCAGCTACAAACCATGTTTGGCGTCGACTCGCTGGCCACGGGAAAACTGAAATTCGGCGTGTTCGGGTCGTCGCTCGCGATCGTCACCGTGGCACTGTGGTTGCCGCGGTTGGCATCGAGCGCGCGCAACGTGAAACTCGTGCTGCCATTGAGTCCCACCGTGGAATCCGGTTGGCTGATCACTTCGAAATCCGTCGCTGGCGAGACGCTCACCGACGCGATCGCCAGCGGCGCGCTACCCGTATTGCCCACCGTGAAGACGATGTCATTCGGTGCCGCCCCAAAATCAATCGCGGTGCTTTGGCCGCTGGTCAGAGCTCCTCCATTGCTGCAAGTGATGTTAGGGAACGACTGACTCGCCACCGGGAAGCTGAAATTCGGCGCATTGCCACCGTTGCTCGCGATCGTGACGATCGCTTGGTGATTGCCGCGATGGAGAGCGAGGGCGCGCAGCGTGAAACTCGTGCTGCCGTTGATCGCCACCGTCGCTGCAGGCTGCGCGATCACTTCGAAATCCGTTGCTGGCTCGATGCTCACCGATGCGATCGTCAGCGCGGCACTTCCCGCATTGCTGATCGCGATGGCGATGTCGTTGGGCGTCGCCCCAAAATCAATCGCCGCGCTCTGATCATTGACGATTGCTCCCCCGCTCCAATTGCAACCGATGTTCGGTTGAATCGCTTGAACATAACCGCTCAGGGTGATGGCGGGCGCAGTGGCTTTGCTATCCGTAGCCTCGATCTCCAGCACTGCGGTCTTTTGCCCCGGCACGGCGGTTTGCAAGACCAACCCGAGAAGCACTTCCTCGCCTGCACCCAGCGAGAACGCGGTCGACGCTTCACCCGTGTCAAAAACAAACCCGCAGCCATCGGGCAATATCGCCGCCACATCCATCGACAGCGTGCCGGTGTTTTTGAAGGTGAGCTCTTGGGTGATTTCAGGCAAATTCTGCAAGATCGTGCCATAGTCCAGCGTGCTGCTGCCCGTGACCGCTACGCCCGCTGCCGTGACTTCCAGATTCGTATAGGCCTCGACGATCACCAAGTCGTCGAGATAAGCCGCGTCCTCGAAGTTCGCATCCGACTCATCCTTACTGAATGTCCAACGGATCGTGTGGGTTCCCGCACCCAGCTGCAGCGATTCGTCCAGCCAAGCCCCGTCGCCGCTGATCGACTTCCGCGTCACCCCATCGATGCTGTATCTGAAAAAATCGAAACCCTCCTCCGAACTGGCACGCCACGAGAAACTGACCAGCGAAGGCCCCACGAGCGTCCGCTCGGCGTAGGTCGAGCCGCTGTTGACCGTCTGGAACTTCAGCGCATTCCCGCCACTGTGCGCCGCCGCACCCGTCACCACCGCAAGCTTTTGGATCGGGTTTAGATTCACCAGTGCCGCATCCGTCAGCGGCAGCAGGCTTTCCACCGCCGAGAAAACCGTCGATGCCGTAGAAATCACCGCCAGGCTGGCAGCCTGACTGGTCACACGATTCGCTGCGTTAGCGATTTCGACCGTGTAACTCCCCGCATCCGCTGGCTGCACGTTGTTTAAAGTCAGCGTCGCACCCGTCGCGCCTGAAATATTGACCCCCGCTTTTTTCCACTGGTAAGTCGGAGCAGTGCCCGTCGCCGCCACGCTGAAGGTCGCACTGGCTCCTTGATTGATCGTCAGGCCGATGGGCTGGGCAGTGATCGAGACAGGGACATTCACAATCACATCGACCGTACCCGTCGCCGCTGTGTAGCTGGCCGTATCGCTCGGTGTGAACGTAAAACTTGCCGAATAGGTCCCCGCACTAGGAACGGTGCTAGGCGTGGTGAAGGCAAAGTTTCCAGGCACCGAAGCCACTCCACCGCTCAAGGTCGAGGATGCCAGAGTCTGTCCATAGGTGATGGCCGATGCCGTTGGGGCGGTGATGACCGTTGCGAGTTGTCGCTCGGAAAGTTGGAGCGTCTGGTAGGTGGAATCATACCCAGCCTCTGGCCATGCCATGCCCATGAAGGTGCTGACTTTTCCGATCACTGGGGCGTGTGCACCATTGATGAAGTCGAGGACGTATAGGCCATAATAATTTTCAAATGGTGGATTGTTCGGCCGGAACACATCCATTTGGCGGATGGCGATCGAAGTGGAAGCTGCCAGCGTGGATGCATTGCCAACGAACACATACAGCGGACGACCGATCAAATTGGAGGAGTTCACCCCGGCAACTTGCTCGCCCTCCACATAACCTGGGAATGATCCGTCCAAGCTGATGGAGTAACTGCCGCACAAAGCCGATGACAGTGGCGTGAAATTGGCCACTGCAGCAGCGATGTTCGCCTGACTCACGCTGCCGGGAATGTCGTAATTTTCAGGGAAATACCCAATCGCCACGATGCCGCCACTGAGAAGCGACCCATCCGCATTTTGAAAAAGCACATCCTGACTGCCATCGCCCGAGTAAACGTT
>CAJXYV010000212.1 GCA_913063525.1 uncultured Verrucomicrobiota bacterium
GGGTCGATCATTTCCATTGATTTACATTGCTTTGGACTGGCCCCTCCCTGTATGAGGCCGCCAACAAGCAGGAGTGTTGTCCGAAACGGGATCGACAAACCTGCACCCAATTCACCAACTCAAAAGGATTTTACCCATGGCTGTCACACCAAGCAAAGATTACAAACGCCGGGAGCGCGAGCAGAGGAAACTGGACAAACGCATGGCCCGCGAAGCCGCAAAATCCTCGGAGCTCGAGGCTCAACAGGCCGCCGCCGAAGAGGCAGAATCAATGAGCGAGGCCGGCATCCAGGCCAAGCTGGAGGCGGATTTTGAGGCTGAGCTCGAAGCCGAGCGCGAGGCCCAGAAGGTGGCGTGATTGCCTGACGGCGCGCGGGTGGGGGAGCGGGGGAGTCTTCAGCCACCTGCGAAAACCGGTTTGAAGCCCGCTTCCGTGAGGATGCGTTTCATCTCTTCGCGTTTGTCGCCCTGGATTTCGATACAGCCATCCTTGACGGTGCCGCCGACGCCGCAGGCTTTTTGCATCTTCTTCGCGAGGTCCTGTTTCTCCGCCAGCCCGATGCCGGTGAAATTCCTAGCCACGGTCACGCCCTTGCCGCCGCGATGTGCGGTCTGACGAACAATGTCCACCCGCCCCCGGTTGCTGCTCTTCGGTCCGCGTTGGGAGGTCTTTGCCGGGATCATTCGGGCGACATCATCCTGCGCCCCCCGAGGGCCCGACGGCAAATTGCCGAGCCCAGCCAGCGCAGCAAAGGGATCGGGGCTTTCTCCGTCGCGGGTGGTGTGGCTGGCGTTCGGTGGACTCATGTGGGCTATTCCACTACGAATCGGGCGGAGTTCACGCTTTTTTGACCATGGGCGGCTGCGGAAGGCTGGAAAAATCCCCGAATCCATCCTTCCCAATTTCCGCGACCTGTGCGGTTTTATTCAGGCCTCGCTCAATTCTACTGAATTCCCAATGTCCGCCCTCGATTTTCCCATCCGCGCCGCAACGGAAACCGTCATTGCCCACGGCATCAGACCGGACCGCTGCGAAATCCTGCAGAACGGCAGCACGCTGGTGCTGCGCCTCACGGAAACGTTGGTCGCCCGCCTCGTGACGGATCTCGACGGCCCGCGCCAAGGCACCGAGTGGTTCGCGCGGGAAAATGCCGTCGCCCAATACCTTGCACGGCACGGCGCGCCCGTCATTCCGCTGCATCCCGAACTCCCGCCCGGCCCGCACGAGCATTTGGGCTACACGCTTAACTTCTGGCAATTTGTCACCGCCCTCGATGCCGAAGCCGACCCGACGACCATCGGCCAAACCCTCCATCGCTGCCACGAGCTGCTGCGCTCCTTCCCCCAATCACTGCCGAAACTGGCCATCCTCAGCGAGAGTCTCACGTTGTTAGAAACCCTCAAACAACGCGCCCTCTTCCCGCCCGCCACGCTCCAACTGCTGCACGACCGCCTCGTTACGTCCATCGATGTCCTGGAAAACTTCCCCCTCCAACCGCTGCACGGCGACGCCCACCCCGGCAACCTGATGCACACCACCCTTGGCCTGCTGTGGACCGATTGGGAGGACACCTTCCTCGGCCCGGTCGAGTGGGACCTCGCCTCGATCATCTGGAATGCACGCATCCTCGACGAGGATCACGCAAGCGCCGACACCATCCTCGATGCCTACCGCCAAGCCGGCGGTCACATCGATCCCGTCGCGCTCCACCACAGCCTGATCGCCCGAGCTGCGGTGATGAGCGCGTGGTATCCCATTCTCTATCCGGATCCGTCGCCGGTCAGGCAAATGAAACTCCAGTTCCGCTTGGATTGGCTGAAAACGGTGGCAAGTTCCTGACACCAAACATGGAGAGTTCGGTAGACCCACTTCCATCCTCTTCATTTTTTCGTGATCTTTCGTGCCTTTCGTGGTTTCAATTTTCACTTCTATCCGATGCCAACGACCTACACCTTCAAAACGATGACCTCCCCCGTCGGAGTGCTCAAACTGGTCGCGGGTGAAAATACCCTCGCGGCGATTCTCTGGGAAAACGACGACCCCAAGCGCGTCCGCTTGGACACTACAATAGAAGATTCGCACCACCCAGTCCTGCTCGAAACCGAACAGCAGCTGAACGAATACTTCGCCGGCAAACGGCAAGCATTCTCGGTGAAACTCAATTTCGCAGGAACCGAATTTCAGAAAGCGGTGTGGCGCGCCCTGCTCGCCATCCCCTATGGAGAAACCCGCAGCTACGGCGAAATCGCCCAGCAGATCGGCAAGCCCAAAGCCGTCCGCGCGGTGGGGGCCGCGATTGGCAAAAACCCGATCTCCATCGTCGTTCCCTGCCACCGCGTGATCGGTGCCAACGGCCAACTCACCGGCTTTGCCGGCGGACTGGCGGCCAAGTCATGCTTGTTAGAGCTCGAAGGGTCGGGCTTGAAACTCCACTGAGAAATCCAGACTCGCCAGGATTTTGCTGAGACACCACTCTCCCCCATGCCTTTCACCTCGCTCGGCCTCTCTCCTGTTTTCCTGAAGGCTCTCACCGCAGAAGGCTACGCTCAACCGACGCCCATCCAGCGCGATGCGATCCCGGCGATCCTCTCCAAAAGAGACGTGCTCGGCATCGCCAAGACCGGCTCGGGCAAAACGGCCAGCTACGTGCTGCCCATCCTTCACAACCTGCAACTCGCCGCTGTCTCCCAGTACCGCGAACCCAGTGTGCTCGTCCTCGTCCCCACCCGCGAGCTAGCCGACCAAGTCCAGCAGGTTTTCCAAACCTTCATCCCCGCCCTGCCCGATCGACTGACCTGCCTCGCCGTCACCGGCGGCGTCTCGATCAACCCGCAGATGCAGGCCATTGGCAAGGTCAACATCCTCGTCGCCACACCCGGTCGCTTGCTGGAGCTTCTCGAAAAAAACGCCGTCCGCCTCTCCTCCGTCGCCACGCTGGTGCTCGACGAAGCCGACAAAATGCTCAACCTCGGTTTCAAGGAAGAGGTCGACCGCATTTTCGCCCTGCTCCCGCCCAAGCGCCAGAACCTGTTATTCTCCGCCACCCTCAGCGACGACCTCGGCCAGATCCAGCAGGTCCTCTTGAACGACCCACAGGTCATCAAAATTGCCGAAGCGCCCGACACCATCGACCTGATCCAGCAGCTCGCCTACCTCGTTTCCGAAGAGAAAAAAGGCCCGCTGCTGCGTTACCTCATTCGGCAAGGGAATTTCAAACAAGTCCTCGTCTTCGCCTCCTCCACCACCAAGGCCGACAGCATCGTCAACAAACTCCTCAAGAACCGCATCCACGCCGCGGCCGTGCACTCCAAACTCGCCCAGCAAACCCGCCGCGACACCCTGCGCCAATTCAAGGCCGGCCAACTCCACGTACTCGTCACCACCGACCTGCTCGCCCGCGGCATCGACATCGAGTTCCTGCCCTGCGTCATCAA
>CAJXYV010000213.1 GCA_913063525.1 uncultured Verrucomicrobiota bacterium
ACTTGCCGATGCACTGCATTCACTCGCCGATGCACTGCATTCACTTGCCGATGCAGTGCATTCACTCCCCGATGCAGTGCATTCACTCCCCGATGCAGTGCATTCACTCCGTGATGCGGTGCATTCGCTTGCTGCGTTTGGGGAAACGCTTTGGAGCGCGGCGGTGACTTATTCGCGGCGGTTGAGGGCCATCATGAGGAAGTACAGCAGCTGGGCGATGGAACCGACAGCAGCGGCGACGTAGGTCATGGCGGCCCAGAACAGGGCGTTTTTGGCGCGGTCGTGTTCGATGCTGGAGGCGACGCCGCTGTTTTCCATCCAGATCAGGGCGCGGCGGCTGGCGTCGAACTCAACGGGCAGGGTGACGACGGAGAAGAGCGTGGTGACGCCAAAAAGGCCGACCCAAATCCACAGCATCGTGAGATTGTGCATGAAGCCGATGCCGAGGAAACCGAGGATCATCACGTAGTTGAGCATCTTGCTGGAAAACTCGACTGCGGGGACTAGCCGGGTGCGGAGACCTAACCAGACATAGGCTTGCTGGTGCTGGACGGCGTGGCCGCACTCGTGCGCGGCCACGGCAGCGGCGGCCACCGAGTTCATGCCATAGACCGACTCGCTGAGATTGACGGTTTTTTTGACAGGGTCGTAGTGGTCGGTGAGCTGGCCCGGGGTGCTGATCACCCGCACGTCGGTGATGCCGTTTTGGCTGAGCATGGCTTCGGCGACTTGCGCGCCCGTCATGCGGATCGGGATTTGCGAATACTCGTTGAAGCGGCGCTTGAGGGTGCCGCTGATGATGAAGCTGGCCAGCATGGAGACCCCGATGATGAGAATGTAGGTCATCGAAAAACCACCAGGGGCGTAGCCGACTTGTGCGAGCGAGAGTGTTTCAAGGATCATGTGGTGGAGATTACGCCCCTTCGCGGTCTCCGCAACTGATTTTCTGCGGGCGGAATCGGGAATTTTTGTTAGCGCGCGGGCGCAACCCCTCGCGCCAATTCTTCGGATCGGAAAGCGAGGCGCTGGATTACTCCCGCCTCGCAGGGTGCAAAACCCAAACCTTAGGGATTCTTAAGGACTTTTTCGCATTGGGGGTCAGGATTTGGCTTGCCAAGCGGTGGGGGATTCCGTATTCCCCGCGCCCCTTCTGACGCCGCTTTACTCACCAACGAAGACTTGAAGGACCTCTGACGCGGCACGTTTTCACCAAAATCGCCCGACCTGAATCAAGGCGGGAAACCTGTAATACTAATGATCAACGAACTCATCAACGAAATGGTGGACGCCGGCGTCCACTACGGCCACCAAACCAAAAAATGGAATCCGCGCATGAAGCCCTTCCTCATGAAGGACAAAGGCGGAATCTACATCATCGACCTGGAAAAAACCGTCCAGCAGCTCGATAAAGCCTCCGATTTCCTCGCTGACCTTGTCGGCAAGGGCAAAAAAGTCCTCTTCGTCGGCTGCAAGCGCCAGGCGCAAGACGCGATCCGCGAAGCCGCTGAAGCGACCGGCCAACACTACGTCAACCACCGCTGGTTGGGCGGTATGCTCACCAACAGCCTCACCGTGCGCAAGTCGGTCGAGCGCCTGAAGTACCTCGAAACCATCGAGAAGCAGCCTGAATTCAAGGCCATGTCGAAAAAGGAACTCGCCGCCCTTGGCCGCGAGCGCGAAAAACTTCTGCGCAACCTCCGCGGTGTGCGCGACATGGACAAGAAGCCTGACGCCGTTGTCATCGTCGACTCCGCTCGTGAAACGATCGCCGTGGCCGAAGCCCGCCGCTTGAACATCCCAATCATCGCTCTGGTCGACACCAACGCCGACCCGGCACTCGTCCAATACCCGATCCCGGGCAACGACGACGCGATCCGCTCGATCCGCCTCATCCTCCAAAACTTGGTGGATGCGATGGTCGCTGGCCGCAAAAACTAAGATATCCTTCAATACGGGCGTCCTGTCACACGGCAGGGCGCCCGTTTTTCTCTCTCCACCACTCATCCAATTTTCCCTATGATCACCGCATCAATCGTCAAAGAACTTCGCGATAAGACCAGCGCCCCCATGATGGACTGCAAAAAAGTCCTCACTGAAACCAACGGCGACATCGAAGCCTCCATCAAGCTCCTCCGCGAGCGCGGCATCATGAAGTCCAGCAAGATGGCCGACCGCGCCGCCAATGAAGGCGTCATCACCGCCCGCATCAACGCCGGTGCCACTTCCGGCCTGCTGCTGGAAGTGAACTGCGAAACCGACTTCGTTTCGAAAAACGAAAGCTTCCAAGCCTTCGTCGGTGAAGTCGCCGACGCGCTCGCTGGCTCCAACGCTGCGGACCTCGACGCGGCTCTCGCCTATCAACACGGCGATCAAAGCATCGAAGACACGATCAAAGCGAAGGTCGGCGAAGTCGGCGAAAACCTTCAATTCCGGATTTGAAATATTCTCCACCACCAGCGGCACCTACATCCGACCGGATCCCGAGGAATCCTGGAGATTCCGGGCCACCGATCAATTCGTGTTCAAACCCGCCGAGCAATTCTCCATCGGCACCGCGCTCGTTTACCAGTTCACGGATTTTGGCGACGACACTCCGGAGCAACACTGGATTTCCGGCGGCGTCCGCCCGATCTGGCACATCAACGAGTATTTCAACATCGCCCTGGAAACCGGTGTGGACTGGCTTTCCGACTCAATCACAGGCGAAAGCGGCACCCTCGGGAAAATCACGCTCGCGCCCGAACTTGCCCTCGGCGACCAGTTTTTCACCCGCCCCGTCATCCGCGCCTTCGTGACTTACGCGCAATGGAGCGACGGCCTGCAAGGCAGCGTCGGCGGGCTCGATTACGCGAACGACAGCTCCGGATTCACGTGGGGACTGCAAATGGAATCGTGGTGGTGACGCAGGTTTCCTTGCGATTCCAGAAACACCCACTTTCCGCTTCCACGTCGCCGGATGCAGGACTACGTTCCCGCCGCTATGAGCAGTTGCGGCCCTAAAATGAAGATGGATCCGACCTTGCACCGGGACAAGAAGCCGGACTGGATCAAGGTCAGACTTCCCAACAACCCAGCGTTCTGGTCCACCAAATCGCTCATCACCGACCTGAAACTGGTCACCGTCTGCGAGGAAGCCCAGTGCCCGAACCGCTGGGAATGCTGGGGCCAGGGCACCGCGACATTCATGATCGCCGGTGACAAATGCACCCGCGCCTGCGGATTTTGCGCCGTGAAAACCGCCAAGCCGGACGCGCTCGAATCGGACGAACCACAACGCGTCGCCGAGGCCACCCGCCGGATGAATCTCCGCCACGTGGTCATCACCGCCGTGGCCCGCGACG
>CAJXYV010000214.1 GCA_913063525.1 uncultured Verrucomicrobiota bacterium
TCAATGAAATCGGCGGAATGGAAACCCGTTTCCGCGGCGAGTCAGTGCGATTTGAAACGATGATGCCAGTGGATTTTCACTCCGGCATCCGCACGTGGGGACCGGTATCGGTGGAAAGCGATTTGACGGTCACAGGCACTTCTAACCTCAGTGGATCGTTGAATGTCGAGGGTAATGCCCACTTTAGCGGCGCAGTGGAAGTTCCAGCACCGCAAAGCGGCGTGCAGGCCACGAACCGCGACTACGTCGACCAAAAATCGGCGGAGCTAAGCGATCGCATCAGCGTTGACGAGTATCAAACTTCGGACGCCATTCAGCAGTTACAGCAGACGATTCAACAGCAACAGCAGATGATTCAGCAGCAACAGCAGATGATTCAGCAGCTTGATGCGCGACTTCAAGTGCTGGAGTACCCTGCTAACTAATATTTCGCCAGCGCTATTTCATATCAATTTCTGCTATGCGACCTTTCTATTTTACGACAGTGCCCACGTTCATGCTGGCCCTGTGTCTGCCGCTCAGCGCTATGCAAATTTTTGTCAAGACCCTCACAGGTAAGACAATCACTTTGGAGGTCGAACCATCGGATTCGATTGAAGCCGTCAAGGGAATGATTCAAGACAGGGAGGGTATTCCTCCAGATCAGCAGCGATTGATCTTTGCGGGCAAGCAGTTGGAAGATGGGCGTACGCTTTCCGACTATAATATCCAAAAGGAATCAACCCTTCATCTGGTTCTTCGTCTTCGACTGATTCAGTTGCTCCTGCACGAAAGTAGGACTGTTACGGTGCGGCATGCCGAATCTGTGGGGGATCGGCTTTTTTCCATTACGGTATCGGGCGATTCCATCAATGCGCTGCGCCAATTGGTGGCGTCAGAGTTAGTGGTCGCGCCAGAGAGCGTGGAGTTGAGTGTCGCCGGAGAGGTGCTTAAAAACGGTGACGCGTTGTCCGAATATATCCAAAATTCGACAGAAATCGTAGCTACAATTGCTCCTGTAAATGAGCAGGCAGAGTTGGGAATGTTGGGAACCTCGCGAGCCGCAGCACAAGGGGATGGTCTTGCTGTGGCGCATGGGTTCGATTGCAATCTCACGGGTATTTCGGGCGCTGTTGAGGCCGCCGTGGTTTTGAAGAGTGGCCTAGCCGGTCAGCTCGATGCGGGACAATCTCTGTTAGTGGATGGACTCGCAGATCAGATCAACGAGGACCAGAGTCTATCGGTTCGTGTTCTGGAAATGCTTTCAGATGGTTCAATGACTGCGATCGCACCTACATCGGTTAACACGGCGGCGGCATTGCGCGACGACGGTGTCATCAGATTTCCTACACTAGCCTATGACAGCACGGTTTCATACCATTTTGAGTGGAATGGGCTGACCTCAGACCGCGTCATTCACATATCAAACACCGACTTCGATAATTATGGCTCCTTGGCGCAGGATGGTTTGGGCGATTCCTGGCAGTTGAATCATACCGCGGCGGGTGTTGGTGGATGGAGCGCCTCGGCTGACCCTGACCATGACGGTCTGAACAACCGGATGGAATTTGTTTTTGGTACTGACCCGGCAGACAGCGCTTCGGGTCCTTCTCCGCTTCATATTGATGCCACAGATCGCAGGCTGTTTAGACTCAGCTACGACCTCAACGTTGAGGCACAAAATGTGCCTGTAGTGTTAGAGACCAGTGTGGATTTGCAAAATTGGCAAGCTGTTGATTTGGGGAATGGAGGTGTCCAGAGGCAGATGCAGACCGATGGTAGGCAACACGTCTCGATTGATTGGCCGTCGATGGAAGCGATGCGGCATTTTCGTCTCGGCGTGAGCAATCCTTAATTGACGTTATGGATCGAGTCAGCGCTCATTTGCTTGGTAATGCTCCAGCTTCGATCCGGTGATACAAAAAAGGCACCGACTTTCGTCGGTGCCTCTTCATTCAAAAACCGTGGTTTTAGCTCAATGCCTAAAGTGGTGGTGCCCCGTGAAGATCATGGCCATGCCTGCCGCGTCAGACGCGACGATGCTGCCCGCGGGGCTGAGTCCGGTTTCCTTGTTCATCCATCTCTCAATTGCGTGTCACGCGGTAAGCCATCACGTTGGCCTTCGGGATGCCTTTGACGGCTTTAAATTCCCACACGCCCGGAGTCACGGGGGTGGTAATTGTTTTGGCCTCTGGTTTGGTCTTCAGGTTTTTGCGGATCTCCAACTCGCATTGCATCTCCAACTGGTCGCCCGTGCCGAAAAGTTGGGCAACTATGGATAACCCCTCCTGCGGGAAGTGGTCTTTTTCGATATCATATTTGGAGAGATCTCCTTCGGCGACTTCCCAATGGCTTCGTCCGGCATCTTTCTCCAATTGGAAACCACATTCCCTCCAAAGCTGAGCTCGTCCTGCCAGCCACTGCAACGCTAGCTTGCGGGTCTCGGGTTTGGATAACTCGAGCTTTTCGATATCATCTTCCACTGCTTTAAACCAACGAATCTCCACATGCACCGAGTCTCGTCCATTTTCCGTGGGTTTACCCAGTTGGTCGTGCTGACCTTCGGCAGTCGTGTAATGCCACAACATCACGCAGTCCTTGGCATCGCCCCAGCAGGCCCATTGATTCCAGCAGCCCTCAGGGAATTTGCCCCCGGCATGGTGCTGAAGTTCCCGGTAGCTTTTGCCACCCGGGGACAGGGTCATTTTGTTGCCTATAGACTGATACAATTGATGGTCGAGGGTCATGCCATTAAATGACATCTCGATTTCCAGTTCCCGTGTGCTTCCGGCGGCTGTTTTGAGACTGCCCATTTGATGCGACCAATTGATAGGCGCATCGTCCCAAGGGATACTTTTCTGATCGTCGGCGATTTGGGTCACTCCCGAGCGCTTGAGGACCTGCGTCATGGTTTGATCGATCTTGCTCTTGATCGGGTCATTCAATTCGGCTCGAACGGCCTCGGCTTCAGCAGTGGGCACCTGCAGGATGACGACCCGCATGTGATCTTCCGCCCGCAGTGCTGAGATAGAGACGGCAAGCCACGCCAAGGTGAGGGCCGTGCCCCAAGTTTGGCCATGGCGTTTCAACGGGATTTGAGGAAGTCGGGTCATGGTTTTTTCGGTTTGGGTAAAACGATTCATGTCTTCTAACGAAAATCTGATGGATTTCTCAAGGATAAAGAGTGTGGGGCATTTTCCGTGCAGGATCAGCGCCACAAAAAAGGTACCGACTTACGGCGGTACCTCTTGATTCAAAAACCGTGGTTTTAGCTCAATGCCTAAAGTGGCGGTGCCCCGTGAAGACCATGGCCAT
>CAJXYV010000215.1 GCA_913063525.1 uncultured Verrucomicrobiota bacterium
TCGTCATCGAGGACAGCCCGCGCGGCAAGGAAGCCGCCGACGCCGCCGGGATGCCGTGCATCCTCGTGGAGCCGGCATAGGCCTACAGAGGGGGCACGTGGGCACGGTGACACGTGGACACGGGGGATTTTGGCAAAGGAATCCCCTTAGAATAGCGTAGGGATTCTGTGTGCAATGAAAGCGGTGATTTGAATCCGCCAAACACACAACATGGGCGGCGATGAATACTCCCAAGCCCTTCGGAAAGGTTAACTCCTATCGCGACCTCGTCGTCTGGCAGAAATCGCGATCGCTCGCGACCGAAGCCTACCGCCTATGCATGACGCCATCCTTCGAGCGACATCGCGGACTTTCGGATCAGATCATGCGTTCAGCGGTCTCCATCCCTTCGAATATCGCCGAAGGCGACGAGCGAGGAACTAATAAAGACGCCCTGCGCTTTCTCCTGATCGCCCGCGGGTCACTGGCCGAGCTCGAGACCCAACTCAGCATCGCCGAAGCCATCGGCATCATCCCCCAGCCAATGGTCAGCCGAATAGCGGCGCAGCTTGACGAAGTCGCGCGCCTGCTGGGTGGCACCATCAAGATGCGCAAAGCAAGAGAGGATGAGTGAACGTAAGCTCTTCCCTCATCCCCTCAATCTGCCCCGTGTCCACGTGTCACCGTGCCCACGTGCCCCCTGGCTGAAATTGCTTCTTTATGCACGCCAATCGTGCATAGCAACCTTGACACTATGCACGATTAACGTGCACAATTCTTCCGTCTGGTGATCGCTACCTTCGCCTGCCGCGCCACGCACCAACTCTGGCTCGGCCAAAGACCTGCCAAACTGCCGCCTTCGATCCATCAGGTCGCCCTCCGCAAACTCACTCAACTCCAAGCCGCCACCTCGCTCAACGACCTAAGGATCCCACCCGGGAACCGGCTGCAGGCACTTAAAGGAAATCGCCAAGGCCAGCATAGCATCCGCATCAACGACCAATACCGGCTTTGCTTCCGCTGGGCAGACCGCGAGGCCTACGAAATCGAAATCACCGACTATCACTGACCTTCATGAAAAAAAACACCCTCAACGTCCACCCGGGCGAACTCCTCCGCGAGGAGTTCCTGACACCTCTCGGCATCACCGCCTATCGCCTGGCCAAGGGCGCCCGCCTGCCCCACCAGCGGGTGAACGAAATCCTCAAGGAGCGGCGCGGTATCACCGCCGAGACCGACCTCCATCTCTGCGCCTACCTTGGACTCGAGCCTGGCTACTGGTTGCGAGCCCAGCTCGCCTACGACCTCAGGAAGGCCGTCAACACCATTGGCCCGAAGGTGAAGGCGAGCATCAAGCCCCTGCAGGCGGCATGATGCACATCAGGTAGGGGCTGCACCGCGTGCGGCCTTAGAGATTCCATCCCCTGTTGACCCGGCCCAGCACCGGGACACCATAGCGTTGTCGTGAAAAGTAACGAAACCACGCCTAAGTCCCGCAAGGTTGTCCACGACGAAGCCATGAAGCTGATTCTCGAACGAATCGGCATTCCTCAGGATACCTCATTAGAAGTCACGCAATCGGAGGACAGCTCACCGATAGGTTTATGTTGTTCTTTCCATGTCGATGGCATCGCTTCGACTGATCTCACGACAGACGATCGCGTGACGATGGTCTCTGGAATGAGGGCTTACTGGGCCGGCGAAAATTCCGGCGCGGACGTCTCTCTTTTTGTCGTAAATAGAAGAGAATATGCGCTGCACTTCTTCTTTGCGCCAGATGGCGACATAACCCCTTTCAGCATCGAAGGCCTGAGATTTGACATGGAAAAATGCTCCGTGAGGCCGCCCGATGCAAAAAGCAAGGAGACGACACGTGAGTCGCGCAAAGTTTTCCATGATGAAGCCATGAAACTGATTCGGGAACGAATCGGCATTCCTCAGGATATCTCCCTTAAAATCACCAAATCAAGCGACAGCGGGCAAGGAGAGTTCAATCCCGGTTTCTTTGTCAATGGTATCGCTTCGGCTGACCTCACCACGCTGGATCGCGTGATCGTCGGTGCGGACACGGCCTATTGGGCAAACGAAAAAATAGGTGCGTTCGTCATTCTCTTCATCTCAAATCGCAAGGAGTATACGCTGGAATTCTGCTATGTACCAGGTGACGACGTTACCCCGTTCACCACGGAGGGCCTTCGCTTCGACATGGGCAGATTCAGCGTGACGCCACCCGAAGCTTTCTCTCGCGGCTGACGATAGGGCACGACGCCGTCGTGCCCCTACCTTGACGCAGGCACAAAAAAGGACGGCCGGAGGGCCGTCGTGCTTACTTAAGCCTCACCGAACTTAGTCTCGGTCAGGCGAAAGTCCAAGGTGCCGATGGTCCGGGGGATGGAACTGGCCAGCATCTCACGGGTCGACGTTGCCAAAGACGCCACTTGCGCCGAGGACTTTCGACGCAAATGCCAGGCCAGATTGAGGTGTCCGTAGGCTTCAGCCAAGCCGGCGGCGAGCGCGCGGTCATCGAGATTGACCGCTGCGACCTGCGAACGAAGTTTCTTCAGCGCGAGCTGCGCTTTCTCCAATTCCGCGATCATCACCGGATTGCCCGGAGCATGCGCCCACCAAGTCCACGGGCGATACCACCATCGCGCCTTCGTCGGCGTCACATATGCCCCCTGTCCTTCGACATCCTGGCCTTCAAGCAAGTTTAAGCCAGACGTCAAATGCGGCACTAGGCAGCACTGCGCTTCAAACTCCTCGTGCGATTCAGCGGACACCTCTTCCACCGACTTGGCGCGATAATGCCAAGCGCAGTTCAGGTGCTCGAGGACATGTCCAAGCCCAATCGCGATCGAAATATCCTCATCTTCGTCAACCCAACGGGCGCGGACCTCCCGAAGTAGGCCATCTAGATGGACCCTCGCCTCATTCAATTGAAACGATGTCTCCACACGGGGCATGTCTGGGTCGGACATGACCTGACGTTAACCCGCAATGCGGCTCTGCACCAGAGCGAAACAACCCTTAAAAATAATGCAGGACGACCGATGGCCGTCCTGCATTTTCAAGCGCCCACGTGCCCCCTCGCTGAAGTTACTTCTTCAGCTTGGCGCAGAAACGCGCCAAGCGCTCCAGGCCCTGGGCGATCACCTTATCGGAGGTCGCGTAGCTGAGGCGGATGTAGCCTTCGGAGCCGAACGCGGAACCGGGGACGACGGCCATCAGTTCTTCCTCGAGGAGGCGGTCGGCGAACTGCGCGGAGG
>CAJXYV010000216.1 GCA_913063525.1 uncultured Verrucomicrobiota bacterium
TTTTCGCAAACTTCATCCTCGCCGACGAAATCAACCGCGCGCCCGCCAAGGTGCAAAGCGCGTTGTTAGAGGCGATGCAGGAAAAGCAGGTCACCATCGGCGAACAGACTTTTGCGCTGCCGTCGCCATTTTTTGTGTTAGCCACCCAGAACCCGCTGGAGCAAGAGGGCACCTATCCGCTGCCCGAGGCGCAGTTAGACCGTTTTATGATGAAAGTGGTCATGGACTACCCGACGGAGGAGGAAGAGCTGCGGGTGCTCGATCTCGCAGGCACGACCGAAGACATGCCAGTGCCGCAGCCGATGGTGAGTCTGGAGGCGATCCAGCAAGCGCGGTCGGTGGTCAATAGTCTTTATCTCGATGAAAAGGTGAAACGCTACATCGTGCGCCTCGTTCATGCGACGCGCCGCCCCGATGAATATGGCATTCACATCGCGCCGCTGATCCGCGTCGGTGCTTCGCCGCGCGCCACGATCAATCTCGCGCTCGCCAGCCGCGCCCATGCGTTCCTCAACGGTCGCGCCTACGTCACGCCGCACGATGTGAAAAGCATCGCCATGGATGTGCTGCGCCACCGCGTCACCGTCACCTACGAAGCGGAAGCGGAAGGTCTCAACAGCGAGCAAATCATCACGCGCATCCTCGACGAGTTGCCGGTGCCATGATTCAGCCGAAAGCCAGCACGCCGATCAGCCAGCAAGACGAGGCCCGCGCGGCGGAAATTCTCGGCCGCGTGCGGCGGATGGAAGTCCGCACCAATCGCCTCGTCGACGATGCGCTCGCAGGTCGCTATGCCAGCGTCTTCAAAGGCCGCGGCATGGATTTCGACCGGGTGCGGAACTATGTGCCCGGCGATGATGTGCGCACCATCGACTGGAACGTCACCGCCCGCACGGGAGATCCTCATGTGAAACTTTTCACCGAGGAGCGCGAGCTGACGATCCTGTTGATGATCGATGTCAGCGCCTCTTCGGACTTTGGTTCGGTGGCGGATTCCAAGCGCGAACTCGCCGCCGAAGCAGCGGGTGTTCTAGCTGCCTCGGCCATCCGCAACCGCGATAAAGTCGGACTGATTCTTTTCAGCGATACGGTCGAGTTATACATTCCGCCGGGCAAGGGCCGGACGCACATCATGCGTCTGATCCGTGAGACCCTGTTTTTCAAACCCGAGCACAGCGGCACCGACATCGCCAAGGCGCTGGATTTTGCCAATCAGGTGGTGCATCGCAAGTCGGTGATCTTTCTCGTTTCGGACTTCTGTCTCGGCGCGCCGTTTGAAGAGCGCTTGGCGACACTCCGCAACAAACTGCAAGTGACCAACCGCCGCCACGATGTCATCGCCGTTTCGGTGACCGATCCCCGCGAAGAATCGCTGCCCGACGTCGGCCGGATCTGCATCGAAGACGCGGAAAGCGGTCATGTTGTCGAGATCAACACGGGCAGCGCCAAAGTCCGCGAGGCCTTTGAGCGACAATCCCGCGAGCGCCGCGAGCTCACCGCCAAACGCATCCGCTCGCTCGGTGTCGATCTGCTGCAATTCATCAATGGCGAAAACTGGATGCCCGAGCTGATGAGTTTTTTCCAAAGCCGCCGCCAACGTTCCGGCTGATTTATTTGTTCGATGTATCATTCCAGTTCCATGCGACGTTTCCAGTTCAAGCGCGGTCTTTTGATCGCGGTGTATTTGCTGTGTCTGGGCCTGTCGGGCCAGCTATCCGCCCAAGCCCCCGCCGCGGAAGAAGACATCCGCGGACCCAAGGCGCTGGTGGAAATCCCGCAGCCTAAAAAGACGCCGGTCGTGCTTTGGGCTAGCATCGGTGGAGGCTTGTTAGCCATCACCGCCGCCGCGATCTTCTGGCATCGGCGGAAGCAAAAGACTCCCGTCAAGAGTCCGACCGAAATCGCCCTCGCCGATCTTAAGAAAATCGAAGCCAGTTACGATCTCGTCACGGCGGAGGTTTTTGCCAATCGCGCCGCCCAGGCGGTTCGTTCCTACATCTCCGCGCGCTTCGGTCTCGCCGCGCCGCGCCGCACGACGGAGGAATTTCTCCGCGATCTCGCCAAACAAGACGGCCTGTCTCTGATCGGCGAGAGTGACCACTTGAAGGCGTTTTTGAAATCCTGCGACCTCGCGAAGTTCGCGGGATCCAATCTCACCACGGCCCAGCGCGAGGATCTGCTTCAGTCCGCACGGAACTTTGTTGCCGCCGCGCCGGTTTCTAACACCAATCCCCCAGTCGTCGCGCCATGACGGATAGCTTCCAGTTTGTTCACCCGGAATTTCTGTTCCTGCTGTTATTCCTGCCGCTGCTGGCGTTCTGGAAAGGCCGCTGGGGCAGCCCGGTCGCGGTGAAGATGCCGTCGACCGACGATGCGCGGAATGTGGGTGCGCGCCCTCGTTCTTCGGTTGGCAGGTTGCTGGCCTTCCTCGGCCTGCTCTCGTTTACCCTGTTGATCCTCGCCCTCGCGCGGCCGCGCCACGGCAAAGGCTCCACCGAAGTCGAGGCCAGCGGGATTGACATCCTGTTAGCCCTCGACGTTTCCGGCTCGATGGAGGCGCTTGATTTCAAACTCAATGGCAAGCCACAGAGTCGGATCGAAGTGGTGAAAGACGTGGTTGGAAAGTTTGTCGAGCAGCGTCCGAATGATCGGCTCGGCATGTTGGCCTTTGCCGGAAGGCCCTATCTGGTGAGTCCCCTCACGCTGGATCACGAGTTTCTCGGCAAGCGGTTGCGCGATGTGAAGTTGGGTCAGGTCGAAGACGGCACCGCGATTGGTTCCGCCATCGCTTCTTCGGTGAGCCATCTTCGCGATTCAACGGCGAAATCCCGCATTGTTATTCTTCTCACCGATGGGGTTAACAACGCCGGTGCCGTCAATCCATTGACTGCCGCCGAGGCTGCAAAAGCACTGGGCATTAAGATCTACACCATCGGCGCAGGAGTTCGGGGTGAGGCACCTGTGCCCGTTCACGATGCGTTCGGTCGCACCCAACTGCAAATGATGAAGGTGGATGTGGACGAGGAAATGCTCGGCAAAGTTTCAGCCGCCACGGGTGGCCAGTCCTTCCGCGCCACCGACACGGACTCGCTGGCGAAAATCTATGACGTGATCAACCAGCTTGAGAAGACCACTCACAAGCTCAAGAAATACCAACACTACGAC
>CAJXYV010000217.1 GCA_913063525.1 uncultured Verrucomicrobiota bacterium
TGGCGTCGCTGCTTTCCGAGCAGGATCTGGACGACCTCATGATCGATCCCGATGAATGCCACGCACCAAGCCGCCGCAGCGGCAAAGAGGTTGCCGGGGTGCTCGCAATCTTAGATTCACTTGAACAAGAAAGGGGAATCACCCAGTGAGTCTTGACTTAACAAAACTCGAGAAGGTGCGTCAGAGTGGAGGGAAAACCACTGCACGCTGCCCAGCCTGTGCCGAGACAGGTAATGATATTGCAGGCGATCATTTATTCATCAACCCCGATGGCAAGTTCGGTTGCGTACTCAATCAATCAACCGAAGGTGCCGGGCATCGGAAGCGTATTTTTGAATTAGTCGGGGAAATCAAGAATTCAAGACCAGCGACCGCGAGAATTACATCAGCGAAGCCCGAATGGACGGCGCTGCCGTCGGCACCCGAGGCCGCGCCTTTCCCATCGTTGAAACACTATAAACACGGTATGCCATCGGCGCACTGGGTTTATTATACCGCCGAAGGCCGGATCGCTGGCATCGTCTGCCGCTTTGATACTCCTACGGGGAAAGAGACGTGGCCGCTGACGTGGTGCCGAGACGAGGCGGGGAACACCGATTGGAGGTGGAAGGCGATGCAGGAACCCCGACCGCTCTATGGGTTGCCGTTCACCGACGACGATATTGTTATCGTTGAGGGCGAAAAGTGCTGTGACGCTGTCCGTGCCGCTGGCTTTCCAGCCACGACATGGTCGGGTGGATCATCGGCAGTCCATAAAACCGACTGGTCGCCGCTGAAAGGCATGACCTGCTACTTCTGGCCCGATAATGACGAGCCAGGCATGAAGGCCAAGGATGTGATCATCCGCGCTTTGAGTGGCATCGCCGCCGAAATCCGCGTCGTTCAAATTCCAGACGGCAGACCCGTTGCGTGGGACGCGGCGGACACCGACGATGAGGAAATTCACAAACTCGTGGAGGAGGCTGTTGTCGTTGAGGCCGCGAATAATGAAGCCTCTCAGACGCAGGAGACGCAAGACCCAGCCACGCGTTTTTATTACGATGGCACCCGCTATCATTTGGACACCGAGCGCGAGTTTGTCCCACTCGATCAAAAGAGTGTTGCTCGCCACATGAAGTCATGGGGAAATGATTTTTCACAGATTGAGGCCGCGCTTTGCCGAATTCAAACTGACAGGCACATTCACTACGCGGGACCGCTGGCAGGTCATCCGCGCGGACTTCACACGGCAGGCGGGGTGAAGTTGCTCGCCACCGTATCGCCAAGCATCATCAAGGCCAAGGTGGGCACATGGGGGACATTGCGGGCCGTGCTTGATGGACTACTCACCGACCCCGATTCTGGAAAAATACAGGTGGAGATATTCCTCGCATGGCTCAAAATCGCCAGAGAGTCGCTGGTAACTAACCGACGCCGGCCGGGACAGGCAATGGCACTTGCCGGGCCGAGAGGTAGCGGGAAAAGCCTGCTGATCGACATCACAGAGCTGACCCTTGGCGGTCGCCGGGCAAACCCCTATCCCTACTTTACCGGGCGAACCATTTTCAGCGCCGACCTTGCCGGGGCTGAATTGTTGGCCGTGGACGATGAGGCAGGGTCAACCGACATCCGCAGCCGAAAGACACTTGCCGCGAACATCAAGTCTTGTCTTTTTGCTGGGGCCGTTCGCATCGAAGGAAAAAACAAGACCGCGTTCACGCTTCGCCCGTGCTGGCGGATGCTGATGGCCTTGAATGATGAACCCGAGGCGCTGCTCGTCTTGCCACCGATCACTGAGGACATTGGCGACAAGATCACATTGCTACGCTGCCACAAGCGCGCGCTGCCGATGCCCGCTCACACTCTGGAAGAGCGAGACGCTTTCTTTGCAAAGCTCCACGAAGAAATCCCAGCGATGCTGGCATGGCTCGAAGCGTGGGAGATCCCGGATGAACTGCGGGAAGAGCGTTGCGGTGTGAAGGCGTACCACCACCCGGCGATTCTCTCAGCCCTGCACGAGCTATCACCCGAAGGTCATCTCGTCGGGCTGATTGATACCGCACACGTCGCAGGCTCACTGCCGCTTCCGTGGTCGGGCACCGCTGCCGAACTAAAAAGCATTCTTTGTGGGATTCCGCAAACGGCACGCGATGCAGAAAAGTTACTAGGCACATGGCTTTCCGCAACAGGATCACATCTAGGAAAACTTGAGGGTGATCGGGTTGAGCGATTACCATTCAGAAACGGCGTCCAACGCTGGCGCATCCTACCAAGTGGACTAGTGGACTAAGTTTTAACCTTAATATGCGCGAGAGAACAAAGAGAATGTGAATAGCTCAACAATGCACGCGCAACCCCGAAACTTGCTCCACTGGTCCACTTAATCGAATTTATTAGCCCCCACCCATGCCAACACCACCAAAACACCGCCGCAAAGCCCCCAAGGAATCGACACTTTATCTCGGAGTGCTATCACCCACTGGCCGCACCCTGACGTTCTACTGTCCGTACTGCCGAGGCCACCATCACCACGGGTGGAACCCCGTGGATCCAGTCTGGGCGATTACCCACCGAGGAAGTCACTGCCACGCGCCCGGCGCACCATCGGGCTATCACATCGGGGTGAGTCGCGAACTGTCCGCGCCTAAGTGACAGCCCGCAAATTTGCCAAGGCGTTCTTGGCAAGATGCGATCTAACCCGCCCCATCAAAAGCCCATCGCCGAACTCGTGGCGCTGGTGATTGCCGACTTCATCAAACAACTGGCGAACCCATGCCCCCCATCATCATCACCGACACCCGCGAGCAAAAGCCGCTGAATTTTCAGCACCTCGCCAGCGAACCCGGGACGCTCCAATCGGGTGATTATTCGATCCGAGGACTAGAGCATGACTTCGCCATTGAGCGGAAATCCATCGCCGACTTGTGCCAGTCCGTGACTCGTGGGCGCGAGCGATTCGAGCGGGAACTTCATCGACTCCGGGGCTTCTCCTTCGCCCGTATTTTGATCGTAGGAAGTCCGCATGAAGTCCAAGCGACGGCACGCAATGCCAAGGCCGTTTTTTCGAGCCTGACAGCGATGGAGACGCGGTGGAACGTGCCCGCGATATGGGAACCATCGCCCGAACTTGCTGCCCGTCTGGTGGAACGGTGGGCGTGGTTTTTCTGGCGCGAGCG
>CAJXYV010000218.1 GCA_913063525.1 uncultured Verrucomicrobiota bacterium
ACCAGATGAAGTTGGTGGTGAAGCCGCCGAGCATGACGACGATCAGTTTCGGCAGACCAGACCAAAGTTCGGGCGTACCCGCGGCGATCGATGCCACGCCGATTGGATTGCCAGTCGTCAGGCCGAAGCTGAAGCAAGCGCTCATCACACCGGAGAATGTGGCGACGAGTAGGCCCTTCTTGAAGTTGAACTCCGCGATGGTCTTCAACTTCTCTGCGGCAGGCATTTCCTTTTCCTTGGTCGCACCGGCCAGCGCGGCGATGAGAATCCCAAGAAGGCAAACAAAGACGCCTAGCAGCGTCACCTTGCCCGCGGTGGTGGCCGCGATCTGGCTGATCGTTTCCGCCACTTGGACATCAGGGATCTGCGGGAAAAACTCCTTAGCGATCGGCGGCAACAGTGTGCCGATGGCTGCGCAGTAACCGAGCGCAACGCCCATGCCCAGCGACATCCCGAGGTAGCGCATGGCCAGACCAAAGGTCAAACCACCGGTGCCCCACAGCACGCCGAACATGAAAGTCCAGCCAAGGGTGGTCATCGACTGGCTGCCTAGCACGCCGAACAGATCCTTGGTCAGCACGTTAGCAAGAAGGATCGGGCAAATGATCCACGAGAAGAAGCCACCGACAAGCCAGTAGGTTTCCCATGACCATTTCTTTACGCCCTTGTAAGGCACGTAAAAACTTCCCGAGGCGAGGCCGCCGAGCCAGTGAAAAATAACGCCGAATAATGCAGAGCCCATAATTGTATCAGTTGGATTTTTTTAGTGGTTGGAGAATTTCTAACTTACGCGCGCTTGCTCAGCACCGCCGATTCGTACTGCTTGACCTCGGCCAGCCAATCGCTGCCCGCTGGGACGTTTTGCGATTCGCAATACGCATCCCAGACCGCGCCCCATGGCAGGCTCTTGGATTCCTCCATCAGCGCGAGGCGGGAGGTGAAGTCACCGGATTTCTCGGCGTCGCGGAGAGCGGCGGGTTCCAGCAGGGCCATCATCAATGCCTTGAGCGTGTTGCGGGTGCCGATCGTCCAAGCGGCGATGCGGTTGATACTGGCGTCGAAGAAATCCAGACCGATGTGGGTGCGGGCCAGCAGTTTGTTGCGCACCAGTTCGGCGGCGATCGATTGCAGCGCGTCGTCGAGGATGACGACGTGGTCGCTGTCCCAACGCACCCCGCGGCTGACGTGCAGCAGGATTTCCGGGACATACATCAGCGCGGAGCTGAGCTTGTCGGCGATGCCTTCCGTCGGGTGGAAGTGGCCGGCGTCGAGGCAGAGGACCTTCTGGTTTTTGATCGCGTAGCCCATGTAGAACTCATGCGAGCCGACGACGTAGCTTTCGCTGCCGATGCCGAAAAGTTTGCACTCCACTGCGTCGAGATGGTGTTTTGGGTTGAGCTTTTTAGCGAACACGCGGTCGAGCGAATCCGACAGGCGTTGGCGCGGCGCGAGACGGTCGATCGGGGTGTCCTTGTAACCGTCGGGGATCCAGACGTTGGTCACGGTCGGCGAACCGAGTGCCTTGCCCATCACCGCACCGATCTCGCGGGAGGCGATGCAGTGTTCGATCCAGAAATCGCGGATGGCCTTCTTCGGGTGAGAAAGCGTGAAGCCATCGGCAGCCTTCGGGTGCGCAAAGCAGGTCGGGTTGAAGTCCATGCCCATGCCATTGGCCTTCGCCCAGTCGATCCAGCCGCTGAAGTGCTCGGGGCGGATCTCGTTGCGGTCGACTTTTTTGCCGCCGAATTCGCCGTAGAAAGCGTGCAGATTGAGGCGGTGTTTGCCGGGGATCAGGGAAAGCGCCTTGTCGAGGTCGGCGCGTAGTTCATCGGGCGTGCGCGCTTTGCCTGGATAGTTGCCCGTCACCGCGATGCCGCCGCTGAGCCCTTCGCCCGAGTTTTCAAAGCCACCCACGTCGTCGCCCTGCCAGCAGTGCAAGGAAATCGGGATGCCTGCGAGTTTGGCCATCGCCGCATCGGTATCGACGCCGAGCTTGGCGTATTCTGCTTGGGCGAGCTTGTAGGACTGGGCGATGGATTTGGAAGATTTGGCCATGAGTAAGGTTTATCGAGTTGAATTTTCAAATCCTGGGACAATTTCCAAATAAAAACCTCCACTGTTTGGCCAAAAACAAGCACGATCCCGCCAGGTGAAACGCATCCTCAAAATCAACGAATGGTTCCACCCCGACGGCTTCCCGATCAGCGTGGAACGGCGGGAGCCGCAGGAGCTCTTCGAAGCACATGCCCACGAATTCGCCGAGCTGGTGATCGTCACAGGCGGTAAGTGCCTGCACGTCACCGGCCACGATTCGTGGGAACTGACGGCGGGCGATGTCTTTGTCATCTCCGGCCCGCGCGAGCACGAATACCGCGACCTCGTCGACCTGCGGCTGATCAACATCCTCTATCAGCCCAGCCAGCTCAACCTAGGGCTGGCCGATCTACCCTCGGTCGCGGGCTACCACGCACTGTTCACGCTGGAACCATCGCGCCGCAAACGCCAGCCTAGCAAGGGGCGGCTGCATCTGAGCGCCAAGGAAATGGCCCAAGTCATCGAGCTGGCGGACCGCTTGGAAGTCGAGCTGAAATGCCGTGAGCCCGGCTTCGGCTTCATGGCCACCGCCCACTTCATGCAGATCATCGGGTTGCTTTCCCGCTGTTATGGCCGCAGCCCCTCGCCCGACGGCAAGGCCCTGCTGCGGATCGGCGAAGCGCTCTCGCACCTCGAACGCAACATCCACCGCGACGTCAAGCTGGAGGAATTGGCCAGCATCGCACAGATGTCCGAGCGAAGCTTTTCGCGCGTCTTCCAATCCGCCACCGGCACCTCGCCGCTGGCGTGGACCATCGCCCAGCGCATCAACCGCGCCTGCAGCCTGTTGCGCCACAGCGACCGCCGCATCACCGAGATCGCCTTCGACGTCGGTTTCAACGATAGCAACTACTTCACCCGCCAATTCCGCAAAAGCACCGGCCTCTCGCCACGCGCCTACCGCTTGCGCCAAAGCGTGGACTGATTTTTGCAGTGCCAAGCCGAGTGAATGCAGTGCATCGGCAAGTAAATGCAGTGCATCGGCGAGTGAATGCAGTGCATCGGCAAGTGAATGCAGTGCATC
>CAJXYV010000219.1 GCA_913063525.1 uncultured Verrucomicrobiota bacterium
TTTACGAGGAAACCGAACTCACCGAGCGCCCGGAATTCACCGATCCCGAAATCCGTCGCAGTTCGCTCGCGGGCGTGATTCTGCGGATGAAAGCGCTGGGCCTGCCCGAGATCGACGAGTTTCCCTTCCTCGACCCGCCTTCGCCCAAAGCCGTGTCCGAAGGCTACCGCACCCTGCGCGAAGTCGGCGCGCTGGATCGGGAAAAACGCCTCACCGAGTCCGGCCGCCAGATCGCGCGCCTGCCGGTCGATCCACGGCTCGGCCGCATGCTGATCGAAGCGCGCAAGGAACATTGCCTTGCCGAGGTTTTGCCGATCGTCGCCGCCTTGGAATCCAGCGATCCGCGCGAACGGCCCGCCGAAAAAGCGCGCGAGGCCGACGCCGCGCACGCGAAGTGGAAAGATGCCGACAGCGACTTCATCTCCCTGCTGCGTCTGTGGCAGGATCTCGCCCGTTTCCGCGACGAACGCGGCCGCTGGAAACGCAATGCCCTACGCAAGTACTGCGGCCCCGCCTTCCTCAATGCCCGCCGCGTCATGGAATGGGCCAACGTCCGCGACGAACTCGCCGACCTGCTCGAGCGCGAATGGAAACTCAAACTCCGCGAAATCGGCAACAACCTTTCCGGCACGGGCGCGTACAGCACCATCCACAAAGCCCTGCTCGCCGGCGTGCCGCGCCAGTTCGGCCTGTGGGATCGCGAGTCGAAATCCTATCGCAGCGCCAACGGCGGCTTCTTCGCGGTGTTCCCCGGCTCCGGCCTGTTTTCCCTGCCGAAACGCTTCGAGTGGGTGATGGGCATGGAGCTGGTTGAAACTTCGCGGCTGTGGGCGCGTCGCGTCGCCCGCATCGATCCGCTGTGGGTCGAGCAGGTCGCCCCGCACCTTTGCAAAAGCAAATACGGCGAGGCGCATTGGGACGATGTTCAGGGCGTGGTCTACGGCAAGGAAACTGTGATCTGCGGCGGACTGCCCGTCGTCGCCGGGCGGCGGATCCACTACGGCCGCGTCGACCCCAAGGCCGCGCGCAACATCTTCCTGCGCGAAGGGGTCATCGGCAACGGCCTGCGCCAGCAGTGCGATTTCATCGACCACGTCGCCGATATGCGTCTCGAGATCGAGGCCATCGAACAAAAGCTGCGTCGGCCCGGCGGCTTGTGGAGCGACGAGGCGGTGCTGCGCTTTTACGAGGCCCGCATCCCCGAAGACATTCACACCGCCGCCGCCTTTTACAAGTGGCTGGAATTGCGCGAAGAAACGCTGATGCTCGGCGTCTCCGATGTGGTGGACGAGGAACTGACCGACCTCGGCCTCGACGGTTTCCCCGACAACATCCAGCACCGCGGCGACGAATATTCATTCTATTACCACGCGATGCCGGGCGAACGCGACGACGGCGTCACGCTGGGCGTGCACGTCGATCAACTACCGAAACTCCCCGACTGGTTGCCCGGCTGGGGCGTCGATGGCCACCTGCGCCAGCGCGCGGAAATCCTGCTGCGCTCGCTGCCAAAGGACTACCGCCGCATCTGTCAGCCGATCGGCCCCGTCGCCGAAGGTTTTGCCGAACTCTGGAGCTTTGCGCCCAAGGACCGGCCGATTTTCCTCGCCCTCTCCGAGTACGCCCGCGAGCGAACCGGCGCCCACGTCCCCGTCGGCGAATACGACGTCAGCAAACTGCCGCCCGAACTCGTCACCAAAATCTGGGTCTGCGACGACGAAGGCGAAGAACTCGCGCTGGGCGAAGATGTCGCCGCCCTCAAACTCCAACTCGCCGACCGCATGCGCGTCCGCTTCGAAGCCGCCGCCAACGCCGATGTCGAGCGCAAGGGCATCAGCACCTGGGAAGGCGAGAGCCTGCCCGAGCGCGTCGAAACTCCCGGCGGCGCGGCCTATCCCGCGTTGGTCGACGAAGGCAAATCCGTCGGCGTCCGCGCTTTCACCTGTCCCGCCGAGGCCGCGGAATCCCACCGCGCGGGCGGCGCGCGCCTGCTCTGGCTCGCCCATCCCGACTCCGTCGCCCATCTCAAAAAAAAGTTCCCACTCGGCCTGATGGCCCGGGTCGAACTTCCGCGCCTCGGGGTCGGCGGCACCTCGCTGGATACCTTGATCCTGCTCGCCGCCGAAGGGGCGGCCGGCGGCGTGTTCCCGCGCGATCCCGAAGAATTCAGACTCGTCACCGAAAAAGCCCGCGCCCGCTGGCACGAAGCGGCCACTGTCCTCGGTCAGTCAGTCGACGAGATCTTCGAAATCCTCCCCGAGATCCAAGCCTGGATCATCGCCAACCGCAAAGACCGCAACCTCGGCGAAATCGCCGCCGACCTCGAACAGCAGCTCGCCTGGCTGTTCCGCCAAAACTTCGCCTGGCGCGCTGGTTTCAGCCGCCTGCGCGACTACCCGCGCCGCCTGCGGGCCATCCGCTCCCGCCTCGGCCGCCTCTCCTCACTGCCCATCGTCAAGGACCTCGAAAAACTCGATCGCCTTCACCGACTCTGGCAGCCCTGGTTCCAGCGCTGGGCCAACAACCTCGACGCCCCCGCCCACTGGCCCCACGGCTGGGCGCTCGAAGAATACCGCGTCTCCCTCTTCGCCCCCGACGTGCAGCTCATCACCAAAGTCTCCGAAAAGCGGCTCGAAGAGATATCGTTCGGCCTGGAAGCGGAGTTTCGGAGTTCCGCTGGCGGCATCCACTAGGAATCCTCCTCAAAATCGCGGCAAGAGCCGAAGTGTCCGGTCTCGAAGTCAGCCTAACCGACACGAAAATGACCTCAGATCAGCTCGCGCAAATGCGCAAAGTTTTTCAGAGGACCGGATCCAAGGGTTGGGCTACGTCAGAGTCTTAAAACTCCCATCCCATCCACCCATTCCCCTCTGCCTTTGCGTCCTTGCGGCTTCGTGCGAGCCGCCAGGGTATTAGGTGAAAACAGCAACTTAAGCGAAGTCCAGTCGACCTTCGCCACGATTGCGCGTGGCGGGCAGATCAAGAGAAGTCCGCACCCAGTGGCTGGGTCCTCTGGCCCCAGACGGTTGTTTGGGCATTTTGCCCAAAGGAAATCTGGCGCGGATGAATTGCTGTTTTTGACGAGGAACGGGTCGC
>CAJXYV010000220.1 GCA_913063525.1 uncultured Verrucomicrobiota bacterium
GCGCGGAGCGGGGCTTGGAGGAACTCGGGGTTGAAGGCGATCTGCATCGGCGGGCCTTGGTAGATCACGTCCATCGATTCCTGCGCTTCGCCGACGTCCGGGGAGTTGGCGGTCACTTCGATGCGGTTTTCGCTGAAGACCAGCTTGACCGAGTTCGACTTGTCGGAAGAGAGCAGCGAGACGCGGCGCACGGTTTCCAGCAGGGCCTCGCGGGAAATGACCACGCGCTCGTTGCTGTCGCCGGGGATGACTTGGCGGTAGTTCGGGTAGTTGCCTTCGATCAGCTTGCTGACCAGCAGGCTGTCGCCGATGGTGAAGGAAATCTGGCTGTCGCTGAGTTTCACGATCACCTCGCCGGCGTCGCCCAACAGGCGTTGCAACTCTTGCACGGCCTTGCTTGGGATGATGACGTCGGTCTCGTGGGAAGCGGGGAATTCCAGGTCGGCATCGACCATTGCCAAGCGGCGGCCGTCGGTGGCGACGAGCGTCATTTTGCCGTCGCGGAACGAGGCGAAGATACCGTTGAGTACGTAGCGCGTCTCGTCGGTCGAGATGGCGTAGGAAGTTTTCTTGAGGCCGTCGCGAAGGGTGGCCTGTGGGATTTTAAAGACCTTGGCACCTTCGAAGTCAGGGAGTGGCGGGAATTCAGCGTCGCTGAGGCCGATGATTTTGAAGAACGACGGGCCGCTGCGGATCTCGGCTTGGTTCTTGGAGTTGACCGTGATTTCCACCTCGCTGGCAGGAAGTTCGCGGATGATGCTGACGAGCCGCTTGGCCGGCAGCGTGGTCGCGCCTTCCTTGTCGATCTCCGCCTCCACCGAGCCCGTGACGCCGACATCCAAGTCAGTGGTAGTGAACTGGAGACGGCCGTCCTTGGCCACCAGCAGAACGTTGGAGAGGATGGGCAGAGTGGTGCGCGAGCTAACGACGTGTTGGACCTTTTGCAGGCCATCGAGCAGGGCTTCCTTGGAGATGCGGAACTTCATAAATGGGGAACCGTGGAGTGGTTGCCATTCAGTTTCCGCTTTCCCCGCCCCTTGGCAAGCCTTCTGTGAATAAACCCGCAATCCTGTTCAGAAATTCGACGATCGGCACGGGCGATCCCGCCAGCTGGCGGCGGGGTGAAATGGCCGGATCTCAACGTTTTCTCGTCACCCCAGCGCGGCGACCACCAGATCCACGGGTAGTCCCATGACATTGTCGAAGCTGCCGCGGATGCCCGCGATGATCTGCTCGCCATACTCCTGTATGCCGTACGCGCCCGCCTTGTCCAGCGGGTTGACCTGCGAAAAGTAGGCGTCGATCGCCGCGTCATCGAGCGTGAGAAACGTCACTTCCGTCAGGCCGTGGAAACATTTTGTCTCGCCGCCCGGCTCGATGATGCACACGCCGGTGCAAACTTGGTGGGTGCGGCCCGACAGCCGCCGCAGCATGCCGCGGGCCTCCTCCAGATCCGCGGGTTTGCCCAGCGGCAAGTCGTCGATGAAGACCAAGGTGTCCGAGCCGATGACTCTCGCTTCGGGCCGCAGAGCCGCCACTGCCGCCGCTTTCAAATGGGCATTGAGCTCGCACAGAAGATCCGGTCGCATCGACGGGTCGTGAATTTCCTCTGCCGGGGATGCCACCACTTCAAACACGACCCCCGCCTGTGCTAACAATTCACGGCGGCGCGGGGAAGCAGAGGCAAGCACGATTGGCATGCCTCTGCATGACGCGAAAACGCGGCAGGATCAAGCCGGGCGTAACCCAAATGCGTGAGTCCGTCCGCGAGGGGATTTTTGTTTGACCTAGTCCGGCTGGACTGCGAGTCCTCTGTCGGGGTTGTGTTTAGCTCCGATCACCTGATCTTGAAGAGATTCTTCCAGCTCCTGTTAGCCATTCTTGGATGCCTGCATCTGGTAGGCGGTCCGTACGCGGCAATCCAAGTGATCGCGTGGAGTACGATGTTGGTCGATTATTCAAACAAGGATGGAATTGCCCACGGATTTCAGGATACCTTCAGCGGCGAAAAGCCCTGCCCACTTTGTAAGAAGATCGAGTCCGCCAAGCAGTCCGATCAAGAGGAGAACACTCCACTGACTTCGCCATCGCAGCTTTCAGCGAAAATGCTGCGGGAAATGATTCCTGTCGCGGATTTGGTCATTTCATCTCCCCACGGAGTGATCGTGCCATCGGTAGCCTTCGTAGATGCGACACGGTTTGCAGGCATCGGCCCAGACGCGCCGCCGATCCCGCCACCATGTCGGGTCGCTTGACCGAGATGTGATTTAATCATGCCCCAACTGCGCCTGTTAGCAGTTCGGGGATTCGTCGTTGTGCAGCCAGATGGCCGCGTCCTCATTGCGGCATCACCCATGATGCCTCCCATATTTTAACTTTTTCTATTGCTATGAAAATTTCAAACTGGATTCTTTTGTTTTGTAGTCTTGCGGGCAGCGCCACCGCAGAAACCACCCAGCTCAAACCCCTCGTCGTCGAGGCGAAGGTCATCCCCGTCTCCAAGACCGTTCCGACGGTGAGGAAAAGCCGTGAGGAACTGGCAAAAACACCTGGCGGCACGGAAGTTGTTTATGCCGAACGCTACCTGCGCGGCCGCGCTAGCACCCTCGCCGAAACTTTCGCTCTCTCGCCCGGGATCGTTGCGCAAGCACGCTACGGTGGCGACGAAGCACGCATTTCGATCCGCGGCTCTGGCATCCAACGGACCTTTCACGGTCGCGGCATTCGCTTCCTTCAAGACGGTGTGCCCGTGAACTTGGCCGATGGCGGATTTGATATGCAATCCACTGATCCGCTGGCGGCCGACCACATCAATGTGTTGCGCGGCGGCAACGCGCTGTCGCTCGGCTCGTCGACTTTGGGCGGCGCGATCGATTACATTTCCAAGACAGGATTGACCGCACCGGGCGGCTCGATCCGACTGGAAGCGGGCTCGTTCGACTACCTCCGCACCCGCGTCGCAGAGGGCCTGAGCGAAGGCAACTTCGACGGCTACGTCAGTCTATCGGAACAATTCCAGCATGG
>CAJXYV010000221.1 GCA_913063525.1 uncultured Verrucomicrobiota bacterium
ATGTTCGGTGGTGCCGGCGTCGGCAAGACCGTCGTCATCATGGAGCTCATCAACAACATCGCGAAAGCGCACGGTGGTTTCTCCGTCTTCGCCGGTGTGGGTGAGCGGACCCGTGAAGGTAACGACCTCTACTGGGAAATGATCGAGTCCGGCGTTATCGCCACCGAAAAGGACGAAAAAGGTCATCCGAAACTCGACGACAAGGGCAACCCTGTCCTCACCGAAGGTTCCAAGGTCGCCCTTTGCTACGGCCAGATGAACGAGCCTCCAGGTGCCCGTCTCCGTGTTGCGCTTTCCGCGCTTACCATGGCCGAGCACTTCCGCGATGAGGACAACCAAGACGTTCTTCTTTTCGTCGATAACATCTTCCGTTTCTCGCAAGCGGGTTCCGAAGTGTCCGCACTTCTCGGCCGTACTCCATCGGCCGTGGGTTATCAGCCTACTCTCTCCGAAGAAATGGCCGGTCTCCAAGAGCGGATCACTTCCACCAACAAGGGCTCCATCACCTCGATTCAAGCCGTTTACGTGCCTGCGGACGACTTGACCGACCCCGCTCCTGCCAACACCTTCGCTCACTTGGACGCCACCGTCGTTCTCGAGCGTTCGCTGGCCGAACAAGCGCTCTTCCCAGCCGTTGACCCGCTCGCTTCGACTTCGAAGGCGCTCGCGCCTGAGATCATCGGCGAAGAACACTACCGCGTCGCCCGTGGCGTCCAGCAGGTGCTTCAGCGCTACAAAGACCTTCAGGACATCATTGCCATCCTCGGCATGGACGAACTTTCCGACGAGGACAAGACCAGCGTCTTCCGCGCCCGTAAGATCCAGCGTTTCCTCACCCAGCCGTTCCACGTTGCCGAAGTGTTCACCAACGTTCCCGGCGTGCTGGTTTCCATCGAAGACACCGTCAAGGGCTTCGCGGAAATCCTCGACGGCAAGCTCGACGACGTGCCAGAAGGCAACTTCTACATGAAGGGCGGAATCGAATCCGTGCCGCGCAACTGAACCTGAGTCTGCTGAATCTCTGATTCCAGCTTTTCAGCATTTACCACGCCCATGGCTCTCCAACTCGATATCGTTACCCCCGAGAAGAAAATCTTCTCGGACACCGTCGACAACGTCTATCTGCCGGGAGCGGACGGTGAAATGGGCATCTTGCCATCTCACGCCGGTCTCGTGACCGCTCTCCAACCTGGCGAGTTGCGTTACCTCCACGCTGGCCAAGTCACCACTCTTGCCATCGGCTCGGGTTTTGCCGAAGTCACCCAAACCAAGGTCGTCGTTCTCACCGACAGCGCCCTCGGTGAAGCAGAGATCGACGAAGCCACGGTCGAAGCGGCCATCCAGCGCGCGCAAGCCGAGCTGGCGACCATCGATCACAACCTCGACTCGGAAGAAGTCGCCTATCTCCAAGGCGTCATCGCCAAATCCACCGCAGCGCTTAACTTTAAGCGGAAAAGCCTGCGCTGATTCGGTTGATTCCTGTGAGTTTTCAAACCCACCCCGGTTCGTCCGCGGTGGGTTTTTTGTGATGCAACTGCTGACTTTGTGATAGAGTGCCAGGGTGAGTTCTTCCCCCCGGACAGACTGTGCCCCTTCCTCCCTGCCTGCCTCTTCGCGCACGGAACACGATTCCCTGGGCGAACGCGAGCTGCCAGACACGGCCTATTACGGCGTGCAGACGCTGCGTGGGATGGAGAACTTTCCCATCTCCGGCATCCCGTTGCACCACTTCGGGCACTTGGTGCGCAGCCTCGCCTCCGTTAAAAAAGCCGCTGCCCTGGCTAACCGGGAGCTCGGCGTGCTGCTGCCGGAACGCGCCGATGCGATCATCGCTGCCTGCGACGAAATCATCGCGGGCCAGTGGCACTCGCATTTCACCATCGACATGATCCAAGGGGGCGCCGGCACCTCGACCAACATGAATGCCAACGAGGTGATCGCCAATCGCGCCCTCGAAATCCTCGGCCACCGCAAGGGCCAATACGAATTCCTGCACCCCAACGACGACGTCAACTGCTCCCAATCCACCAACGACGTTTATCCCACGGCCATCAAAATCGGCGTCATCCTCACCATGCGGGACGCCACCGCGGCCCTGCGCGAACTGAAAGCAAGTCTTGCGGCCAAAGCTGCCGAGTTTGCCGACGTCTTGAAAATGGGCCGCACCGAGAACCAGGACGCCGTGCCGATGACCCTGGGTCAGGAGTTCAGCGCCTATGCCGGCATGATCGGCGACGGCATCCGCTACATCGAGCGCGCGGCCGAAGAGTTTCTCGAGGTCAACATGGGAGCCACCGCCGTCGGCACCGGCATCAACAGCCCGCCGGGCTACGCCGAATGCTGCACCCAGCACCTGGCAGCGGTCAGTGGGCTGCCCCTGCGCCTCGCCGCGAACCTCGTCGAGTCGACCCAAGACAGCGGATCCTTTGCGCTGATGAGCGGTGCGATGAAAACCGCCGCCGTCCAGTTATCAAAGATTTGCAACGATCTCCGCTGGCTTTCGTCCGGTCCACGCTGCGGTCTCGACGAAATTCGCCTGCCCGCCATGCAGCCCGGATCCTCCATCATGCCCGGCAAGGTCAACCCCGTCATCCCGGAAATGGTCAGCCAAGTCTGTTACCAAATCATCGGGGCCGACGTCACCATCGCCATGGCATCCGAGGCCAGCGAACTGGAACTCAACATGGCCGAGCCGATCATCGCCTTCAACCTCTTCTTCGGCCTCACCCTATTGCGAAACGCCGCCATCGCCCTGCACACCCGCTGCATCTCCGGCATCCAGGCCAACCGCGGGCGCTGCCTCGCCTACGTCCAGAACTCCATCGGCCTCGTCACCGCGCTCAGTCCCGTTCTCGGCTACGAACGCAGCGCCGCCATCGCCCAAGAGGCCCTTGCCACCGGGACCAGCGTCTACAGCCTCGTGCTCGAAAAAGGCTGGCTCCGCAAGGAACAGCTCGACGAGCTCCTGCGACCTGAAAAAATGACAAG
>CAJXYV010000222.1 GCA_913063525.1 uncultured Verrucomicrobiota bacterium
TGGACCGTGGTGTTGAAGACATGGACCGTGGTGTTGAAGACATGGACCGTGGTGTTGAAGACATGGACCGTGGTGTTGAAGACATGGACCGTGGTGTCGAAGACATGGAACGCGGTGTTGAAGACATGGAAGCGAGAAATCATGGCACGAGAGGAAAGCCAACTCCTCCGCCCTGAGAGCCTCGCAGCACGACTTCGGAGCGTGGAAGCATTGCTGCGCCCTGCCTAAACTGTCGTCCGCAGTGGCTGCGATTCGATCTGATCGGCTCGATTCAGTCCTGTTCCGCAAGTGACTGGGGTCCTCTGGCCCCAGACTGTTGTTGGGTCGTCCCACCCAAAGAAACCTCCCGCGCCCGCGCGGCCTTGTTTCTAAAAAATTCGCGGATTCGTGATTTCGTGCGGGAATCGCTCCGGCAAGCGGAAGGGGTCAAAAAGTGTTACAATTTTCGTCGACAAAGATTGTTAGTGTGTCATTCTCTATTCATTCCGGCCGACAAGCGGCCACTCCTCCTCTCATGAAAACGCTTTCTCGCCTGCTCGCCTTGTTGTCGCTGATCGCGCTTTGTCCGCTGGCGGATAGCGCGGTGACGACCCAGCCCGCGACCCAGCCTGATCCCTTCATGCCGTGGGTTTTACCATTTCCTTCCGATGCTAATATCGCTGCCGCAGCGAATGCGACGGCGGCGGCTGCCGCTGCAACTTCGGCTGCGACTACGGCAACGATAGCGGCTACTGCTGCAGCGTCAGCAAAGGATGCTGAAACAGCTGCGGCGCTGCATGCGAAGGCGGCAGCGGATATGACGAATCCTGCCGGGGCAGCGGTGGAATCAAAGAGTGCAAACGACGCATCTGTGAGCGCGGCATCGAGTGCTACAGATGCCCAAAAAATGGCCGCAGATGCTCAAGCAAACGCCCAGGTGGCGAACACAAATGCAGACGACGCTGTGATGTGGGCGGCTACTGCTAGGAGTGCGGCTACGGCTGCACTGGTAAATTATATGATGGCCCCGTCGTCATATACCAAATCTTATGCTGATGCGGCGGCGGAAGATTCGGCTGCAACCAGTGCTTCGGCGGCGAATGCACAAGAATCTTCAAATGCGGCAACAGCTTCGGCGACGGCCGCGGCAGCATCGGCGACGGCTGCGAACGAATCGGCAGAGGCTGCGAACGGATCAGCGAATCAAGCTGCGACGGAGGTTGCGGCTTGGATGCCGAACCATGTCCGCCCCGTCCAGCGCCTGAATTCCAAACTTGTCGATATCGATTTCGATGTGACTAAAACCAGTGGTCAGTTGACCGTGGGGCTGCAAATTTCCGCCGATGGCGGCAGCACTTGGGAGGTGCCAGCCAAGTCGCTGACAGGAGCTATCGGCAGCGTGACACTCGGCAGCAGCCTGCGCATCACTTGGGACGCTGGCGCGGACTGGAATCAGCAGGTTTCCTCCCAGATCCAGTTCCGATTGACGGTAGCCGAGCTAAGCGGGTTGGTCGCGGATTCCGCGAATGTGACGGTGAACACCCGTGGCGCAGTGAATATTGATGCTGCGTCGTGGATCAAGCGCACCGATGCGACTGAGGTGCCTTGGGGATTTCGTAATTGCGATGGGAGGTTTTTGACTCGGGGCCATTACAGTGATGATGGGATTAATTGGACAGCGATCACAAAACCAACTGATATTCGTTACTGGCTCAATTGCATAGGCTATGGCAATGGTACCTTTGTTCTAAACGGGGCCGGGAACGATCTTTGGACCAGCTCAGATTTAGCAAATTGGACGAGAAAAGGTAATCCGGGAGGTTACGACGATTTGACTACAATCGTCTATGGTAACGGTACCTTTGTGATGCGTCGATTTTGGGCGAATGGCGCGATGATTGTCAGCAAGGACAATGGAGTCAATTGGACTTATGTCGACACAGGTGGATCGCCCGCACGGTGGTATAACACTCTGGTTTTCGGGAACGGAAAATTTCTTTATCCGATTGATAATCGGGTGAGGACGAGTGTTGATGGATTGAGTTGGAATGAAACGACAGTTAGTGGTATTCCGGCGGGGTTTGAAATGTCAGCGGTTGCTCAATTTGACTCGAGCTTTTTCATCGGAGCTCACGAGACAAGTCGCACGGGTAACTCGGTCAATGTCACCACTGCTTATTCATCGGATGGTTCAAACTGGACATTCAATCAGAGTTTTTTGACCTCCAGTTCGACTGGAGCCTTTTATTCAAGTGGATCATTCAATGGTCTTCTTACTTTGACGAGTGAAAGCTCACCCGCTGAAGTTTGGGTCAGCAGCGATAGGGGAGTCACTTGGGGAAAAATGGATGGTCCATGGAATGTGGCTGGAAATGTTCATGCGACGTTTGCAGCTAATAAGGATCGGATTGTTGTGGCCACTGACAGCGGCATCTATTCAGTAGAAAATAGTTCAATCAAAATAACGCCTCTTATCACGTCGCAACCAGTGGCCAGCTCTATTAGCTATGGCCAAAGTTTGGCATCTTCCACCTTAAGTGGAGGAGTGGCTTCAGTGGCAGGCACCTTCGCCTTCACCTCATCAAGCACCAAGCCGAACGCTGGCACGGTATCGCAGGGATTCATATTTACTCCAACTGACACGGAGAATTATTTGACAGTGTCGGGTTCTGTGAGCGTGACGGTCAGCAAAGCAACTCCGACGATTACCACCTTGCCGATAGTAACATCAATCACCTATGGTCAAACTTTGGCATCTTCCACCTTGAAAGGTGGTCAAGGATCGGTGGCAGGAAGTTTTGCCTTCACCGCGCCGAGCACGGTGCCTAGTGCCGGGACCGCCTCACAAGGGTTCACCTTTACGCCAACGGACTCGAGCAATTACAAATCGGTGACTGGCGTGGTGAGCGTGACGGTGAATGAGGGATCGGCGATCTATCAAGTATCGAACGTTTACTCGGGCGATGGCAGTCAGGATGTGCTTTTTCAAAATGCGGATGGGT
>CAJXYV010000223.1 GCA_913063525.1 uncultured Verrucomicrobiota bacterium
GTCGCCCGCGAGATGATCGAGAACTACCAGTCCTTCGAAGACTACGTCAAAACCTACAAACTCGAACGTTCCGAAGCCGTGCTCCTCCGCCACCTCGGCGAAGTCTACAAAGTCCTCGCCCAGACCGTGCCTGACAGCGCGAAAACCGAACACGTCCACGAAGCCGAGTCCTTCCTCGAACTCATCGTCCGCCACACCGACTCCAGCCTGCTCGACGAGTGGCAGGCCCTCAAAAACCCCGATGCTGCCCCCGTCGCTTCAGATCACAAATCTGAAATCGCCAATTTCAAAGCCAAGATCCCCTACACCCAGGACAAACTCGCCTTCAAGCGCCACCTCCGCAACCACGTCCTCACCCTCGTCACCGCGCTCGCCCGCTACGACACCGAGGCCGCGCTCAGCCTGATTGGCAGCCACGATTCCGACGGCAAGGCCTGGTCGAACGAGCGCCTGCTCCAGCAGCTCAACACCTATCACGACGCCCGCCTCCAGATCCGCCTCGACCCCGAAGCGCGCAACGCCCGCCACACCCATATCTCCGAAGACGGGCTAACGATTCACCAAACGCTCATCGACCCCGACGATCTCAACGACTGGTCGTTGCAGCTCACCCTCGACCGCGATAAATCCAACGAGGCCCGCACGCCCGTCTTGCTGCTAGAATCCCTCGCGCCGATCTGATGAAAAACAAACCGGATTGGCTGGCATGGACGATGCAGGCCCTGCTGGGCTTGGTCGTTGGTGTAGGAATAGGACTGGGCCCTTGCCTCAAACGAAACAGCTGGCTAACGGAAGATTGGTTTTTGCCTTATCTGGGAGGATGCGCGTTGTTAGTTGCTGGCCTTGCCTCCTACTTTGGAGATCGGCTTTGGTTGGGTTCGTCGTCGTATCGAGTGATCCCACCGGATGAAATGCCGCACAGTCCGACCACCCGTTGCTGCTCTGTTGCGCTGGGGATTTTCGGCATCGTACTCCTCGTGAGGGCGCTTTGTGGCAATTTCGGAATTTGATGAGTTCGAAAACTCTGCTAGAGTCGTGTTAATGACCACACGCCCCATCGACCCCAAGGTTTCCATCGGCCACGTGCATCTCAAGGTCGCGGATCTGGAGCGCGCGCTTGGGTTTTACTGCGGGGTGCTCGGCTTCGAGCTGACCCAGCGTTATGGCAAGCAGGCAGCGTTCATTTCCGCGGGTGGTTATCACCATCACATCGGACTCAATACGTGGGAAAGTCTAGGCGGTTCGCCTCCGCCACCGAGATCGACGGGCTTGTTCCATCTCGCGATTCTCTATCCGACACGCGCCAGTCTGGGCGACGCGCTGCGGCATCTGATCGATGACAAAATCCCGCTGGACGGCGCGAGCGACCATGGCGTGAGCGAGGCGCTCTATCTGCGGGATCCCGATCAGAACGGCGTCGAACTCTATTGGGATCGGCCGCAGGACGAGTGGCCGCACGCGCCCGACGGTAGCCTCGCGATGGTCACGGAGCCTCTGGATCTCCAGCGCTTGCTTCGCGACGCGACGCCCGTTACTCTATCAGAAGACTTATGAAATCCGTGCCACTCTCCGCCTATCAGGAAACCCTCGGGATGATCTACTTCGCCCGGATGTTGGATAAAATCCGCCTCCATGCCGCGGACAAGTTGAGAGAAGATTTCTGCGACAACCTCGGCTCTGGATTCGATTCCCGCTGCGTGAACTACCTGCGGGTGAACTATCAGTCACTCGTGGCCCATGTTTTGCAGGGCGGTAACGACGAGGAAATCCTCAACTGGTGTTTTGAAAACGGCCGCGAACTGAGCGAGGGCGACATCTTCATCTGGAACCAGTATCTCAGCAAAGTCGGCTGGAAAGATGCCGTCGCCGAAACCCTGGCCCGCCGCAAAAAGGAGAGCGGGCTCGAAGGCCGCGACGATATCCAGACGATGCTCGAATACTTCGAGTACGACGAAGGCCGTAAATCCTAACGGTTGCTAACGGCCCAACGCCTCGAAGCCGCAAAACAGCTTGGAGCCGACGGGTGGTTTGGGCGGCAGGGGGATGTCGTGGTCGAGATGCCTGCGGCAGATCTCGTGGAAGTCTTCGGGCGTTTTGGCGCGGCGCATGTCGTACTCGAACTCGCCTTCCAGTCCGTGGCTGATGTAGGCGAGGGTCTTTTTCATCCGCTGGACGTGGGCGAGGGGATTGAACTTCGGCGTTTCGCGGGCGATTTCGTCGTGGAGTTCCAGCACATACTCCCACAGATCGCGGTAGCTCGGTGCGGGCGCAGTGCCGTTTTGGAAGGCGGCGGTTAGCTGCGAGAAAATCCACGGATTGCGGATCGCGCCGCGGCCGATCATCAGACCCGCCGCGCCGGTTTCTGCCAGATAGGTCAAGCCCGTCGCGACATCGACGGCGTTGCCGTTAGCGATCACGGGGCAGGCCATCGTCTCGACGGCGGTCTTCACGCAGTCGGGGTGCACGGGCGTCTGATAGCGCTCTAACACGGTGCGGCCGTGGATGGTTAGGCCGTCGATGGCGTGGCTGCGGAAGATTTCTAACAACGCGGGGAATTCCTCCGCCGTGGTGTAGCCGAGGCGGGTTTTGACAGTGAAGCGGCCGGGGATCGCCTCGCGCAGGGAGCCGATCAGGCGGTTGACGGTTTCGGGGCTGCGCAGCAAGCCGCCGCCCGCGTCCTTGCGGCAGACGATCGGCGCGGGGCAGCCGAGGTTGAGATCGATCCCCGCGATCGGGTACTTCGCCAGCTCACCCGCGCTGCGGATCAGGCTAGGCAGATCGCGACCGATCATCTGCGCAAACACGGGCTTGCCCGTTTCGTTTTCCGCGATCGAGCGCAGGATGTAGCGGTTCAGGCAGGAATCGGGATGCACGCGGAAGTACTCCGTGACGAACCAGTCGGGCGCACCGCGCCGCGCGATCACTCGCATGAACGGCA
>CAJXYV010000224.1 GCA_913063525.1 uncultured Verrucomicrobiota bacterium
CGACAGAGACGCCTGCCTGTTGGCTTGGCTGGGGTTGCTTGAGTGAGTCATCCATGACTAAGAAGAAAATACGGAATTAGATTAACCGAAAGAGCCGGTGACATAGGCTTCCGTCTGGGGATTCTTAGGGTTTTCAAATATCTGCATCGTGGGCCCCATTTCGATGAGTTTTCCCAAATACATGAAGGCCGTCTGGTCGGAGCAGCGCGTGGCCTGCGCCATGTTGTGAGTGACAATGACGATGGTGTATTGCTTTTTTAATTCGCAGATCAGCTCTTCGATTTTCAACGTCGCTAACGGATCGAGGGCCGCGCAGGGTTCGTCCATCAGCAGGATTTCCGGCTGATTGGCGATAGCACGGGCGATGCAAAGACGTTGTTGCTGACCGCCAGAAAGACCAAACGCGCTGGCGTGCAGGCGGTCTTTCACCTCGTCCCATAGCGCTGCGCTGCGCAATGCCTTCTCGACGACTTCATCCAACTCAGCGCGTTTATTATGCCCCGCGACCCGCAGACTGAAGGCGACATTTTCATAAATCGATTTCGCAAACGGATTGTACTTCTGGAAAACCATGCCGATGCGGCGGCGCAACTCCTGCAGATCGATGTCGCGACGGTTGATGTCGATGTCGTGAATCAAAACTGAGCCCGCCGTGAGGTGGGCGCCGGGGATGCGATCGTTGATCCGATTCACACAGCGCAGAAGCGTGGACTTACCACAGCCCGACGGCCCGATGAACGCGGTGACTTGGCGTTCCGGAATATCCATGCTGACATCGTGCAGCACTTGTTTGCTGCCGTAGGCAAAGGAAAGATTCTTGATTTGAATCGCTGGCTTCATGGAAACACGGATACTGGAATGATAGTTACCATTTGAGTTTTGACCTCAATTTGCTGCGCAGGATCATCGAACCCAGCGAAAGGCTGGCGACGAGCAGAAGAAAGACAAACACCGAGCCGTACTGCGCCCGCTGAGTATACTCCGAATTCGGGATGCGGGCCGCCAGCGTGTAGATGTGATAGGGCAATGCCTGAACCTGGGATGAAAGAATATCAAACGGACTTTTCAGCCCTTGCCATGGCAGATCATCCTTCGCCGCAACAGCCGCAGTAAACATGATCGGAGCCGTCTCTCCTGCCACCCTAGCGATCGCGAGCAGCGATGAGGTCAAAATACCTGGCAATGAAAACGGCAACACACACTTCCGAATCGTCTGCCAGCGCGTGGCCCCCATCGCCAAAGATGCATCGCGAAATCCTTGAGGCACAGCCCGCAACGATTCCTCCGAGGCGGTGATGATTACCGGCAGAATCATGCACGCTAAAGTCGCGCAACCTGCCATCAGAGACGAGTTCCAACCTTGGAAACTCAACACGTAGTCGGATATTAAAAGAGGAATCGTGAGCAACGATCGGTCCGATGGCGTCGAGGTGACCACCGGCACCGCGAGCACAAAAACCGAAAACCCGAAGAGACCAAAGACGATCGATGGAATCCCTGCGAGATTGAGAATCGCCAACCGGACCGCGTGGATGAAGGGGCTTTGTTTGGCGTATTCGGATAGATAAATCGCAGCACTCACCCCGAAGAGCAGCGCAAGAACCATCGAGCCAATGGTCAGCAAAGCGGTACCAACAATCGGCCCAGCGATGCCGCCGCCGGAATAGGAATAAGTCTGTTCGTTATAAATCTTCACGCCCTCGTGTTGCGCTAAATAATCGCTGTATTTCGAAGCGGGCAGTTGGTGGCGGGTGCCTTGTGCGTCATCGAAGACGTGCAGCGTTTCGTTTTTCGCGGTGAGAAACTCGAAATCGACAAAGGGAGCCTCGGCTTTGAAAAGCACCGGGGCACCGTCGATGATGATCTTGCCAAATAACAGCGCCGCGATGGCGACCACCAAATAGGTCAGCCCGCCGAGTGAGGAGCGCACCACGAGATCTTTGAAATGCCCCTTGGGCAGGCCCTTGCGAATGAGGTTTTCAGGTTTAAACATGATTCCAAAAGTTAGTGTCTCATGTTATTCACGAACCGATGAGCGGTGGCATTGATCGTAAGGACCACGGCAAACAACAAGATGCCGACAACAAACAAGGCGCGGTAATGCACACTACCTAACGGGACTTCGCCCAACTCCTGCGCGATGATCCCGGTGAGTGTGTGGCAGGGTTGGAAAAACGTGCCGAGCCCGCTGCTAAAGTCAGGGATCTTGATACGATTCCCGGCCACCAGCAGCACGACCATCGTTTCACCAATCACGCGGCCAAACCCGAGAAGCACCGCAGCAAGGATCCCCGAAAACGCGGCAGGCACCACCACGCGGAAGGTCGTCTGCACCCGCGAGGCACCCAATGCTTCCGCCGCTTCCGCATAGGCAGATGGCACGTTGTTGATCGCATCTTCCGCCAAAGAGAAAATAGTAGGAATACTCATCAGTGCTAACAAGCAGCCCGCGGTGAAAATATTCAATCGCTCTTCAATCGGGAATCCGGGGATCCATTGGAGGGAATCAAGCATCGAAAGATCGCGCAGCACCGTGCCGAAAACGAGAATTCCGATAAAACCCAGCACCACCGACGGAATCGCCTGAATGAACTCGATGACCGGCTTGATCAGCGCTTGCTCGCGACTGGAGGCATATTGATTGACGTAAATCGCCGCACCGATTCCCGTAGGAATGGCGATGATGAGTGCCACAATCGAGATCATCAGCGAGCCTGCCGCAAGCGGTAAAATCCCGTAAAAATCCTGCCATTCACCGCCGGTGACCCAGTCTTTACCCGTGAGGAAAGATAAAATCGCCGCAGTCAGCGGGACGGGCACTTTGGATTGCCAAGCGTTGATTTCGGCAGGTGCCTTTTCCAGATCAGCGATGAACAAGGGCCAAGT
>CAJXYV010000225.1 GCA_913063525.1 uncultured Verrucomicrobiota bacterium
CTGAAAAAAGTCGGCCAGCGGACGATCTGGATCGATTGCGACGTGCTCCAAGCCGACGGCGGCACCCGCACCGCCTCGATCACGGGCGGTTGCGTAGCGATGGCCATCGCCCTCAACAAGCTGATGGCGCAGGGCAAACTCAAAGACTTTCCGCTCAAGAAGCTCGTCGCTGCCGTTTCTGCGGGCGTTTATCAGGGTGTACCAGTTCTCGACCTGAACTACCCCGAGGACAAAGCCGCCTCCGTCGACTTCAACGTCGTGATGACCGAGGCCCTCGACTTTGTGGAAATCCAGGGCAGCGGCGAAGAAGCGGTGTTCTCCTCGGGGGAAATGGCCGCGATGCTCGATCTCTCGCGCAAGGGCATTTCCGAAATCGTTTCGCTGCAAAAGGCGGCGATTCTCTCGGCGGATCGCGCGGCCCCAGCCGATCTTGCCTCGCTCGCCGCCTCGTTCGCGCGTTAAAGGTTAGGGGCTCATCAAGGCAGTTGCTGCGTGTCGTGCGCGTTGTTGCACGTCGGAAGTTGGCGCTTGAAACTTCAACCATTTGGCCGTAGTTCGGGTGCCTCATGGATCCACTGCACCCTTACCAACGCCTGCCGCTATTCACCGCAGGCCTGCTGCTAGCCGTCTGGCTGATCGGCGTTCACGCGGTGATGTTGGTGAAACCGGCCTGGGCCAAGGATTTCCTGAAGAAATTCCCGCGCAATCAAACGCTCGGCCAAATCCTGCTGGGCATTGGGCTCGGCTGGTTCTGGTTGCTCATCGCGCCACCCGGTCTTGGCAAGCTCAGCGCCTTGGTCATGGATCTGGGCGAATTCAATGGCGCCAAGGGCCTTTTGCAAGTGCTGGTGCCTGTTTCGTTGGTGCTCGTCTGCATCAGCGTGCGGGATTTTCTCGCGGTCCGCGCGCTGGGCTTGCTCGGGCTGATGGCTGCTGCGCCGCTGTTGGGGGCTGCCTTTTTGAAAGATCCATCTTCGCGGCTGCTCGTGCCAGTGTTCGCTTACGCCATGATCACGGCGTCATTGTTCTGGGTCGGCATGCCCTATTTGTTCCGCGATGCAGTGGCTTGGGTCACTGCGGAGCCCAAACGCTGGACGCTGATGTCCCTAGCGGGTCTCGGCTACGGCGTTGCCACCCTCGTCTGCGCCCTCACTTTCTGGCGCGGCTATTGATTCCCGCGCCCCCTTTCGAATCAAAACGACGTCCTCCCGCACCAGCGGATTGACTCCCCGCGCGAGCGGATTGACTCCCCACGCGAGCGGATTGACTCCTTGCGCAAGCGGATTGACTCCTTGCGCGAGCGGATTGACTCCTTGCGCGAGCGGAATGACTCCTTGCGCGAGCGGAATGACTCCCAACGCGAGCGGAATGACTCCTCACGCGAGCGGATTGACTCCTCACGCAAGCGGAATGACTCCTCGCGCAAGCGGAATGACTCCTCGCGCGAGCGGAATGACTCCTCACGCGAGCGGAATGACTCCTCACGCGAGCGGAATGACTCCTCATGCGAGCCGATTAACTCCTCGCGGGAGCCGATTGACTCCGCGCGAGCCGTGGAAACTTCGTAAATCGGGTTTAAAAGTCTCAGTAAACAGGTGCTCCCGACGTGTCGCCACTGGAAGAAGAACCGCCTGTCGCCTTATTCGCCGATTTTTCGAGGCCTTCGCCGCCGATCCTCATGTCGCGACCGAGGCCGATCATCGTATTGCAAGAGCTGAAAAGCACGGCGGCGACGGCAACAACAGTGAGAGTGAAAATTCTTTTCATCGACATTTTGATTAGCGTAATTCAGCGGCCCTGCAAGCGGATATTGTCTGCTTTTCTTAAATTTCTGTAAGTCCCTCCCAAGGTCCTGGGCTCCACGGCAACTCACTGTGCAGCAAAACGCGGGAATTTCGCACTGCACAAAACCCCGCTAATACCGCATCACCCGCGAGAGGAAGCGCTGGCAGAGTGGGGATTTAGGGTCGCCAAACAGGCTGGCGGGCGGGGCGAGCTCCTCGATTTTCCCTGCGGCGACAAAGGCGATCTGGTCGGCAACGGCGCGGGCGAAGCCCATTTCATGGGTGCTGAGGATGATGTCTTGGCCTGCCTCGGCGAGTTCTTGGATCAGCTCCAGCACTTCGGCGGTCATTTCGGGGTCGAGTGCGGAGGTGGGTTCGTCGAGAAACAGGACTTCGGGCTGGCGCGCCACGGCCCGCGCGATGCCGACCCGTTGTTGCTGGCCGCCCGAAAGCTGGGTCGGCAGCTTGTGCGCGTGGTCCAGCAGATCGAAACGCGCCAAGGCTTGTTCCGCCATTTGCTTGGCGACGGCGGGCGAGTGGCCGTGGACTTTTTCCAAGGGCAGCGCGATGTTTTGCAGCGCCGTCAGGTGGGGGAAGAGGTTGAATTGCTGGAATAGGAACCCGTTTTTGCGGCGGTAGGCTTGGAGGCTAGCCGGGTCGGCACTTAGCAAATGGTCGTTGACCGCCGCTGTGCCGGAGTCGGCGGTTTCCAAACCGCCGAGTACCCGCAGCAGCGTGCTTTTCCCACCACCCGACGGGCCGATCAAGACCAGCACGCGGGCAGCCGCCACCGACAGCGAAAGCCCGTCGAGCGCGCGGGTCTGACCGTAACATTTGGTCAGTGCGGCGACTTCAAGTTTCATGGCGAAAGCGTTTTTCCAGCCAGTGCGACAGCCACGCAACCGGCAGGGTGAGAACAAGATACCCCAGCGCCAACGGCACGTAGCCCTCCAGCCCGGCGTAGGAGCGGGAGATGAAATTGCGGGTGTTGTA
>CAJXYV010000226.1 GCA_913063525.1 uncultured Verrucomicrobiota bacterium
CGGGTTCGAGTCCCACAGCCGCTACTTTCATCCTCACTGCGACAGCCGGTTTCATTCCCGACACACGCAGCATGGCCCATCCTCGCACCATCGGAATCATCGCAGGCAGCGGAGTCTATCCAGAGACGTTCATCGCCGCCGCCCGCCGCCAGTCACCCGGCATCCGTCTCGTGGTGGTCGCCTTCCATGGCGAAACCAAACCCGAACTGGCCGATCAAGCCGACGCCATCGAGTGGGTCCGCGTTGGCCAGCTCAGCAAGCTGATCAAGTTTTTCCGCCGCGAAGGCGCGGACGAGGCGGTGATGATGGGGCAAATTTCCCCCAAGAATCTTTTTGATCTACGGCCAGACTTGCGAATCTTGCTGATGCTCGCGCGGGTCAAGGAGCGCAATGCCGAGACCCTGTTCGGCGCGATCGGCGAGGAGCTGGCCAAGGACGGCATCACCCTGTTAGCCGCCACCACCTTTCTCGAAGACCACCTGCCGGGACCCGGCCACGTCTGCGGCCCGGCCTTCAAAAAGCGCCAACTCAGCGACGCCGCGTTTGGTTTCCGCATCGCCAAACAGACCAGCGCGCTCGACATCGGCCAGAGTGTGGTCGTCCGCCACGGCACCGTGCTTGCGGCCGAAGCATTCGAGGGCACCAACGCCTGCATCAAGCGCGGCGGTGAACTCGGCCGCGGCAAGGATGTGCTGTTAGTGAAAGTCTCCAAACCCAACCAAGACTTTCGCTTCGACGTGCCGGTCGTCGGCCCGCAAACGATCGAAACCTGCGCTGCCGCCGGGGTGGGGGGCATCGCCATCGAGGCGGGGAAAACTTTGTTGTTAGAGAAAGACCGCGTCGCCGAACTTTGCGCCCAACACGGCATCGGCATCCACGCGGTGGAGTGAATTTTACGGCAACAGGTCAGTGTAAGTCCCGGGATCGCTGCCGGGAATTTCGATCGCACCGCAAGTTTTGGCGTAAAATTCGCGCGGCCCCACGCCGCCGATGATCGCATAGGCGTAGCCGATTTCGCGCAACGCTTCGAGCGATTTGAACAACAGCGCCTTGCCCAGCCCGAGGCCGCGCGCGCTTTCGATCACGCCCGTCGGCCCGAAAAATCCGCGCAGCGTCGTGTCGTAACAGGCGAAGCCTAGGATCTGCTTGTCGCGCGTAGCGATGAAACAAGCGACCGGTTGGCGGGTCAGCGCCACCTCCACCTCGCTCACCCATTTTTCGGAAAAGTGCTCGCGCGCATAGGCTGCAACGGTGTGTTTTTCAAACGCCCGCGCGCGCCGCAAGGTCACGCCCGCGGCGGTCACCGTTTGGTAGAGTTCTGCGGAATCCGGCAAGGCGTAGAGGCGCACCAGCATGTCGATCATGCCGGTGAGTAAATCGCGCCCCGCCCGTGCGGTCAAGGAAGGGCGCTTCCCCCGTGGATCCTCACTTTCGATCGTTCACTACAAAATTGGCGGCAGCCGGCCCGATCGGGTTGTGGCTGAGTATCGCTATCGGGTTGCGCCTAGGGTGAGATCGGGGAAGACTGCCGCCACAAAATGAGCGGGTGGACGGAAACAACATTGAGGGCGGCGGCGGCTTGGCAGGCATTCAAGGAGGGCAAAGCGCTCTTTGAGAGCGGGATGGTGACCGAAGTGAAGGCTGGGCCGACGGGCTGGCAGGGGCTGGTGCGGGTCGGCAAGCGGCTGATGCGCGTCAGCGTGACGGCGAAATCTCCGACCAATTTTGACACGCATTGCCCGTGTGCCGACAATCAGCGCAGCGGTGCGGTCTGCTGCCATGCGGTGGCGACGGGATTGGCGGCTCTGAATCCGGCCAAGGCAAAGCCTGCGTCGGCTGTTCCATCGTCGGCTGCTAGGCCCGCAGCCCCGTTACTCGCCGCTGTGCCGTGGCAGGTTCTATTACCGCTTAACTGGCGAGATGCCCTTCAGCGCGGGAAATTCGCCGCGACCCTCGCAGTGGCGACGGGCAGCGAGATTTCGCCGGCGGATGACCGTTTGGGCGCGTGGCTGGCCAAGGAAGGCGTCGCGCGGAAGGAGATTCTCAGTCTCAACCTCGACGGCGCGCGGGTTCCGGCGTTTCTCGAAGCCATCGCCGAGCATCCGCGGCTGGCGGCGGGCAAGGATCGGCTGTCGATCCAGATCCGTTCGGGCGAGCGGCTGAAACTCAGCCAGGCGGATCACCTGCAAGACCAGATCCGGCTGGTCCCGGACGCGGAATCCGGGCCGTGGCTGGAAATCGGCGGCTCGTTCTGGCAGATCGGCGAGGACTCGGTGGTGCGGGTGGGCGAAGGGAGCATTCCCGTGGACTTGGCGGCGGCTTTGCGCGAGCTCGCCGCCGGCAAAACGGTCGAAATCCCGATCCAACGGTTTTTTAACCACCTCGACTCGTGGCAGGAATGGCTCAGCTTTCCGGCCGGATCGTGGCTGGACGCGCTGCACTTTGTGCCCGCGACGGCGTCGATCGGGCTTTCGCTGGAAGGCTCACTCGAACACTTGGAGGCCCAGCTCAGCGTCCGCTACGGCAGCGCCGCCCCAGTCCCGCCGGGATTGGGCAAAGTCGACGGGCTGCCGCGCCTGATCGGCGACCACTGCGAGGTGCGGGATCTCGCACTCGAAGAGAAGGCCGCGAGCCGACTGGCGCGCGCGGGCTTCGAGGTGGAAAACTTCTCAAGCGGTCGTTGGGTGATGCGCGGCGAATCGTCGATCCTCGCCTTCCTCACCCAGTCGCTGCCGATCCT
>CAJXYV010000227.1 GCA_913063525.1 uncultured Verrucomicrobiota bacterium
TCCGTGACGAACCAGTCGGGCGCACCGCGCCGCGCGATCACTCGCATGAACGGCAAGTCGGTCACGTCCTGCATCGGTGCCAGCACCAGCGCGGGTCGGTCGGTCGGGAGAAAATCACGCATCAGTTCCAGCGGCCATGGCCACCGGATGGCACGTGCTGCGCGCGGCGCGGTCAAGAAATTCCAAGCTTTAGTTTTCTTGACATTTCAAGCTGCTGTGTGATTTCTCCGGGAAGGAAATGTCGAAGCAACGGATTGCAGGTGTCAAATTGACGCGCCTGGAGGCTCGGATACGGGTCATCCATGGGGCTGGACGCTTCGTGTTTGTGGTGTTTTGCATCGCGATGGGCTTTGTGGTGGTGGCCACCGCGGTTCCCCAACTGCGCGAAGTTGATCGGCTCGAAGCCAAGTTGAAACTGGCCAAGGATCAGGAAAAATTGATCGTGGCCGAGCGGGAATTCCGCGAGATCGAGTGCCGCGCCTTGCGGGAAGATCCCGCGTTTTTAGAGATCCACGCGCGCGATCGGCTCGACTATTATCTCGAGGGCGAGCGGATCCTGAAGTTCAAACACTGAGCATCCCCCCACTCAACCGACCAGATCGCCGATCGACCCGAAGTCGGGCGAAAACAGCCGCTTGTAAGTCCGCGCCGCATAGCCGTCGGTCATGCCTGCGAGAAAGTCGCAGACCAGTCGCGCCCGCGCCGCCTCGTCTGGCGCCGCCGCGATTTCCGCCGCAGTGTCGGCAGGCAGTAGCTGGAAATCCTGGCCGTCGATCGTCTGCTGGGAGACATAGCGCTCGCCTAACACTTCCCACAACTGCCGCAGCATCCGGCTGCCCTTGTGTTCTAACTGCTTCAGCTGCGGCGAAAGAAACACCACCTCGAAAGCGAGACGCTTAAACAGTTTCGACTCGGACTTCACCGCGGGATCGATCGCTAACCGATAGCGGTAGCGGTTCGTCACGCTGCTGAGGAAATTAACATCCGTCTCCAAGTGCGTGGCCTGGATGTATTTGCCGATCCGTTTGCCGACAAACGGATCGACCCGCTTGCGGCGGATGGCGCGCATCAGATCGCCCAGGGGCGTGTCGTCACCCGTGGCTTCGCCATTTTTTTCAGCCCACGCCTCGATCTTCTCGATGTTGAGAAATCCGGCGCGCGCACTATCAGATAGATCGTTGAGCGAGTAGGCCGTGTCGTCCGCCCAGTCCATCACTTGGCACTCGATTGACTTGAACGTGTCGCGCACATCGCCCGGCGGCAGTTCCAGCGGGAAATCATTGCCCGCCATCGCCCAGTCGAGATAGGCGTGCTGCTCGTCATAGATGAAGTGGTGATCGGGCGTGCTGCCGGTGGCCGACTTCAGCTCGGTCCACAGCGATTTGTATTTCAGCACGCCGTCGAGAAACGCCCGCGTCGGGTCCATGCCGCAGCGCCGGGCCGAAAAGATCCGCTCCGACAGCAGGCGCAGCGTTTGCGCATTGCCCTCGAAGCCGCCGTGGTCGCGCATCAGATAGTTCAGCGTGCGTTCCCCGGCATGGCCGAAGGGCGGGTGGCCCAAGTCGTGGGATAGGCAGATCGCCTCCAGCAGATCCGGGTCGATGAAAAAATCATCTGCCAACGGTCCGTCCTGCTGGCTCTTCAGCCAATAGGAAATCGACTTGCCGATCTGCGCGACTTCCAGCGAGTGCGTCAGCCGCGTCCGATAGAAATCGTACTCGCCGCTCCAGAACACCTGCGTTTTATTCTGCAAGCGGCGGAACGTCGGCGTGTGCAGCACGCGGTCGCGGTCGATCTGGAATGGCGTCCGGTAGTCGTCCCCGTCGCTGGCGCCCGAGCGCCGCTCGCTGTCAAAAGCCCCGTAGAATCGGTTCCGCATGGGCCGAGCATTGACGCTCAGCCCGCCGCCCGCAAACTTTTCCTGCATCGCGGAAAGATTGCCCGCGCCTTCGTTCGCCAGAAAAACCCTTGCTTTGGCAAGAAAACCGCTTTTGCAAGCAATCAAACCGCTTTTGCTGCCACCGGAGCTACTTGCGTTGAGAACGCATCGGCCTTCGTTGAGATTGTAACGGCTTCCGTTAACAACACAGCCGCATTAAATTCCCATAGCACCAATTGTTTGGGAATTTAAGCCGCCATAAATTCCAATAGCACCACCTGTATGGGAATTTCAACCGCCGTAAATTCCTATAGCACCACCTGTATGAGAATTTAAAACGCCTTAAATTCCAATAGTGCCGCCTGTATGGGAATTATTACCACCTTTATGAGGATCCAAACTGCTTTAAATTCCAATAGCAGCACCCGTATGGGAATTTAAACCGCCGTAAATTCCAATAGCAGCACTCGTATGGGAATTTAAACCGTCTTAAATTCCAATAGTACCACCCGTATGGGAATTAAAAATGCCTCAAATTCCAATAGCACCGCCTGCATGGAAATTTAAAACGGCAAAATCGAGAGCGCAACCGGCCAAGATCGCGCCGAAAGGGCGTTCATCGAGAGCGCAAGCACCGTCGTGACCATCGAAGACGGCTTCATTCGCAGCAAAAGTGACGTGTCGATGAAAGCTACCGCCTGGATCTGCAAACGAGTCGTAGAAGTTGCTGCCGAATTTCTCAAATTATGTATCGGGATTCGGTCTTGCGCGGAGCCGGGTGAACGGCTTTGTTGTGGCGCGCCGCTGTGG
>CAJXYV010000228.1 GCA_913063525.1 uncultured Verrucomicrobiota bacterium
GGGTGGCGGAGGTGATGAACCACCATTTCATCAACGTGAAGGTGGACCGCGAGGAGCGGCCGGACATCGACGCGACTTACATGGCGTTTGTGCAGGCGACGACGGGGCAGGGCGGTTGGCCGATGAGCGTGTGGCTGACGCCGGACGGCAAGCCGGTGGTCGGTGGCACGTATTTCCCGCCGGAGGACCGGCAGGGGCGCGCGGGTTTCACGCGGGTCTGTCACGAACTCGGCCGCCTGTGGCGGGACGATCGGGCGAAGATGGAGACGAGCGCGGCGCGGGTGTTCGAGCAGTTGCAGAAAGAGGCGGCAGACACCGCGACGTTGCGCGGATTGCCGGTGGCGAAGGTTTTTGGCGATTATCTGGACCGCTGCGATTCGCTGTTCGATCCGGATTGGGGCGGCTTTGGCGGCGCGCCGAAATTTCCGCGGCCGGTGGTCATTCGGGCGCTGATGCAGCTGCGCGAGCGCTTTGGCAAAGACAGCGACGAAGGGAAAATGGCGTGGCAGATGAGCGAACGCACGCTGCGCGCGATGGCTGCTGGAGGCATGCGCGATCATTTGGGCGGTGGCTTTCACCGTTACTCGGTCGACCGCTACTGGCACGTGCCGCACTATGAAAAGATGCTCTACGACCAGGCGCAGCTGGCGATGGCTTATCTTGATGGCTGGCAGATCGCTGGCGATGCCTCGTTCCGCGAAGTGGCGGAGGAGATTTTCGGTTATCTGCTAGAAACCCTGCGCGACTCCGGCGGGGCCTTTCACGCGGCGGAAGATGCCGACAGTTTGCCCGCTGCGGACTCGGTGGAAAAACGCGAAGGCGCATTCTGGACCTGGGAAGCGCAGGAAATCTCGGCGCTGCTCTCTCCGCGCGACGCGGCGATCTTTTCCGCCGCCTATGGCATCGAGGCCCAAGGCAATGCGCGGCCCGTAAGCGATCCGCACGGCGAACTGGAAAATCAAAACACGCTGTTCCGCGCGATGCGCGACGAGGCGCTGGCGGTGATGTTCGACTGTCCGGAAGCGGAGATCCGCGAGCGGTTAGAATCTGCTAGCGTGATTCTGCTCGCCGCCCGCGCCCAGCGTCCGCTGCCGCACCGCGACGACAAAATCGTCACCGCATGGAACGGGTTGGCCATCGGCGCACTCGCTCGCGGCGCACGGGTCTTCGGGCGCGACGATCTGGCGAAGGCGGCGAACGAAGCGGCCTCGTTTTTGAAGAAGGAATTGTGGGACGGTGAAGCCCTGTTCCGCACCTATCGCGGACAGCGCGGAAAGGTGAAGGGCTTTCCGGCCGACTATGCATTTCTCATCTCCGGGCTGATCGAACTACACGCGGTTTCTCCCGCCGCGGGTTGGCTCGATTGGGCGCAGACGCTGCAACAAAAACTCGACGCAGATTTCTGGGACGCTGCGCAAGCAGGCTACGTCATGCGTTCCGAACTGGCGGGTGCAACGCTGATGGTGATTCGCGAAGACTACGATGGTGCCGAGCCGTCGCCGAATCATCTGGCGGCGGAAAATTTGCTCAAGCTCGCCGCGTTGCTCGACTCGCCCGACCACGCCATGCGGGCGGAGGCGTTGCTGCGCGCCGGATCGCGGGTGTTAGAGACCCAGTCGTTTTCCGCCCCGCTGCTGCTCGCGGCGCTGGATCTGCACGAGCGCGGCGTGATGAAATTCCAAGTCCCCGCAGCGCCACCCGCAGCCACAGCTGAAACCCTGCGAACCACCTATTTCCCGCGCGCGGTTTATGCGCCCGCGGCTGGAAACGACGTGACGCTGTGCGAGGGCGTCACTTGCCGGATTTTTTCGGGATCGCCTGCCCCCGGTGATTGATTTTTTTCATCAGCCAGCCGAGCACCGGAACATCACTATTTCGCAGCGACGAGGTGTCCCACTGGTCGCGCTGTTCGGAGATCCTGCCATCGGCCGCAAAGCGAAAGTGGCTCATGCCGTAGATTGTTTGCTCCTGGCCGCGCAGCAGATACTTCACCGTCCACAGGAGAAATCCGGTGCGGTCATCGCCGTGGGCATCGAGCAGTTTGATCGAAAAGTTTTCCAGTCGCTTGAAGCGGTGGGTCAGCACTTCGCGCAGTTGGGCCAGTCCTTTGGCTTGGTGAAGGGGGCCGTGAAATACCACCCCCGGGCTGTAAATGTCGCCGAGTCGCTCCAGTTTTGCGGGCGTCATATCGCTGTAAAACCGAGTCACGGCATTCAACGAGTCTGGGCAATGTAAAGTCATGCTGGAAGTAAGCACGGATTGCCTATGGCGGCATCAAAGATTTTTTCCGCAATCTTTTGGCCGCTTGATACCCGAGGCGCTTTGCAGTCCCTTAAATGATGTTACCGACCGCTTGAAATCAGCGATCTCCGTTTGGCGCACCGCGGCACCCGATGCGGTGTTTGCCGGGATGACGTTGGCCGAGTTCGAGGAGGCCAACGAGGCGCCGCTGCGCTTGCGCATTGAAATCGAGAAGATCTCGCTGGATTTGATCGCGCGGAAAGCGAAACGGGCCGACGGCGATCGCGAGACGCGGGCCTTGCTGCAGATGCTGGCAAATTCAGTGAAAAGCACGCCAGGCTACGGCCCGAACAGCCCAATTTACGGAGCGCTGGGCTACGTCTAGGAAAGCGAAAGAAAAAGCGGGCTGGTGCGCAAGCTGAAGAATCCATCTGCTGTGCC
>CAJXYV010000229.1 GCA_913063525.1 uncultured Verrucomicrobiota bacterium
TAACCCCAGCGCGGCGACTGCCTTCGACAAGGTTCGAGGCGATGGCGAGATTCTCGTAAATGAAGTCAGCAGGATAGGTCGAGTTCGCGTGAATACCGCCGACTTTGGCTGCGGCGATGATCACGATGTCGGGCTTTTCGTTCGCGAGAAACTCAAAAACCGCGCTTTGATTGCAGAGATCGAGCTGATCCCGGGTGGCGGTGATGAGCTGGAAGTCGCCGAGCTTTTCCGCCTCGCGCACCAGCGCAGAGCCGACCATGCCGCGGTGGCCCGCAATGAATAGTTTTTTCATGATTTCGATCCGTATCGGGAAATGAGTTTGTCTGCCTCGGCGATGGCCATGCCCGTGACTTGGTCCATGTTGTAATAGCGATAGGTCGCCAGACGCCCGGAAAATGTAGTGTTAGGCTCCGCGGCGGCAAGCGCGGAATACTGCTGGTAGGCGGCGCGGGCATCGGGTGTCGGGACTGGATAAAACGGCTCTGCTCCCGCCGACCAGTCCTTGGGGAACTCGCGGACGATGGTCGACGCATCGATCTGCTGGCCCGTCGCGTGTTTCATTTCGACGATGCGGGTGAACGGCACTTCGGCGTCAGGGTAGTTCACCTGCATTGACGGCTGCCAGAATCCGGGTTTGCCGGAAATCGCCTCGCGCCCGCGCAGTTGTTCCGCGGAAAATGACTCCTGCTCGAAGCGCAGCGAGCGGTACGGCAGCGCGCCAAAACGGCGATCATAAAACTCGTCGATCGCGCCCGTGAAGATGAGGTGCTGGTGATTCCAGCGGCTGCGGGCTTCCTGGAAATCCACGCCGAGGTGCAGTTCAACGCCGGGTGAGGCGTTGAGCATCGTTTCAAACATCGCGGTATAACCGTGTTTGGGCAGTGCTTGGAAAGACTCCGATAGATAGCGGTCGTCGCGGTTGGTGCGGATCGGGATGCGCCCGCAGACCGAGGCGTCGAGCTCGCGCGGATGCAGTTTCCACTGCTTGAGCGTGTAGCCCTCGAAGAACAATTCGTACAATTCGCGGCCCACTTGAGAAATGATCACCTCCTCGGAATTTTGCGGATCGGCGATGGGAATGCGCGTTTGCTCTAACCAGCTAGTGAACTCTTCCGTGCTCGCGGGCCGCCCGAGGTATTCCTCAAAGGTGTTGAGGTTGATCGGGAAACTCCAGTGCCGCCCGCGGGTGTAGCTTTTGATCGTGTAGTTGACCTCGTGCCACTCGGTGAAGGCTGATAGATAATCGACGATCCGCGGCGAGTTGCTGCGGAAATAATGCGGCCCATAGGGGTGGACTAACACGCCCACGTCGCTTTTGCGGTCGTAGGCGTTTCCGCCCAGATGGCTGCGGCGGTCCACCACCACGCACTTCCAGCCTGCGGCGGAAAGGCGCTCGGCCATCACCAGCCCGGAAAAGCCCGCGCCGATGATGAGAAAGTCGGTGGTAGTGTCAGCTTTCAAAAGGATGGGTTAGGCGGCAGGTCTCCGAGGCAGGAGCAGTGAAAATAGATCCACATCGACCGCCTGGGGCGACCCGAGAAACTCGATGAGAATTTTGACCCGCTCGGTGGCCGACGGCACGGCGACGACAACTCCCTGCATGCCTTGCAGTGGGCCGTGGGCCACTTCCACTTCATCGCCGATTTGAATAATCGGGCTCAGGGTCATTAGCTCCGCCTCCTCTGCGCCTTTGTAGTTGAAGATTTCGTTTTTCAACGATTCCACAAACGACTCAGGCACGGGCGGGATGTGCGACCCGAAGCGCACCAAGCCACTCACGCCGTGGGCGTAAGTGACGGCTCGTGCCATCTCGTCCATGTTAAATTTTGCTAACACGTAGCCTGGGAACATCGGCTCGACCCACCAGATTTTACCTCGGCGGGTGGCCTTGCGGTAGCGCAAGCGTGGGCAGAAAACTTCGATTTCTTCCAGTTCGCGCAGGTGTCCTGCGGCGATGTGTTCGCGTTTCGGTTGGCAGCGAACGCAATACCATTCGGGAAGAGTGGATGGGGGTAGGGTAGGGGGGGTCATTGGCCGAGTAGTTTTTGGAGAAAGGGAAGGACTTTAGCACCGCTGCTCATCCAGTTGTCGAGCCGTTCCACGCGCTCGCTGAGGAATTGACGGCGCACGGGGTCGTGAACGCTGCGGGCGCTTTTCGCGAGGAGGTCGATTTTGGTTTTACCGCTGTCGAGGTGCGGGCGGATTTGCTCGCGGATGAAACCACCCACCAAGCGTTTCAGCTCGATCGCGGGTTCATAATACGTGCGCCGATCCTCTCCGCCATCGGCCTCGCGGACGGCACCGAGGTTTTTGAGCAACCGCAGCCCTTGGCTGGCGGAACCCTTGCTGATGCGGAGCCGCAGCACCAGATCGTCCAAGGCCAACGCCGACGGGGAAATGAACAGCAATCCGTAGATTTCGCCGATCGAACGGGGCAAACCTAACACGCGCACCCCGTCCACAAACACCGCCAACACTTGGCGCTCCAAGGGGTCGAGTTCGTGTGGATCGCCACTTAGCAGATCGGGCATGGCTTCAAGATTAAGAAAAATCCCGAGCAAAGTTCAATCTAAATTGAACTTTGCGGAGCAATCGGCCAAAAAGGCCCTAATTTGGCCATCGAATGCACTGCAACCACTCGTTCCGGCACTGCAACCACTCGTTCCGGCACTGCAACCAC
>CAJXYV010000230.1 GCA_913063525.1 uncultured Verrucomicrobiota bacterium
AGACACCTCACGGGCAGTCGTTTCTCCAACTTGTGAAATGCCAAGGCCAAAAAGCCATTTTGAAAGCGGTTTCTCTTGCCTCGCTTTTTCGATCGAGGTAAGCAGTCGAGTCGCACGTTCGTCTCCAAATCGTCGATCCTTAGTTTTTCTTCCTGAGGTAAGAGTTGCAGGATCGAGCAATAGGTTTGCTAAATTTTCATGTGAAATTTCAAAAAGATCTAATGGTTTTCTAATTAGATGGCTTTCCACCATTTTTGTTGCGACTGCTTCATCAAGTCCTTCAAGATCAAGTGCTTTTCGCGAAGAGAAATGAGTTAGTCGGTTAACTAATTGATCGGGGCATTCGAAATTGAGGCAGTAATGCGTGATGATTTTTCGATGATCTGATTTGGGGCCCGACAAGTTTATGCGCTCTTCAATTGGACCCAAACAAGTAGGACACACGCCGTTCAGCATTTTTAATAATGAAAATTTTTCTGACGATTGAGGGCGATGAGCATGCAGGACTTTGATGATTTCTGGAATGATCTCGCCGGCCTTATGAACAAGTACTGTGTCTCCTATACGAATGTCCTTTTCGTCAATATAGCTCTGGTTGTGCAGCGTGGCGCGGGAGACGGTGGAGCCGGAAATGAGCACGGGCGTGAGCTCGGCCACGGGCGTGAGAACACCGGTACGGCCGACTTGGATGACGATGCTGTTGAGTGTCGTCTCTTTCTGCTCGGGCAGGAATTTGTAGGCGGCGGCCCAGCGCGGAGCGCGCGAGGTGAAGCCGAGTTTTTCGCGCTCGGCGCGTTCGAGCACTTTGACGACCGCGCCGTCGGTGCCGAAGCCGAGCGAATGGCGCTCGCGGTTGATGGTTGCCACGGCCTCTAGCAACTCATCGAGATTGCTGGCGTTGAGGATCGGCTGGTTCTGCGGGATGCTGAGCGATTCGAGCAGCGCGTGGAATTCGTGTTCGGTTTCCAGCGGCGGTCCCTCGTAGGCACCGAGGCCGTGGGCGAGAAACGCCAGCGGGCGCTTGGCGACGATGCCCGGGTCGAGCTGTTTCAGCGTGCCCGCCGCGGCATTGCGCGGGTTGGCGAAGGTGGGCAGTCCTGCCTCGTCGCGCTCGGCATTCAGCGCGGCGAAGGCTTCGTTGGGCATGAAAATTTCGCCGCGGACTTCGAGCAGCGCGGGAACGGTGAAGGGCCGATCGACGTGCTCGGATTGGCCGCCTAACGAAGGGTAACGAGCTGCGAGTCGGCCGAATCTTTGGGGGTCGAGGAGTCGGTTTGACTCTCCGGCCCACGATACCACGGATTCGGTTTCCTGTCGGATCCGTTGCGAAACATCTGTTCCATCGCTTCCTCGGAGGTCATCGAGAAGCTTGCGCGCCAAGCTTTGTCCCTGGCCTTGCGGATCCGTTCGGCCAAGAGTTGAGCCTTTTGAATTCCGTCCATGAGTTTCTAGATAAGGTAGAGTGTTGTCTAAGTCAACTGTCGGACCAACTTCGGCAGTCGCCTGCGGCGCGGTCTGTAGATCCAGCGGGATACTGCGGATGGTGCGGACGTTATGGGTGACATCGTCGCCCGTTTGACCATCGCCGCGGGTGGCGGCGTAGGCGAGTTTGCCATCCCGATAGAGCACCGTGACCGCGACACCATCGATCTTGGGTTCCACCGTGACCGCGATCTCGTCGCGCTTGAGGTTTTTCTGCAGCCGCTGGTAGAACTCGATGAGTTCTTGCTCGGCGCAGTCCGCGCCATTTTTTTCGACTGCCTCCGCGCTGAGTTCGAAGACATCGTCGATGCTGAGCATCGGCACGGCGTGGCGGATCTGCTTAAATCCATCGATCGGTGCGCCGCCGACACGTAGGGTGGGGGAGTTCGGATCGTGAAGCTCGGGGTGCTTGGCCTCTAACGATTCCAGCTCGCGGAACAACCGGTCATACTCAGCGTCGGAGATTTCCGGCTCGGCTTGGGTGTAATAGAGTCGATTGTGACGGTCGAGCAAGGTGCGCAGCTCGCGAATCCGGTCCTGCGGACTGGCTGCGGCTGTTGAAAAAAGGTCAAGCTCGTCCATGGCGGGAGTCTCAGGCCTGAGGCACCATTTTCAAGCGCGGAGTCAGGTTGAAAAGGTTTAGAAGATGCCGATTGGCTCAACCTTCTTCTGAGAAAATCGCACGACGAGCTGGTAGCGCGGGCCGTCGCGCGCTGTCCCGAGCTGGGCCGAGCCGCCTCCTTCCAGATTCCAGAGATGCGACGGGGAAAAAGTTCCGTCGGCGAGACTGCCCATCGATGGCAGCGGTCCTTTTTGAATGGGCTTGCCGTAAAGGTTGCTCAGGAGCTCGACGAAGGCTTTCCAGCTCGGCGCGATTTGGGTCTGATAACTCTCAGCAGGCAGTGGGTCGGTTTGCAGGTTGATTTCCTTGAGGATTCCGCCTGCCGACCAGTCGAAATAAAGCGACGCGCTGAGGCTGCCGATCTTCTGGCGGGTGTGAAATGCACCATTGAGGCCGGAGCGGCCGAGGAAGGTTTCGTCACCCGTCATTGCGACGATCTTGCTGGCTTTCAGTTTGGCCAGCGTCGTCTCCCGGTTGTCTTTGAAGGTCAGGGTGTCGAATACCGCGATAGGAGCGGGG
>CAJXYV010000231.1 GCA_913063525.1 uncultured Verrucomicrobiota bacterium
AGTACTGGATCATGAACACGACCAGAATCGTGCGCATGCCATAGAAGGAAAACCGTTCGGCCGCCTCGTTGCCGATGATGTACGGAATGCCCGGCGGCATCCGATCGGCTTCTAACGGCTTGACGCGTTGGGACATCGAATTACGCGGAGGAAGATCCGCTAGCGGTTACCAACGAATGGCAGCGGCAGCCCAAGTGAGGCCCGCGCCGAAGACGACGAGCACAATATTATCACCGCGCTTGAAGGCACCCGAGCGGTTGGCCTCGTCCAAGGCAATCGCGACGGCTGCAGCGGAGGTGTTGCCGTATTTGTCGAGGTTTACGAAGACGCGTTCGTTCGGCACGGCAAGTCGATCAGCGATGGCGTCGATGATGCGCAGGTTCGCTTGGTGGGGAATGACGCAGGCGATATCTTCGGGTTTCAGATTGGCGCGCTCGATGACTTTTTCCGCCGCCTCTTTCATGCGGGTGACGGCGTGCTTGAAGACTTCCTTGCCCATCATGGTGAGCGAGAAAAGGTGGTCGTTCACGTTGCTGCTGGTGATGGGGCAGGCGCTGCCACCACCGGGGATATTGAGAAGGTGGGTGAGATTGCCATCGGTGCCCATCTCGGTGGCGAGGATCGCACCTTCGCCCGGCTCGGAGCGGCGGAGCACGGCGGCTCCCGCACCATCGCCGAAGAGCACACAAGTCGTGCGATCTTCCCAGTTGGTGACGGAGGAAAGTTTTTCCGCGCCGATGATGAGAGCGTTTTTGAAAGCGCCGGAGGAAATCAGGCGCTTGGAGATTTTCATCGCGTAGAGGAATCCCGAGCAGGCGGCAGAAATATCGAATGCCACAGCGCGGTTGGCACCAAGGATTTGTTGGACATAACAGGCCGTCGCAGGAGTCGGCGTATCGGGCGTGATGGTCGCAACGATGATCAGTTCGACATCTTCCGCGGCGAGACCCGCTTGTTCGAGCGCGCGCTTGGCGGCGTAGGATGCCATGTGGGAGGTGAACTCCCCTTCTGCGGCGATCCGGCGCTCCTTGATGCCGGTGCGAGAAGTGATCCACTCGTCGCTGGTGTCCACTAGGATCGCAAGCTCGGCGTTGGTCAGGATTCTTTCCGGCACATAACTGCCAGTCCCAGCAATGCAAACCTGGATGGCGGAAGTCGATTCACTCATACGGGCGGGACAGTGGAATCCCCGAGCGGATGCCACAAGCGCGAAGTGACAATCCCGCCCAAAACTAAAGCTCGGCGGGAGCTGCCACGGGAATCACGGCCAAGGCCTCTTGGATTCTCACGTTCACGCCGGTTTCAACAGTTTCCAAGCCAACGCGGATCGCATTGCGGACAGCCAGAGCCGTGGAGGAACCGTGGGCGATGATGACCACGCCATTGACGCCTAACAACGGACTGCCGCCGTAGGTTTCATAGCTGCTTTTCGCCTTGAGGGCTTTAAATGCACCCTTGGCCAGCATCGCGCCGGCAATGCGCAGTGGATTGCCTTTGATCTCGGTTTTGAGCCATTTGGAAACCGCCTTGGCCGTGGCCTCGATGGTTTTGAGCATGACATTGCCGACAAAACCGTCGCATAGCACGACGTCCAGCTCGGTCTCGAACAGATCGCGGCCTTCGACGTTGCCAACGAAGTTGATGCCGGGAGTTTCCTTGAGGAGTTTGAAAGTTTCCTTGGTGAAAGCGGTGCCTTTCTCGTCCTCCTCGCCGTTCGACATCAGGCCGACTTTGGGATCTTTCACGCCGAGAACCCCGCGCGAGAAGGCGGTGCCCATCACGGCGTAGGCGACAAGATGGTGAGGTTTTGCCTCGGGATTGGCACCCGCATCGAGAATGTGGCAAAGCCCGTGTTCGTTCGGCAAGGCCGAGGCGATGCCGGCACGATCGACACCGGGAAGCGTGCGGAGCTTCAAGGTCGCGGCAGCCACGGCAGCACCCGTATTTCCAGCTGAAACAAAGGCGTCGGCCCGCCCGTCTTTCACCATGTCCATGGCGATGCTGATGGAGGAAAGCTTTTTGCGGCGCACGGTTTTGGCACCCGGCTCGGCCATGCCGATGACTTCGGGGGCGTGAACGATGCTGACGCGCGGATCAGTCAGATCCAGCCCCTGAACCTTGCATTCCTCTTCGAGCTGCTCCTGAACGCCGACCAGGTAAAGGTGCTGGAGTTTCGGATAATAGCGCAGCGCGTCAATGGCTCCACCGATATTTACAGCGGGGGCGTGGTCGCCACCCATGGCGTCTAAAGCGACTTTCATGCAGGATTTGGAATGCGATAACGCAGATTTGAAAAAACGAAATGATTACGAAAAATTACCGCACGAGGAGAAATCCCAGAGCGGTAATTGGATGGAATCAATCCGCTGGGCGCTTTACAGCGCTTCAACGTCAAGCACTTGGCGATCGCGATAATAGCCACAGGATGGGCAAGCGATGTGCGAAGGCACTTTGCTGCTGCACTCTGGGCAGCTCTTAAAGATCGGTGCACGCCAGCGGTTTGCGCCACGGCGCATTTTTTGACGGCTTTTGG
>CAJXYV010000232.1 GCA_913063525.1 uncultured Verrucomicrobiota bacterium
CTAGGTTTACTCATACCAAAACAATGCACTTCGATTTTTATTTTCGTCGATGGGGGCAGTCCTCGCGGATTCACATGACTGCTGTTCATTGGAGGGCATCTTTTCATTCTCAGGGAAAAGGATTTCTGCAATCTCACGTCTCTTTTCTGACACGTGATCCCATCACAACACGTTGTAGTCAAGAGTAAAAGTGTGGTATCCAAGGGTTGGCCGCTTTACGCATCGAGCCGTAGCGCGGCTTTTTGGGCGGCGCTTTTGGCTTCGGTTTTGGTGCCGCCGTTTCCACCGTCGTCGGCGGTCAGGCGCATGCCGACGGGCTTGGAGACGCCGAATTCTTCCATGGTCACACCGTACATCACGTCGGCGCGGGCCATGGTGCGCTTGGAGTGGGTGACGATGATGAACTGGCTGTTGTCGATGAAACGGTCGAGCACTTTGACAAAGCGGTTGATGTTCGATTCGTCGAGCGGGGCGTCGAGTTCGTCGAGCACGCAGAAGGGGCTGGGCTTGATCATGTAGATCGAGAATAGCAGCGCGACGGCGGTCATCGAGCGTTCGCCACCCGAGAGCAGGGTGATCGACTGGAGTTTTTTGCCGGGCGGTTTGACGGTGATTTCGATGCCAGATTCGAGCGGGTCGTTGGCGTCGATGAGGTTGAGGTCAGCCTCGCCCTTTTCGCCAAAGAGCTCCTTGAACATCTCGCGGAAATTGATCCGGACCTGGGCGAAAGTCTCGGAGAACAGGCGCTGCGTTTCGGTGTTGATGCGCTCGATGACTTCTAGCAGTTCGACTTTTGAATTGATCAGGTCGTCGTGCTGGTTTTTGAGGAAATTGTAGCGTTCTTCGAGTTCGTCGAATTCTTCGATGGCGTCGAGATTGACGGGGCCCATCGCATCGAGGCGGCGCTTGATGTCGGCGACGATCGATTCGACAAACTCCCAATCCGGCTCGCCGGTCATGTCGCCTGGGATTTCGATTTCGTCATCGCTGGTGCCATCGACGACCACCGTCGGCATCTCGTCGTCCGCGTTTTCATCCGACTCGTCGCCGGTGACAAGCGACTGGCGACCGCCGCCGCCTTGCATCGCTTTTTGCGAAGTGATGCTTGCCAGCAGGGCGTGGGCGTCGGGCTGGAAGCTCGCGAGTTCGATCTGGTGGCGCTCCAGAATGGTGGTGGAGATGGCGTCGATGCGGACGTCGCATTTGGCGCAGGCGACTTCCTCGCGGCCTTTTTGCTCGTTGATTTTCGCGTGGTCGCGGCGGAGGGCTGCCAGCACGGTCTCTGCGGTTTCGATCGCTTCGAGCAAGGCGGCGCGGCCTTCGGAGCGCTGGTTGATCTCGACCTGCAGGTCTTCCACCTCGTTGCGGTGCGATTCGCATTCTTCAGAAAGGCGGGCGTTTTCGCCTTGGGCGGCCTCAATCCGTTGATCGAACGAGTCGATCTCGGTTTCGCGGCGGATCGCCACGTCGCGCAGTTCGGACAGGCGCGCCTCCATCGGCTTTTGCTGTTCTTCGGCCGATTGTTTGGCGCGGCGCTCGACGGCTAGCTCGGTGCGAAGTTCGTTGAGTGCTTCGACGATGTCCAACTCGCGGCGGACGATCGAATCCGACTCGGATTGCAAACGGCGCGTCTCGTTTTCCAGCGCCTCTAAGCGCTCGCGGGCCGAGACGAGTTCGCCTTCCAAATGCTCGCGACCTTCGGCGGCGATGCGTTCGCGGTTTTCCAATTCGCCTTGCTCCCACTTGACGTTTTCGAGCTTGGTTTCGAGGTTTTCGACTTCGCGGGTCGCCAGGCTGAGTTGTCCTTGCAGGGTGGAAAGCTCGACCTTCTGGCGCTGCAAACGCTCGCGGGAAACCTCCACTTCCTCGCGCAGTTGTTCGAGGCTGGATTCGAGATCAGTCACGCGGGTGCGCGCGGCTTCGTCGGCTGCAGTGAGCTCGGCCACTTCGGTTGCCAAGTTGCGGACTTCATTTTGAAGTTCCAGCACCGAGGTGCTGCCTTCCGCGCCAGTGCCGCCGCGCAGCATGCCTTCGCCATTGAGGATCACGCCTGCCAAGGTGACAAATGTCACGTTAGGCTGGGATTCGCGCAGCCGCAGCGCGGTCGCGAGATTCGGGACAATGAGAACCTTCTCCAGCAGCCGCTCGATGACCGGGGCGATGCGCTTGTCGGACTTGATGCGGTCCAGTGCCCACGCGGTCGCGCCTTCGGGTAGCGCGACCATCTGTGTGCCGACCGAGTGGCCGATGAAGGTCTCCGGCAACACGGCGGCGACGCCGAGTTGTTGGATGGTCAAGCGCTCGATGACCAATTCCGCCATCGCCTGATCCTGGACCAGCACGGCTTGAAGGTGATTGCCCAGCGCCGCCTCGATCGCGCGGGCGCAGGTGTTGTCCACCTCGATGAACGACGCGAGCA
>CAJXYV010000233.1 GCA_913063525.1 uncultured Verrucomicrobiota bacterium
GCGCCGCGCACCAGTGCTTCGGTGGGCGAGGCTGGGTCGGCATCGAGCACTTTGCGAACGGCCTTGCGGGCATCGACTTGTTTGTAGCCCAGCGCGATCAGCGCCAGTTCGGCATCTGCGGCCGAGGCGCTCACTTGGCCCGCTGCCGCATCCTGCCAAGTCTCCGTCACGCCGACCTTGTCCTTCAGCTCTAACACGATGCGCTCGGCGGTCTTTTTCCCCACGCCCTTGAGCTTGGAAAGCCCCGTTACATCACCCGCCACCACGGCCTGTTTGAAGCGCGCCACGTCCATCCCGCTGAGGACCGACACCGCCATCGTCGGGCCCACCCCGCTGACGCGGTCGATTAGCAGCAGGAAAACATCGCGCTCCTCCTCGCTGGCGAAACCAAACAGCTTCTGCCCCAGTTGGCTGAAATGCAGGTGCGTCCGCAAGTCGACCTCCAGCCCCTCCGCCGCGTGCAGGCGGTCGAAGGTCGATAGCGGGATGAAAACCTCATAGCCCACGCCATGCACATCCACCACCAAGCGGTTAGGATATGCTTCGATCACCTTGCCGCGTAGTCTTGCAATCATCTCCGTGCAGCTTGCCCGCGCCGTTTTCCCCGTCAATACCCCATTCGTGGTTCTCGGTCGGTTTCGCATTTTAAGGAGAGCACGAATTGGTGTGACTTGTGGCATCTTTTGGCTCATCAACACGGTTGAATTCGTTGACTAGTTGGAGCAAATGGGGATCGAGAATACATGGACGCGCGGTCAGCGCTGGGTGAGCGATGGCGAGCCTGAACTGGGTTTGGGGATCATCCGCAGCAGCGGCGATGGCAGGGTGGAAATCGCTTTTCCTGCGGCGGGCGAGACGCGCTGTTATGCGGTCGATACCGCGCCGTTGCGGCGGGTGAAGTTTTTGCCGGGCGATCGCATCAAGGTCCAATCGGGTGCTGAGATGACGGTGACGCAGGTGTCCGAAAGTCGGGGGCTGCGGATTTATCAAACGGATGGTAGCGAGGTTCGGGAAGCGGATTTGTCGGACTCGATCAGTTTCAGCAAACCGGAGGAGCGCTTGTTTGGCGGCAAGCTCGATGAGCCGGCGGACTTTGATTTGCGCGGCGAAGCGCTGCGGCGGCGGGCGGAGATGCGGCGGTCTCCTGTTCGCGGTCTGGCAGGCGCACGCATGGATTTGATTCCCCACCAGCTTTTCATTGCCGACGAGGTGGCGAACCGTCTGCAGCCGCGGGTGCTGTTAGCAGATCAGGTGGGATTGGGTAAAACGATCGAGGCGTGTTTGATTCTGCACCACCTGATTTTAACGGGCAGGGCCGAGCGGGTGCTGATCTTGGTTCCCGAGCCGCTGGTGCACCAGTGGTTTGTGGAGCTGCTACGGCGCTTCCAGCTTTCCTTCAGCCTGTACGATGAAGAGCGCTGCGAGGCGATCGAGTATGGCGACCCGGAGTGCAATCCATTCCTCGACAGCCAGTGGGTGTTGGCTGCAGTGGACTTTCTCGCAGGAAACGAACATCGTGCGGCACAGGCGCGTGAGGCGGGCTGGGACGTGCTGGTGGTCGATGAGGCGCATCATTTGGAATGGTCGCCCGACGGCGCGGGACCGGCGTACGAGATGGTGCGCGCTCTGGCGGAACGCACCGAGAGCCTGCTGCTGCTGACTGCCACGCCGCAACAGCTCGGGCCCGAGGGGCATTTTGCGCGGCTTCAATTGTTAGACCCTAGCCGCTATCGAGACCTCCAACAGTACCGTGAGGAAACGTTGCACTACGAAGCGGTCGCGGATGTGGTGGAATCGTTGGCAGCCGGCGAGAATGTTGATGAGCGGTTGAAAACTTTGGTGCGTGGGAGGCCGCGGCTTGAGCAGCGTGCGACCGATTTGATTGCTGGGAAGCCTGATGCTCGCGAGCGATTGATCGCGGATCTGCTAGACGGTTTTGGCGTGGGGCGTGTGATGTTCCGCAACACGCGGGCGCGGCTGGGTGGGTTCCCGCAGCGGGAACCGCGGATCGTCGGGGTGACGGATAAGCTGAAGTGGCTGGCGGAATTGTTGGAAGAACTGGACGGCGAAAAAGTGCTCGTCATCACCAAGACCCGCGAGCTGGCGGAGGAAGTGTTAGAAGAGCTGCGCTCTGCCACCGGCGTGGTGGGAGCATTGTTTCACGAGGATCTGACGCTGCTGCAACGGGATCGCAACGCGGCGTTTTTTGCGGAGGCGGAAGGCGCGCAGGTGTTGGTCTGCTCGGAGATCGGCAGCGAAGGGCGGAACTTTCAATTCGCCCGACACCTGGTGTTGTACGACCTGCCCGAGGACGTGGATTTGTTAGAGCAGCGGATCGGGCGGCTCGATCGGATCGGCCAGAAGGG
>CAJXYV010000234.1 GCA_913063525.1 uncultured Verrucomicrobiota bacterium
GCGGCGTCTGCGGAGACGACTTCGTGCAAGGCCCAGTGGAGGAGGTGGGTGGCGCTGTGGTGGGCTTCGATCGGGCGGCGGCGGGAGGCGTCTAGCTTGAGCGTGACTTTGTCGCCTGCGGCAATCTGAGATTTCAAATTTGAGATTTCAGATTGGGGAACGATGTGGGCGCGGGCTTTGCCGATTTGCTGGGTGCCGGTGATTTCGATTTCGTGGCCGTTTGTAACGAGCGTGCCGGTGTCGCCGGACTGGCCGCCCATTTCGGCGTAAAAGACGGTTTTGTCGGTGATGACAAAAAGCGCGTCTTCCTGCGGGTGGATTTCGAGGACGGTGGCTTCGACTGTGTCGGACTCGAAGCCGCTGAATTCGGTGGCGGCTTCGGTGGAGATGTCGAGGGCGCGGACAATCGTGGTTTTCTGGGCGGCGCGGGCGCGTTCGCGCTGTTCTTCCATCAGCTTTTCAAAGCGATGCATGTCCACATTCAAGCTGCGTTCGGCGCAGAGCAGTTCGGTGAGATCCGATGGGAAGCCGAAGGTGTCGTAGAGTTCGAAGGCGACTTCGCCGGAAACCGTGTTGTTTTTAACGTCGGGCATCGCGTCTTCGAAACGTTTGAGGCCGCGGTCGAGCGTTTGGTTGAAACTGGCTTCTTCCTGTTCCAGCGTTTGGCGGACGACGTCCTGGCGGTTCTTCAGCTCGGGGAACACGCCGCCCATTTCAGCGACGAGGGTTTCGACGAGCGCGCCGAAGAATGGCTTTTCGCCCGAGAAACCGAGCTGACGGCCATAGCGAACGGCACGACGCAGGATGCGGCGCAGCACGTAATTCCGCCCATTATTACCAGGCATGATCCCGTCCGCGATGGAGAAGGAGAGTGTGCGCAAGTGGTCGGCGATGACGCGGAAAGCGATCGCGGTTTTCATCTCCTCGGTGAAGAGGGAGCGGTCGGCGCCGAGTTCGGGGTAGATGTTGACGTAGGTTTTGCCGCTGAGTTCTTCGAGTTTGCGGAATAGCGGTTGGAAGACGTCGGTCGCGTAGTTGCTGGGTTTGACCGAGAAATCGGTGAAGCCCTTGGTGTTTTGGATGATCGAGCAGGCGCGCTCAAAGCCCATGCCGGTGTCGACGTGTTTGGCGGGCAGCTCGCGGAAGGAGCCGTCGGCCTCGGCGTTGTACTGGATGAAAACGAGGTTCCAGATCTCGATGCAGAGGTCGGAGTCGTTATTGACGAGGTTGCGGCCGGCGACGGGATTGCCCTCGGGGGTGAGGTCGACGTGGAGTTCGGAGCAGGGGCCGCAGGGGCCGGTTTCGCCCATCATCCAGAAGTTGTCTTTGACGTTGCCGTGGACGATTTGCACGGCGGGGTCGCAGCCTTTGGAGACGAAAAGCGCGGCCCAGAGGTCGTAGGCTTCTTGGTCGAATTCGCCGGGATCGCCGGGTTTCGGGGCGTAAACGGACGCGTAAAGACGGTGGGCGGGCAGGCCCCAGCGCTCGACGACGAGCTCCCAGGCCCAGGCGATCGCTTCCTTTTTGAAGTAGTTGCCGAAGGACCAGTTGCCCAACATTTCGAAAAACGTGTGGTGATAGGTGTCGTAGCCGACATCTTCGAGGTCGTTGTGTTTGCCGCCGGCGCGGATGCACTTCTGGGTGTCAGCGGCCCGCGGTGGATCGTAGGGGGCTTTTTCGACACCGAGGAAATACGGCACAAACGGGTTCATGCCCGCATTGGTGAACAGCAATCCCGGCGACTGCGGCAGCAGCGAGGCGGAGGGGACGATGGTGTGCTGTTTCTCTTTGAAGAAATCGAGGAAGCTTTGGCGAATCTCTACGGCAGTCATGGGCGCGGGGCGTTCAATCTTTTCCGGTTGGCGGAAAGGGCCGCAAAAATTGCCGAAGGCTGGCGGTGAAGTAAAGCCTTGGGGGCGAGAGATTTTCAGTCGCCCAGTGGAATCGCCCGCGGGGCCTCGGGCTCGACGGGGGTGGCGCGCGGGGCTGGGGGAGCTTCCTCGATGGGGGTGGCTTTCAGCGGCGGGGGCGCGTCTTCGACGGGAAGGGCGCGTTTGGGTTTCACCAGCACGGCCTTGGGCGCAGGCGGTTCTTCGACAACGGCGGCCTTCTTGGGTTCGACCTTGGGTGGCGGGGTCTCCTCGATGACCGCGGCTTTTTTCGGCTCGATCTTGAGCTGATCCTTGGCCGGTGGGGTTTTGCGCATGCGGATTTCCACGCGGCGGTTCGCCGATTGCTGCTCGGCGGTGCCAGTGGTGACGATCGGTTCGTAACGACCGAAACCGCGGGTGATGATCTTGGAGGCATCCATCCGCAGCGAGTTGACGAGGTAGTTTCTCACGGCCTCGGCGCG
>CAJXYV010000235.1 GCA_913063525.1 uncultured Verrucomicrobiota bacterium
TCAAACAGACGCACTAAGACACTGGTGCTGCCCGTAGCTTCGGTGACTGCTGCGGCGTCTGAATCGAGAGTGATTTTCTGACGCTGAGTCCAAGCAGGATTCCACCAAGCGTCTTCGGCGTGCAACTGGCCGGCCAAAGCAAACACTGCGGACAGGCTGCCTGCCAAGGTGATTAGGGATGTTTTCTTCATGTGGGAAATGGTTGATTAAAAGTCGGCCCAGCCGCGGAAAGTGACGCGGATCTCACCCGCTTTGGCATCGGTTTGGTCGATGAGTGGCAGCGCTGCATCCAGCGAGCCGTTGTAGTGATTGAGAACTTTGATACGCGTACCTGCGCCGAGACTGGCGAAGTTATATCGCGATTGTTGCGATGGCAGCGGGTCGTACATGTCTAACAATCCCCCATCGGCGAAGGCATGAAACCGCCATTCGGTTGGACTAGGGGTCCCCGGTTTACCTGGCTTGCCAATCAACGATGGGCTGCGCATCTCGACTGTGCCAAAAACTCCATTGTCGCCGAGTGAGGTGGCTTCGAGATACCCCCGCACCGTGCCCAGACCACCACCGGCGATTTGCTCACCATTGATCAGTGGCTGACTGGAAAGCTGGCCTTGGATTTTTCCATAGAGCTGCGAGCCGGCCCAAAGATCGTGAGTGTGTGACAGATCACTGCGGATAAAAGCATAACTCCCGTCTGCATTATGACGTTTATTCTCGTAATCAGTCGCTTTGCTGCCCATGCCGCGTAGGTGGAAGTTCAGTGAGCTGTTAAACTCGGTGAATCTATTATCCTCCAACCAGCTGGCTCCATAGTTAGCACTGATCGGGTAGTATTCGATCGGGGAAGAGATGGTGTCTTTGCCGATCACGATATCCTCGGAAAAGTTTTTGTAATCGATGCCGAGACTGAAGTTTTGATAAAAATTCTGCGTTGACGGCAGGTCGTAGAGTGCGCGCAAGCCGAGGATTTCTCCGCGTCCTCCCACGGCTGCACCGCCGAGTGTAGAGATGTCGCTGTTTTGTTTCGTCCCTTGCAGCATCAGACTCACCCCATCGGAAATGCGGGCGAGATAGTAACCGGAGAACACCAAAGCATCGTGAGTGTTTTCAGGGGCCACTTGGAAATTGAGTCCTGCGGTGTGTCCCAATTGGAACATATTGCTGTAACTCAGCCCGCCGTTGAGACGCAGCTCCGTGGTGTTCGAGCTGTACCGGTTGTTCAACTCCAGCGAACCATGTAGCGGCAACTTGTCTTCGACGTTGAGGTCGATGTCCACCGTCCCCGCCACCACTCCCGGACGCAGCACGGGAGTCACTCTCCGGTCGCCTAAGCGATTGAGACTGACGATATCTTTGCTGACCCGATTCAGATCGGGCACGCTGCCCTCTGCCAGCGACGGTGCTTCGCTCTTGATTTTGCTAGGCAGGAAAAACCGGGCGCCATTGACGCGCAGGCGGCCCACCTTGCCTTCGATCACTTCCAGCCGGATCACTCCGCGCCGTGGATCCTGCTGCGGCACAGCGACTGAAACCGTTTGAAACCCCTTGTCGTGATAAACTTTTTCCAGCGCTGCCCGCGCCTGTTCGACGTCCTCGGGTGTTCTGCTAGGACCTAGAAACGGATACACCGCTTCCTCAACTTCCAGATTCTTCAGCCGCTTCGCGCCCTCTACCCGGTACTCGCGGATGTAGAAACTGGTGATTTCCTGCGCGGTTAAACGAGGAGCACCAAACCCGAGACACAAACCCACAATAACCGTTCGAACGACCGTGAAAGGCCGCGAATGCTTGGCAATTTGTGAATGAAAAATCATATCTTTTGTCTCAGAACTTCGAACTCCCGAAGCATCTGCTCATCCGTAACATCGTCTCAAGCGGTCTCGTGTGACACTCCTGTCACATTCTCCTAAATCCGCTGAAATCGATCGCTTCCACCTGACCAAACCGCTTTCACCCAATGTCGGGTTCACTCCTTAGGCACGGAGATGAGGAATTTCGTCTCACGTCCGGGAATCGAAGTGACACCAATGGTGCCTCCGTGGGCCTCAATGGCTCGCTTGACGATGGACAAGCCGAGGCCGGTTCCTTTAATTTGCTGTTGAGAGTGATGCTTCTCCACTCGGAAAAATCGGCGGAATATGTGAGGAATATCCTCTTGGGGGATCCCAACACCGTCGTCAGTTACCCAAATATGGACGTTTTCGCCGACAGCTGCATAGCCGATCTCAACGCGAAGCCCTCCGTCGGGGTTTTGCTTCAGGGCATTTTCAACAAGGTTAAAAAGGACTTGGGTCCAGTAAAAGCGATC
>CAJXYV010000236.1 GCA_913063525.1 uncultured Verrucomicrobiota bacterium
GCGACTCACGCAGCAAGCGCCTCGGCGTGAAAAAATTCGGCAGCCAAGCCGTGATTGCTGGCAACATCATCATCCGCCAACGCGGCACCAAGGTCCATCCGGGCTTGGGTGTGGGTTGCGGACGCGACCACACGCTCTTCGCACTCGTCGATGGCCGCGTGTTCTTCGACAAAGAAGGTCGCCGCGTGAACGTCGTCGCTCCTGCGGCAGCTGCCAACTGAGCTGATTCGATTTTACTGAAAAGGCCGCTTCCGTCATGGAGGCGGCCTTTTTTATGTTTCTTCCACACTCACCGCTGACTTGAAAAGTCCGGCGCGAGGGCGAGTCAAGCGCCCGCGCACAAAATCTGGCTGCCGATCATCGACTGGTACGTCGGATTGCTGTGGCGCAGGGTTTCGTGATTGCCATCGGCGACGATGCGGCCGTGCTGGAAGACGAGGATGCGGTCGGCAATGGTGATCGTGCTGTAACGGTGGGCGATGATGAAGGTCGTGCGGCCTTTGACGAGCGCAGCCAATGCCTGCTGGACCATGGCTTCGCTTTCGGAATCGAGTGCGCTAGTCGCTTCGTCGAGAATAAGGATTGGTGCGTCTTTCAAAAACGCCCGCGCGATCGCGATCCGTTGGCGCTGCCCGCCCGATAGCAAATCCCCGCGTTCACCGACTTGCGTCTCGTAGCCTTCGGGCAGACTGCGGATGAAGGCATCGGCATTGGCGCGGCGCGCGGCTTCCTGCACCTCCTCGTCGCTGGCACCTTCGCGGCCGATGCGGATGTTCTCCGCGATCGATCCCAAAAACAGCGAGGGCATCTGCGGCACGATGGCGATCGAGTTGCGCAGATCCTTCTTGGTGAACTCGCGGATGTCCGTCCCGTCGAAGGTGATCGCTCCGGTCTGCGGATCGTAAAACCGCGGCACCAGATTGGCAAAAGTCGATTTCCCCGCACCGCTCGGGCCGACCAATGCGACCACTTGACCGACAGGGATCGTCAACTCCAGCTTGCGCAGCACCGGCTCTTCGCCGTAGGCAAAGGTCAGTTTTTTGAAACAAATCGCCTCGCGCGGTGCGCGGTAGGGCTTCGGTTCGGCGGAGTCTGGCAGGCTGTCTGGCTCGTGGCGGATGAACTCGATGCGCTCCACGGCCGCGCCGCCCTGCTTGAGCAGCGAGTGGACCATGCCCAGTTTTTTGATCGGCTCGTACGACATGTAGAGCGCCGTCGCCAGCGTGATGAATCCCTCCAGCGTCATCCCGCTGCGCGCGCCGAAATACAGCGCCGCCGCAATTCCAGTGGCAGCCACCACCTCGATCGCTGGCGAAATCCCTTGGCGGTACTTGGCCACCTTCATCGTCAAATTCAGCATCTCGCGCACGCGGCGGCGGAACATCGCGACCTGCCGGTCCTCCAGATTGTAGGCCCGGATTTCCAATGGCGACTGCAGGCTCTCCGACAGCGCAGCCGTCAGATCCCCGCCGCGCTTTTGCAAACTCCGCGCGCGGATCGCCAGCCGTTTGCCCGCGCTGCGGATCACCCCGACGCACGCCGGAACGGTCACCAGCGCGATCAGCGCGATGAAAATACTGTGATCATGAATTGCCAGATAACCCAGATAACCCAGCGATGAAATCAGCGTCGCCGGCTGTTTGATCAAATCGCTGGAACTCTGCACCACCACCTGCCGCAGCATCTCGGTGTCGCTCATCAGCCGCGCCAGCAAGTCGCCCGACTTGTTCTTCTTGAAAAACGACAGCGGCAGGTACTGCAGCTTGATGAACAGATCCGTGCGGATCGCCTCCAACACCCGCAGGCCGGAATACTGGATCAGGATCGAGTTCGCATAGCCGGCCGCGGCACGGATCAGGAACACGATCGGAATCCACAAACACGTGATAAAAAGCAACTGATCCCGCGAAAGGTCGCCCAAGTGCAGCGTCTGCTGCAGCCAGATACTCCACTTGTCCGTCTTCGCCCCGCCCTCCGTCGCTGGGTGAAACAGCACCGGAAACACCACTTTGGTCATCAGCGGCAGGCCCGCGCCACTGGCGATCGCGTAAACCAAACCCGCCGCCACGCCGATGCCGAACTGCGCACGCACAGCCAGCAGATATTTGTAATAAGGACGAAATCGTTTCACGGGAAGGCCGGGAGGTTCTCTGCCCAGCCCGCCGGGGGCAAGCGCGATTCTCGCCGCGAATCTTCCCCCGCCGCCATTTCCGCCTTGTCGCGGGCGCTGGCCGTGGTTTGTTTGGCCTACTTCCATGGCAGCTCCTCAAAATACCATCGCACTGGTTTACGATTACGACCAGACGCT
>CAJXYV010000237.1 GCA_913063525.1 uncultured Verrucomicrobiota bacterium
TTGGCCGCAGCGGAATTTTTAGCTCTGTTAGCAGCGAGCCGCGCGTGAAATGGCTGCCCTTGGCATCCACCAGCGTCTGCGCCACCCCCGTGGTATCGATCGCTGCACTCACCCCGCTATTCGCGCAGCGCAGCATCGGCCGGCGCAGCTCGATCGCCCGAAACTGCGCATTCGCAAAATGCTGCGCCGCCGCAGCCGATTCCTTGAACCACCCATCGTTGGTCACATTGATGATCACCTGCGGCCCCGGCCGCAGAAACTTCCGCGTCAGGCGCCCCACCGTGTCCTCGAAACAAACCGTCGGGATCGCCCCCAGCTGGGTCGCACCTGCCATGATCGGCAGCGGCTCCAGCGAATCGCCCGGCGTGAACGACCCGCCAAACTCCACCCCTGCCTGCTGCTCATATATCCTCTTCAGCCACGGCAGCGAATCCACAAAAGGAATCGTCTCCCCGAAAATCACCAGATGCCGCTTGCGGTAGGTTTGCAACTCATCCTCTGGCGACATCACCGCGATGGAATTGTATGCCCGCCCCTCCGGCTTCGGAACTAACTCCTCGCCGCTTTTTTCTGCCTCCAGCTCATTTACCCCGTAAATCAGCGAAAAAGCCCCCGCCGCCCGCACCTGCGACAGCGTGTCCTGGTTGATCTGCCACGTCCCCCACTCGCCATCGTTCGTCCGCAAGATCCTCCCCGTCAATGCACACTCCGGCCACATCACCCAGTCCGGCCACTGCGCCGAGGGCGTCCCATCCGCCGCTTTCAATCCAGCCAGGGCCTTCAACGTCTCGTCCTCGTACGCCTCGTGAATCTGCAAATCCGTCCACAGCATTCGCGCCGCGTCCTGCGGGATATTGATCTGCACCAGCAACGTCTTCAGCCGCACTGCTTCCATCCGCGCCTCAGTCGCGATCCGCCACCTCCCGTAGCCGTACCAGCCTATCAACAGCGCCAAGGCCACTCCCAGATCCCAGCCCGCCCGCGACTTCTCCCGCCGCAACGCCACCTCCAACACCAAGGCCTGGATAAACACCGCCATCAGCGAAAGCCCAGCCACCCCCAGTAAATCCGCCCCCTGCGCCATCGCCGGCATATTGTGAAACGCCACCCCCATCCCATTCCAACCAAACCCCGTAAACAACCACCCCCGCACCCACTCCAGCCCCGCCCACACTGCCGCATGGCAGAAGGAAGTGCGGAGTGGCGAGTGCGGAGCGCGGAATGACGATGCAAACGCCCCGAACAAACCCCAATAAATCGCCAGATACAGTGATAATAAAACCACCCCCAGCCACGACACGGTTCCCAGCCACTGCAACTGCACCAGACAGCTTGCCAATCCCGCCAAGTAGCCGATTCCAAAGCCTTTCCAGCCCGCCTGTTTTCCCGTCACCGCCCCCAATGCCCACAACAGCGGTAACATCGCCCCCCACACCAGCCACGACTGATCAAAAGGTGCAAACAATCCCGCCACCAATAGCCCACTGAGCACCGATGCCGCCACTTGCGCCCATCCCGAGACATTCCTCATGCCCTAGTTTCACCAAACCCCGCACGTAGTCCAGCTTTCAAGCGGTCTTCTTCCATCACGCACCCTCAGATCGCGGATAATAGGCGCGTTGTCAGTAACATAAGCTCCGCCAACGAAGGGAGGCGCTAGCATAGACACCGTGAGTTCAAAGGCATCAGCCTTGCACGAAGGGGGTGAAATCGTTAAACATCCTTTCAGTGGCCAGCGAGTCTTTCAAAAATCACCCAAAACTATGGAAATGGCGGGCCGAATGGTTGGTGCAGACGGGTGTCGAAAAAATCGTAGGCTGGCTGCCGGGACCGCTGGTTTTCCGCATCGGCGAAGCGCTGGGTGGCATCGCCTGGCACCTCATGCCGATGCGCCGCCAAATTGTTCTCAGAAACCTCCGCATCGCATTTTGCGGCGAATACGACTTGCCTACCCTCCAGCAGATGGCGCGGGAAACCTTCCGCCGCACCGGGGCCAACCTACTTTCCGCCGCCCACACCGCCCGTCTTTCCAGCCAACAAATCAATGGGATTCTCACCGTAGAGAACCAAGAGCTCATCGAAAAAGCGCTCTCAGGCAAGCCTGGACTGGTACTGATGCCAGCGCACATGGGCAATTGGGAAGTCCTCAGCCGGATGAACCGGATCTTCCCACAGGGTCACAAAATCGGTGCTTTTTACCGCCCACTCAACAATCCACTGCTCAATGCGCGGGTCCTAGCCCAGCGCGA
>CAJXYV010000238.1 GCA_913063525.1 uncultured Verrucomicrobiota bacterium
CCGACCTCAACCACTGGTTCATTGTCGATCGGCCTAACGATTTGGTGGACACCAGTAAGACTTTGTCGGTGAGCCTCAACGAGGCAAATCAGATCAAGGAATTTACCGGCAATAGCATTACCGACGTGGTTACTGGCTATAATGCAGGTACCTCGGTCACCGCCCACACGGTCACCGTCAATCCGTCGCAGTTCGTGCAATACAACAACGTTTGGGACAGCACGCTGGGTTCGCGGGCGGAAACTGGGGAGTTGCAGAACGCGCTGCAAGATGCCCAGCAGAGTTGGTTGGCGATTTCGGAGGCGAATGTGGGCTTTAAGAAAAATCTCGCGGAGATGAACCACAAAGCTGCGGTCTTCAAAAGCCTAGTGGCGATGCACGTGAGTTCCTTGTCAACTTTGGGCACCAAACAAAGCGAAATTATTTCGTTGAATCGTTCGATCAACAACTTGGAGACCTCTGCCGAGGTTTACGATAAACTGGGTGATTTGGCCGAATCGATGGGAGCGGCTATCGCTGAATTTTTCCCTACGGTGGTCGGTCTGGCTGCGGACGCGACTTCTTCCGCCCGGGGCGGGGCTGCAGTAGCTGGCCTAGGTTACAAAGCATTATTTAATACAGGAGCGGTCACATTTAACTCAAAAGCACGCAATCTGGGACTTAAAGTTTCTCAAGCTGAACAAAGTCTGGAGCAACAATCCCAGACGCTCGGCTTCTCGCAGGAAGAAGTGCAGATGGCCTACGAGTACGATGCGGCCTACCGCGAAGTGACGACGCAAGCGAATACCTTGATGCAGTTGTCGATCAGTCATCAATCCGCCCTTCAAAATGTCAGCAATGTGATCGCTCGCGGCAACCGGATTCTTGCCGAGCGGGAAGTCTTCCGCCAGCGCGCAGCGGCCGTGATCCAAGGCTATCGGACCAAGGATCTGACCTTCCGCACCTTCCGCAACGAGGCGCTGGAGCAGTACCGCTCGCTGTTTGATCTGGCGAGCCGCTACACGTACATGGCGGCGAAGGCCTATGACTACGAAACCGGCTTGCTGGGTTCGTCGCAAGGCCAGACGGTGTTCAGTAAAATTGTCGCCTCTCGTTCGTTGGGTGACCTTAGCGGTGGGATGCCGCAATCGACCGTCAGCACTCTGGGTGATGCGGGTCTTGCAGGGACGATGGCGCAGCTTAACGCTGATTTTTCGGTGGCGGAAAGCCGTCTGGGCATCAATAACCCCGATTACTACGGCACGGTGTTTTCACTGCGTCAGGAGCTCTTCCGGATTCAGGATGATCCTGACATCACCAGCGACGAGGATGCCTGGATGCAGACACTGGAGCAACACATCGTCTCGGACGTGCTCAACGATTCGGACGTGGCGACCCAATGCCGCAACATCAAGAAGCCTGATGGCAGCGCGGTGCCGGGAATCATCATCCCATTCAGCACCACGATCGAATCGGGTAAAAACTTCTTTGGTTTGGAACTGTGCGGCGGTGACCACGTCTATTCGCCAAGCAGCTATGCCACCGTGATCAGCAACGCGGGCATCGTGTTGCCGGGTTATGTCGGGATGGATGCTTCGATTAGTGAGATCCCCTTGGATTCGACCAATAAATCATTCATCCTCAGCGCCACGCCCTATGTTTACCTGATCCCCTGCGGCAATGACGTGATGCGGGCGCCGCCGTTGGGCGATACCGATACGATCCGCACCTGGACGGTCCAAGATCAAGCCCTGCCGCTGCCTTACAACCTCGGAGCCAGCGACTTCAACAGCAACCAGTACTTCAGTGCCACGGGTACCCTCAACGAGAAACCGTGGGTGATTCGCAAACACCAAGCCTTCCGCGCGATTGAAATGGCTGCGCTATTCCAAGGCGGCGGGCCGCCGCTGGAATTTAGCACGAACCGTCTGATCGCCCGCAGTGCTTGGAACACCCGCTGGAAGATCGTGATTCCCGCAATCAACCTACTCAACGACGAGCAGACCGCCCTCAGCCGTTTCGTCGGCAGCGTGACGGACGTGCAACTCTACCTGCGGACTTACTCGCATTCGGGGAATTGATTTCTTGCGGGTAGTTCCGGATTCATCCGGTTTTCTCCCATTCCCAAAAAAGCCTCGTGCGCGCCTGCGCAGCGCTGGGTCTGCTTTTTTAATTTGATTCCCGGCGGTGGGCGGGTATGCTCCCCAACAAGAAAAGCTGCTGATCCTATTGGATCAGCAGCCCTCTTG
>CAJXYV010000239.1 GCA_913063525.1 uncultured Verrucomicrobiota bacterium
TCGCTGGTGATGCTCGGGTCGTTCATCTGGCGGTACAATTCGCCTCGCAGCGAAAACGCCGTGCCCGAGTAGTCCGGGTTGTTGATCCCCAAGCGCCCTTGCGCCACCGAGTACTCGGCATTGAGCTGCGCCATCGTCCCGGCCAAGCCCGCGTCGCCCAGCGTGCTGGTAGTCGACTGTGGCAGCCCGCCCGTCAGATCGCCCAGTGCGCGGGAAGCCACGATCCTATCGAACACCGTGTGGCCTTGGGTGGTTCCCAGCAGACCCGTTTCATAATCGTAAGCCTTTGCCGCGAGATAGGTGTAGCGGCTCGCCAGATCAAACAGCGAGCGGTACGACTCCAGAGCCTCGTTGCGGAAAGTCCGGAAGGTCATGTCCTGGGTCCGGTAACCTTGGATGATCGCCGCCGCCCGCTGGCGGAACACTTCCCGCTCGGCCCTAATCCGGTTTCCTTTGGCAATCGTATTGACGGCGTTCTGCACGGCCTCTTGGTGGTTGATCATCAATTCCATCAGCGTTGCATGTTGCGTCGTCACATCCATGTACAACGTGTTGAATTCGTATGACAATTGCTGTTCCTCGCCGCTCCACCCCGCCTGTGCATAATCGTTAGTTACTAGGTCAATCGAAGCGCTTTTTGACTTTTTGGCGACATCGCCCAATACTTTATAAAGTATTTTTTTGAGCATGTTTTGTATTGCTACGACAGCTCCGGCTTGCTTCGTTGCGCCACGGGCCACGGAAGTAACATCCACCGCCAATGGCCCAGTAACTGTGGGCATCGATTCCGCTATGGCATCGCTCTCTTCGACAACTGTTGCGGCCGCATCAGAGCTTATTTCTTCTTGCTTTTTCACACTTGCTTCGATGTCCGATAATCTTTGGATTTCAGCCTGTGCAAACTTGACTTCTATGGCTCTTTTGGAGTGATCATACACCATCGAAGCATATTGAGTCTCTTTTCGCTTCATTTCCGAAAGAGTCCTTCTCAATTGCTCATTTTGCTGTTTAATCGCTAAGAACGTTTGCTGGGTCGCCTGTAAGGCCCTCTGCAGCTCGCCAGCTTGCGATCGCGAGCCAAGCCCTCCAGCCTGCCACACATCGCTGTATTGTACAAATTGACTCGGATTGATGGTGACCGTTTTTGAATTCGTCTGGATCTTGGCATCCGCGGCACTCAATGTTGCTGCCAGACTAAGAGTATTTCCAGCTAAACTAATCCACCCAGACGAACCGGCAAAAGTTTTAGCCAGATTGCTTGTTGCCTCTTTGATCAGAGCATTGGTTGATAAAACACCGGTCGAAAAAATCGAATTTCGAGTGTAATAGTTGCTCTCACTGGGCTCCTCGATCGTCACGGTTATTGCCTGACTGTTGTCGACTAAATCACTGGGCCGATCCACGATAAACCAGTGGTCCATGTCCTCGCCGGCGTAGCCTTGAGAGTAAAGTTTGCCCGCGCCAATATCCCCGGAATACGGAGCGCCGTAAATATCAATGAGCTGGTTGTTATAAGCGACTTCCTGCTCGGTGATGCCCGCGACGTAGTCATCCACCTGGTTGGTTTCTTGGCGCAGCGATTTGCTCATGGTGGCCGCTTGGTTGAAGGCGCCCGCCGCATTGTTGAGTGAAGTCAGCGCGCGACCATAAAGCTGGCCGAAATGGCTCGCCGACGATTTTGGGTCAACGTCGAAGGCGATCGAGCCTGGGCTCAGGCCCAGCGGATTGAGGCGGGCGTTGGCATTGTCGAGGGTCGCCTGCAAAGAATCCGCAGCGGCCGGCAACAGCGCCAGTTCCGGCACCGTCGTGCGGTCGATTTTCTGCACCCCGCTGTGGTAATTATCCACATCCGGCAGTAGCCCGTTGGCCACCGTCCAGTTATAGAGCGCGCCTTGAGCACCGCGGCTCACCTCCTCATCCAAGCCCCAGGCGCGCTTCACGCCCGTGCTGGTATTAGTCGGCGCCTGGTCGCGGAACTGACTCCAGCCGACGGCCGGATCATCTTGATAATCCCTTCGGTAGGTCAGGGCACAGACCTGCTCTTCAGTACTGGCCAGATGGGCCGCCGCAGCGGCGAACTTGCGCTCGTCCTGGAAGTCGACCGTCACTGGCACCCCCAACACGGTCACCGCTTCGGCGCTTGGCGTCCAAGTGAAGTTGGAGTTC
>CAJXYV010000240.1 GCA_913063525.1 uncultured Verrucomicrobiota bacterium
ACACTCCTTGTTCTCGCAGCCGGAATGGGCAGCCGATACGGCGGCCTCAAGCAAATGGACCCGATGGGCCCGAATGGTGAAACCGTGCTGGACTACTCGGTCTTTGACGCAATCCGCGCCGGTTTCGGGCGGGTGGTTTTCATCATCCGCGAGGACTTTGCTGAAGCTTTCCAACAAGGCGTGGGCGCCCGCTTCGCCGACCGCATCCTGGTGGACTACGCGTTTCAGAAACTCGAAGATCTGCCGGCAGGTTTCAGCGTGCCCGCCGGGCGCAGCAAGCCGTGGGGCACCGCCCACGCCGTCCGCGCCGCGCGGGATCTGGTAAAGGAACCCTTCGCCGTGATCAATGCCGACGACTTTTACGGCCGCGATGCCTATGAGCGCGCCGCCGCCTTCCTCACCGCACCGCGCGCCGATGACGGCAAGGCCCACTACGCGATGATCGGTTACCCGCTCATCAACACCCTGTCCGACCACGGCGATGTGAACCGCGGCATCTGCACCCGCAGCGCGGAGGATCTGCTAACCGGCGTGGAAGAGTACGTGAAAATCGAACGCGATGCCGACGGCGTGGTCCGCGGCAACGCCCTCAATGGCGAGCGCAAAGCCGTGGCCGAGGCCTTGCCCGTCTCGATGAATTTCTGGGCGTTTTCCCCCTGCTTCTACGACCGCTTGGAAAAAAACTTCGCCGACTTCCTCACCGCCTTCGGCAATGTCGAAAAGTCCGAGTGTTATATCCCGACCGTGGTCGACGCGTTGATCCGCGAAGGCCAGGCCGATTGCGCCGTGCTGCACACGACCAGCCGCTGGTTCGGCGTGACCTACCCGGACGACAAGGCGCACGTGGTCGCCTCCATCCGCAAGCTGATCGAAAACGGCGAGTACCCGGCGGTCCTTTCCTAACCGGTGCCGCCCATGCACGATCTCCGCGCGATCTCCGCCTTGTTCCAAATGCGCGCCGACTTCGTCGATTCGCAGGCATTTGGATCCGGGCACATCAATGACACCTACTGTGTCTGGTACGATCAGGCCGGGCGGCGGGTCCGCTACATCCACCAGCGGATCAACCCGCACGTTTTTAAAAACCCGATCCACGTCATGGAAAACGTGGCGCGGGTGACCGCCCACGCGCTGGATCGGCTGTTAGCCGATGGCCACCCCGAAGCCCACCGCCGCACCCTGACCTGCATCCCCGCGCTGGACGGCAAGCCCTACGCCATCGACAAAGACGGCCACCTGTGGCGGACCTACCTCTTCATCGAAGGCGCGAAAGGCTACGACGAAATCGAAAGCAACGAACAAGCCTATCAGGCGGCGAAAGCGTTTGGCGAATTTCAAAAACTCACCGCCGACCTCACGGGACCGCGGCTGCACGAGACCATCCCGGACTTTCACCACACCCCGAAGCGGCTCGCGGCTCTGGAAGAAGCCATCGCCAGCGACACCGCCGGGCGCGCCATGACCGTGCAGGCAGAGATCGCATTCGCCCGCGCCCGCGCGGCGGATTGTTCGCGGATCACCGACCAGATCGCCTCCGGCGAGATCCCCGAGCGCGTCACCCACAACGACACCAAACTCAACAACGTCCTGCTCGATGAAACAACAGCCGAAGGCATTTGCGTAATCGACCTCGACACCACCATGCCCGGATCCGCGCTCTATGACTTCGGCGACATGGTCCGCACCGCCGCACCCACGACGCGGGAAGACAACCCGCAACTAACCGAGATCGGCCTGCGCCTCGATCGCTTCGAGTCACTCGTGCGCGGCTACCTATCCGCGGCGACATTTCTCAACGCCGCCGAGCGCGAAAACCTAGCGTTTTCCGGCAAGCTAATCACCTTGGAGTGCGGCATCCGCTTCCTCACCGACTACCTCTGCGGCGACACCTATTTCAAAATCAAGCGCCCCGGCCACAACCTCGACCGCTGCCGCAACCAGTTCGCCTTTGTGAAAGCCCTGGAAGAAAACATGGAAGCCATGGAACGAATCGTCGCCGAGGCTTGATTCCCCTATCAACCAAGCCCCCTGAAAATCGCCGACCTGCCCCCCAGAAAACGACTTTCGTTAGCAAATCGCTCTTTAGGCACGCGTCAACACCTCCGGTTGACGCGTCAACCGGTCCTGTTCGAGCGTCAACCGGTCCCGTTCGAGCGTC
>CAJXYV010000241.1 GCA_913063525.1 uncultured Verrucomicrobiota bacterium
GGCGAGCGCAACCGCAAGATCGGCGACATGAAGGTCAACCAGATCGTGGCCCACTTCAATTCGCTCGTCGATTTTGAACTGCCCGAGGCCCTGGTGAATCAAGAAACCCAGAGCCAAGCCGATGCCATGGTCAAACGCGGCGTCCAGTCCGGCATGACCCCAGACGAAATCGAGTCCCAACAGGCCGAGATTTTCGCCAGTGCCGGCCAACAAGCGCTCACCAACCTGCGCTCCAACTTCATCCTGCAGGAAATCGCCCGCGTCGAAAAGATCGCCGTCAGCGATGCCGAGCTGGTGAACCACCTCGTGCAAATCGCCAATTCCCGCAAGGTGGCGCCGAAAAAATTCATCAAGGACATGCAGCGTTCCGGCCGCATCAGCAACATCCGCAGCTCGATGGCCATCGGAAAGACCATTGACTTCCTCGTGGAGCACGCGAATGTTACAGAATCAGCAGAAACTCCCATCAATGACTAATTTCCAATCCCCTTCCATGGGCCCCTCCGGCCCCCAAAACAGCTACTTCGTCCCCGTCGTCATCGAGCAAGATGCCCGTGGCGAACGCTCGTTCGACATCTACTCGCGCCTGCTCAAGGACCGCATCATCTTCATCGGCACCGCCGTTGACGATTACGTGGCGAACTCCGTGATCGCCCAGCTTCTCTTCTTGCAAATGCAGGATCCGAAGAAGGACATCCACATCTACATCAACTCGCCCGGCGGTTCCGTCACGGCGGGTCTGGCGATGTATGACACGATCCAGTTCATGACTTGCGACGTGAACACCTACTGCATCGGCATCGCGGCGTCCATGGGCTCGGTCCTTCTGACCGCCGGCACCAAGGGCAAGCGCTTCTGCCTGCCAAACTCCCACGTCATGATCCACCAAGTCTCGGGCGGTGCCCAGGGCACGGCTTCCGACGTCGAGCGAACCATCGGCTTCATGTTCAACCTCAAGAAGCGTCTCAATGGTATTCTCGCCCATCACACCGGCAAGACCATCGAGCAGGTTGAAAACGATTCCGATCGCGACAACTACATGACCGCCGAGCAATCGGTGGCCTATGGACTGGTCGACAAGATCCTGGAAAGCCGCAAGCAGCTGCCAGACGCCGTCGCAGCAGCCATCGAAGACAAAAAGGCAGACGCCTGATCGAACTCCCCGGATTCCTGTAGATCTGGAATCCACCATCACTCATTACCAACGACCCCATGGCCCGCGCTTCAAATCTGACGATGTGTTCTTTCTGCGGAAAAAGTCACTCCGAAGTCAAAAAACTGATCGCCGGTCCCGGTGTTTACATTTGTAATGAGTGCATCGAGGTATGCGCCAACATCCTCATCAAGGAACTCGCCGCCCCCCCGGAGAAGGGCAGTAAAAAAATCACCGAAAGATCCGGGCTCACCGTTCCCTCCCCTGCCTCCATCCTCGCCAAGCTCAACGACCACGTCATCGGTCAGGAGAACGCCAAAAAGGTGCTCTCCGTCGCCGTTTACAACCACTACCAGCGCCTGCGCCAAGACCAAGCCGCGCTCGGCGATGAGTTCAAAGACGTCGAGATTGAAAAGTCCAATATCCTGCTGCTCGGCCCCACCGGCTCCGGCAAAACCTTGCTCGCCCGTACCTTGGCGCGCGTGCTCGATGTCCCCTTCTGCATCGTCGATGCCACCACCCTGACCGAAGCCGGTTACGTCGGCGAAGACGTCGAAAACATCATCCTGCGCCTGCTTCAGGCCTCCGAATTCGACGTCGCCCGCGCCGAACGAGGCATCATCTACGTCGACGAAATCGACAAAATCGGCCGCAAGACCGAAAACGTCTCGATCACCCGCGATGTTTCCGGCGAAGGCGTGCAACAAGCGCTGCTCAAGATTCTCGAAGGCACCATCTGCAACGTCCCGCCCCAAGGCGGTCGTAAGCACCCGCAGCAGGAATACATCCAGGTCAACACCGAGAAAATTCTCTTCATCGTCGGCGGTGCCTTTGTCGGCCTCGAAGACATGATCCGCCGCCGCCTCGGCAGCAAAACGCTCGGCTTCCACACCGGCGCGTCCAAGGACGATCTCGACGACCCGAGCGTCAACCTACTGGAGAAAATCCAGCCCGAGGATCTGCTCCACTTCGGCCTCATCCCCGAATTCATCGGCCGCCT
>CAJXYV010000242.1 GCA_913063525.1 uncultured Verrucomicrobiota bacterium
TGTCGAACTTTTGTGCCGCGACGCTGAGATTTGAACCGGCGGCCAGCGTGAGATTGTTATGTGCCGCAAGCGAGATGCTGCCTCCGGTCGTACCGGAAGCATCAATACTTCCTGTTACGGAAATGCTGCCTTGATCTGCCGAAAGCGTAAATTCATGGCTGCGGTTGGTGTTATTGACTACGACATCGCCATTGCGAATTCTGAAATTCCGTGAGGTGTAAAAGCCGCCGCCATCCAATGCCGTGGAAATCGCGTCGAATGAACTCGGAGCATTAAGGGATTTTACATCCAACAAGAAACTGCCTGCCGTTCCGTCGATGCCAGCCTCCCCATGAAGACTGCCAGCATTGACAAAAGCGCCCTGACTCGCGAGCACGTTGATCGTTCCTGCACTGCCCCCAGTGCTTGCCGCTGCCACAGTGACATTGCCACCCGCAGCAAGGGTCACATCGCCCGTGACAGATTCTAGGATGATGCTACCGCCATCGGAGTATCGGGTGAGATCATTGAAGGCCCGCGAAGTCCCAGCAACCGATAGATTGCCGCCGATTTCCAATGGACCATCCGTAGCGCGGAGAGTCAGCTGACCGCTAGGAAGTAAAATGTTCGTATCAGCGGCGACGCGAGTACCTTGGATGGTCAATGAAGCACCTAAATCGCTGGCCAGAGTCGGACTAGCACCACTGCTCGCGAGAGTAACGGCTTGGGCAGCACTCATCGTATAGGTTGACGCTTTGGCTCCGGTGATCAACCGCGTGTTGACGAGTAGATTGCCGGTGGTGGAAAATGCGCCAGTTCCACCGAAGACAACCCGATCGCTGGCATTGAGCGTGAGGTCTTGATAGCCTGCCACTGCGATTGAATTCGAACCCAAATGAATGATTCCCGCATCAATTGTGAAAGCGCCGGACTGATTCGCGGGGACGCTTGAAACCACTCCATTCACAGGATTTTCGAAAGTCACATCCTTTGCCTGAATGAGAACTTCGCCACTGCCCTGCTGGTATCCCCGCACGCCACTGCCCGACAACGTAATTTTTTCAAGCGCAGCTCCACCGATGCTGCCCGTGCCGTAAAAGTCAATGCTATGGTAACTTTGTAGAGTTAGTACCTTGGACTGCTGGACCTTGTCGAGCGTCACCCCTGCCAAGGTCAAATGAGGAGTGACAACGGAGCCGTCTAACACACCCCTGGCGTCATCAAACAACACGCTGATTTGTCCACTACTCAAGCGAAGTGTATCGGCTTGGACCTTGGCCAATGGTGAAAGAATCGTGCCATAGGTGGAGTCCAAAATCACCGATGGAGCCCCAATATTCGAATTGGCGGCAATCGTCATCAGAGGCAAAATCGAGCCAGTTAAGCCAGTCCGAGTCAGGCTGGCTGAAGGATCGCTGCTGACACGCAACAAGGTACCATCGCCATGAATCAGCAAAGCGTCGGCGGATTGGGTCATTTTACCGACAGATGCCATTGAGGAGCCCTCGGTGAGTTCGAGCCCACCGTTTGATGCCAAAATGATTTCGGGGCTGGAAAATAGATCGCCCGGATTATCCAAGGTCAGACTGCTTGTCCGCACGTTGAGGGTCGTGCCGCCAGCCTCCTGACTACGCGTGCCACCAATCAACAAACTCTCTACCCCCCATGAGTTGAGGACATCCGTCTGCAATGTGACAGGAGCATCGGAATATGCCATGCCGCTACCGCCAATCAGGCGCATATTCGCCGAACTACTGATATCAACCGCGGCACCGCGCCCTGCGGACTGAGCGAGCAAACGTCCCTCAAGCTGCAGTGCAATATTCCCCTGAAAAGCCGCATAGCCACCATCTTGAGGAGTAAGCTGGGTGCTGCCCGATTTGCTGATAAAATCGTTGGCAGAATAAACGGCGTAAGTAACGCGGTTTTTGACGACAGCAGCAGAAGCGACTTCAAATCGTGATTGGACAATAGAAGTCTCGAGAGGCGGATTAAATGCATTGGCGATGTAGCCAGAAACGATGCTGGCACCATCGGCAGTCTTGACGGTGCCGACTGCGTGGCTTGTCACCGGTGTCACTAGATAAGCACCTGGAAGCACAGCATAACCACGCGGCAATAACGTGTAAGTGCCCGCCGCAAGTCCTGAGCTGGCAT
>CAJXYV010000243.1 GCA_913063525.1 uncultured Verrucomicrobiota bacterium
TTGATGACCTTGCTTGACGGAAAGCGCAGGAAGATCATCATCCTGCACGAGGTCACGCGATTGAAAGCGGCGACCATCGATCCCTAGCCTCTTTTCCCACTCAACCCCATGAACTCCCGCCTCTTCACCGTTCTTGCCGCGCTCGGCTGCGTCTTATTGGCTTCCTGCTACCCGTACGACGAGAGCAAGGACAAAAAGCCCACCCGCCGGCACGCGCCTAAGACCGTGACCAGCCCCGATCAGCAAAAGGTCCAGGAACAACGCGACCAAGCGAAAGCCGCCGAAACCACCCCACCTGCGGAAGAGCCGAAAACGGAAACGGTCACCCCACCTGCAGCCCCGCCTACCGCTCCGAAAACGACCAGCGCGCCGACCAAAACGCCTGAGCCGCCGAAGCCGCAACTCGAAGAAAAACGCGCCGAGCACCCCGTCGCGAATAAGGTTCCCGGCAAGGAAGGTTTCGTCTTCAGCCCCTACAACAACAAGGTCGTGGATGTGCGCGACATCCCTAGCGGCACGCTCGTCCAAGACCCGACCTACACCGGCGCGGGCAAGGGCTATTTCCGCGTGCCTTGAAATTTCGTTGCCATCCCGGTAAACTCGATTGAGTGATCACCGACCGGGTCCGACGCACTGGACCCGGTCTTTTTATTTTGCATGAAGACGGACTTCCCTAACATCACCATCCTCGGCGGAGGATTGCTCGGCGGCTCGCTGGCCCTTGCGCTCGCGGCCTTGGAAAATCCTCCGCAAGTCCGCCTGTGGGCGCGCAAGCAGGAAACCGTCGATGAAGCCACGAAGCTCGGGATCGGCAATGCCACCGCGGATCTCGCGCTGGCGGTGAAAGACGCGGATCTATTGATCTTGGCCGTACCGGTCGGATCGATGGCCCCGCTGATGCTCTCCGCTCTGGAGACGGGACTGCCTGCCAGCTGCCTGATCACTGATGTCGGCAGCGTGAAGCGCGTGCCGCATCATCAGATCAGCCCATTGCTGAAAGGTCGCAGCAACGCATTCATCGGCAGCCACCCGATGGCGGGCTCCGAGCGCAATGGCCTCGCCGCCGCGACTGCCACTTTATTCAAAAACGCCGCCTGCCTGCTGACCAATGACAACGGCGCGACGGCGGAACAAACTGCCGCGTTGGAGCGGTTTTGGAAAATGATTGGCTGCCGCGTCTCCTGGATGAGCGCCGCGGTCCACGACGAACTGGTCGCACGGATCAGCCACTTGCCGCACCTCATTGCTGCCAGTGCGGCCCGAGTTTGTTTGAAAGACCCGTCGGAAGGCCGCTTTGGCGGGGGCGGACTGCGCGACACCACCCGCGTCGCTGCGGGCAACCCGACGATGTGGGCGGAAATCGTCACGGAAAACCGCGAAGCCCTGATCGGACCGCTCCGAGAAACCATCGCCGACCTACGCGAAATCCTTGCCAGCCTCGAAAGCGGCAACCAAGAACAAGCCCGACAGTGGCTGAACACCGCCAAACAACGGCGCTTGCCTTTAAACTCCATCATCTAGTCCTTTTTTCACTCCTCCTCATGTCGGAATTCCGAGTCACAGCCATTTCCAAGCTCCACGCGGAGTTCAGCGTCCCCGGCGACAAAAGCATGTCGCACCGCGCCGCCATCCTCGGCGGCCTTTCCAACGGTACCTGCACCGTGCGGAATTTCCTCCCCAGCGAGGATTGCGTCAACACGCTCAATGCCATGCAGGCGCTCGGCGCGCGCCACGAAGTTCTCGACGAACTCGCGGGCTACGGCCCGATCAACCTGCGCATCCACGGCCAGTCAATGAAACTCAGCGCACCCGATGGGCCGATCGACTGCGGGAATTCGGGCACCGGCATGCGCCTGCTGGCCGGCCTGCTCGCTGGCCAATCCTTCACCTCCGAACTCTTTGGCGACGCCTCGCTGTCCTCGCGCCCGATGGGTCGCATCACCATTCCGCTCGGCCAGATGGGGGCCAACATCGAGACGCTCGGCGAAAAACCCGGCTGCGCGCCGCTGCGCATCCACGCCGCCAAAGTGAACCCGATCACCTACGACATGCCGGTCGCCAGTGCCCA
>CAJXYV010000244.1 GCA_913063525.1 uncultured Verrucomicrobiota bacterium
GCTGTTGGTGTTCGACCACCGCCTGCGTCGCTTGCAGGTGATCGCCAATGCGTTCCTCGACGAATTCGTCACGCCCGCCGAGGCCTACGCCGCCGCGCGCGGTCGTATCGCCGCGATGGTGGAAATTCTCAACCGTCCGCTGCACGTTCCCGCGCTCAACGGACTGGTGCAAGTCGAGCCGGTCGATGCCAAAAGCAACACCAGCCAGGAGGAATACGAAGCGATCGTCCGCGCGGGCCAAGAGTTTATCAAAGCAGGGGACATCTTCCAATTTGTCCCGAGCCAACGTTTTGAAACCGACTTCGACCGCCCGGCGGTGGATCTCTATCGGGCACTGCGCTTGGTGAATCCGTCGCCCTACATGTTCATTTTGGAACTCGGCGACTTCGCTCTCGTCGGCAGTTCGCCTGAAGTCCACGTCCGCTCGATCGAGGGCCGCATCGACATCCGCCCGATCGCCGGCACCCGCTGGAGGGGCAAGACTCCGGCGGAAGACGACGCTCTCGCTGCCGATCTTCTCGCCGACCCCAAGGAATGTGCCGAGCATTTGATGCTCGTTGATCTTGCTAGAAACGACGTCGGCCGCATCGCGAAACATGGCAAAGTCCGCGTCGACGACTTCATGATCGTCGAGCGTTATAGTCACGTCATGCACATCGTCTCGAACGTTTGCGGTGAACTCGATCCCGCGCACAGCGCCTACGACGTGCTGCGTGCGACGTTCCCCGCCGGCACCGTCAGTGGCGCGCCCAAGATCCGCGCGATGCAAATCATCAACTCGTTAGAAAAAAATAAACGCTGCGCCTACGCCGGTGCAGTCGGTTATTTCGGCTTCGACGGATCGCACGATTCCTGCATCACGCTGCGTACCTGCCTGCTCAAAGGCGGCAAAGCCTACGTCCAAGCAGGTGCCGGTGTCGTCGCCGATTCCAACCCGACCTACGAATACGAGGAAACCGTCAACAAGGCCAAGGGCATGCTCCGCGCCATCGCCCTCGCCCGTACTCTCAAAGACTAGTTCAAAGTCTAACCCGCTTTTCCCAAGCCATGCTTCTCATCATCGATAACTACGATTCCTTCACCTACAATCTCGTGCAATACTTCGGCGAGCTGGGTGCCGAGATGAAGATTTTTCGCAACGACGTGTTGACGGTGGAGGACGTCAAAGCGCTCAAGCCCGAACGCATTTGCATCTCACCCGGCCCCTGCACGCCGACCGAGGCAGGAATCTCCTGTGCGCTGATTCAGGAAATGGGCGCGACCACACCGATCCTCGGCGTCTGTCTCGGTCACCAATCGATCGGCCAAGTCTATGGCGGTGATGTCGTCCGCGCGGATCGCCTGATGCACGGCAAAACCTCGCCGATTCATCACAGCGGCAAGAGCGTCTTCGCCGGCATGCCCAGCCCCTTCGAGGCGACCCGCTACCACTCCCTGATCGTGAAGCGCGAAACGCTGCCCGATTGCCTCGACATCACCGCCTGGACCGAAGAAGGCGAGATCATGGGCCTCCAACACAAAACGCATCCCGTCCACGGCGTCCAGTTCCACCCCGAGTCGATTCTAACCCAAGATGGCAAGCGCCTGTTGGAGAATTTTCTCAAGCTGTAGAATTTTATCCCGCATCGCACTGCGGGCAAGCCATAAGCCTTTCCCCTACTTTTCGAAACGAAGGCGGATGAACTGCTTCGCCGGCTTGGGGCTTGGATAAGTGTAGGTGGCACGGACGGTTTCGGGATCGCTGCCGCTGTTGAGGACATTGAGGGTGAGCGCTGTCCAGTTGATGAAGTCGGACGAGGTTTCGGCACGGTAGGAGACGTCGTTGGTCTGCGCGGGACGCTGGAAGGTGATGGACATCGAGCTCGCGTTCGAGGTGACGGCGGGCTGCGGAGTGTAGGCGTTCGGATTGCCGCCTAGCGCGTATTCGGCAAGGTTGGAGAGACCGTCGCGGTCGGGGTCGGCGGTGGCCGCAGATTGACCGGCGACGACCTGGGTCGGGGTGAATTGCTCACCCGCCCACACGCTGAAGCTGCGCGAGGC